>NZ_BAAANS010000011.1:147056-171675 GCF_039529925.1 Kitasatospora saccharophila | reverse complement strand
CGTTGACTTTTGGCACGCTGTTGAGTTCTCAAGGAACGGATGCTTCCTTCGAGCCGCATTCCTGCGGACCCTCCGGGCCTTCGTTCTTTCGTGTTTCGAGCTTACCAGACTGTTTACTCGGCGTTGACCGGAGCTTTACTCGTCTGACTTGCTCTGTTTACCGCCGTTGCGCGGCGACCTGAGCAACCATAGCGGCTCGGCTGCCGAGCGCCTAATCGGGGCGGGGCGGCGTCACCCGGTTGGCCTCGCGCGGGGTGGGTGGGCGTGGCGGGTGGGGGCTCACTCGGATGCCGTAGAGTGCGGCGGGTCGGCCGAGAGGACTAGACCACTTGAGGGTGGCGGGGGCGGCGGAGATGGTACGGGGCGGTCGGTTCGTGTGCGGTTCGATTGAGGCCGGCGGTGATCTTCACCCGCGCGGCCGGTGGGCGTTATCGCATGGAATGTCCGGAGTTGACGTAATTTGGGGTCAGTCGATCAATGGGCCGCTGCCCCGCGGCCGCACGCGATGTACTCCGTACCTGGGAGGCTCCACCATGACCACTGTCACGTCGCCGCTCGCCGGTCGCGCTGTCGGCCTCGCCAACGTTCCCGACCCGGTGTTCGCCGGGGCGATGGTCGGACCGGGGACGGCGATCGACCCGTTGCGGGAGCCGATCGAGGCGGTGGCCCCGGTGGACGGGCAGGTGGTGTCGATGCACCCGCACGCGTTCGTGGTGATGGACGAGAACGGGCACGGGGTGCTGACGCACCTGGGGATCGACACGGTGCAGCTCAACGGGGAGGGGTTCGAGCTGCTGGTGCACAAGGGGGACCGGGTGCGGCGGGGGCAGCCGGTGATCAAGTGGAACCCGGCGGCGGTGGAGGCGGCGGGGAAGTCGCCGATCTCTCCGATCGTGGCGCTGGAGGCTTCGGCGGAGCAGCTGAGCGGGGTGGCGGAGTCCGGTGAGGTAACGGCCGGCGGCGAGCTGTTCATCTGGAACTGACGGGACTGACGGGACTTACGGCGACTGACGGCGAAGGGGTTTCGGACCATGGAGCGGACGCTGCGGGGCGTGGGGGTCAGTCACGGGGTCGCCATCGGGCAGGTGCGGCACATGGGGACGGCGGTGCTGGAGCCGCCGGTGACCCAGGTGTCGGCCGAGGAGGTGCCGCGGGAGCAGGCCCGGGCGCGGGCGGCGGTGGAGGCGGTGGCGGCGGACCTGAACGCGCGCGGGAACCTGGCCGGTGGTGAGGCGCAGGCGGTGCTGGAGGCGCAGGCGCTGATGGCGCAGGACCCGGAGCTGCTGGGGGACGTGAACCGGCGGATCGAGTCGGGGAGCAGCGCGGAGCGCGGGGTGTACGACGCGTTCGCGGCGTACCGGGAGTTGTTGGCGGCGGCGGGTGAGTACCTGGCCGGGCGGGTGGCGGACCTGGACGACGTGCGGAACCGGATCGTGGCGCGGTTGTTGGGGGTGCCGATGCCGGGGGTGCCGGACAGTGACGAGCCGTACGTGCTGCTGGCGCGGGACCTGGCGCCGGCGGACACGGCGTTGCTGGATCCGTCGCTGGTGCTGGGGTTCGTGACGGAGGAGGGCGGGCCGACCTCGCACAGCGCGATCCTGGCGCGGGCGATGGGGGTGCCGGCGGTGGTGGCGCTGGCGGGGGCGGCGGGGTTGGCGGAGGGGGTGGTGGTGGCGGTCGACGGGGCTTCGGGCGAGGTGCTGGTGGAGCCGGCGGCGGAGCGGCAGGAGGAGTTGCGGCGGCTGGCGGCGGAGCGGAAGGCGGCGTTGGCGGCTTCGACCGGGCCGGGGCGGACCTCGGACGGGTTCATGGTGCCGTTGCTGGCGAACGTGGGCGGGCCGGCGGACGTGCCGGCGGCGTTGGAGAACGGGGCGGAGGGCGTCGGGCTGTTCCGGACCGAGTTCCTGTTCCTGGACGACTCGGCGAAGGCGCCGGGTGAGGACAGGCAGGTCGAGGCGTACCGGAAGGTGTTGGAGGCGTTCCCGGGAGGCCGGGTGGTGGTGCGGGTGCTGGACGCGGGGGCGGACAAGCCGTTGGACTTCCTGACGCCCGGGGACGAGCCGAACCCGGCGCTGGGGGTGCGCGGGTTGCGGACGCTGTTGGAGCACCCGGAGGTGCTGCGCACCCAGTTGCGGGCGCTGGCGCGGGCGGCGGAGGGGTTGACGGTGCGCCTGGAGGTGATGGCGCCGATGGTGGCGGACGGGGTGGACGCGCGGGCGTTCGCGGCGGCCTGCCGGGAGGTGGGGTTGGACGCCAAGTACGGGGCGATGGTGGAGATCCCGTCGGCGGCGCTGCGGGCGGCGGCGGTCCTGCGGGAGGTGGAGTTCCTGTCGCTGGGGACGAACGACCTGGCGCAGTACGCGTTCGCGGCGGACCGGCAGGTGGGGTCGCTGGCGCGGCTGCAGGATCCGTGGCAGCCGGCGCTGCTGGACCTGATCGCGGTGGCGGCCGAGGCGGCGAAGGCGGCCGGGAAGAGCTGCGGGGTGTGCGGGGAGGCGGCGTCGGACCCGCTGCTGGCGTGCGTGCTGACCGGGCTCGGGGTGACCAGCCTGTCGATGGGTGCGGCGTCGATCCCGTACGTGCGGGCGGCGCTGGGGCGGGCGACGCTGGCGCAGTGCCAGCGGGCGGCGGAGGCGGCGCGGGCGGCGGACACCGCCGAGGCGGCGCGGGAGGCGGCGGCTCAGGCGCTGTCCGGCCGGTAGCGGGCGGGGTCGGAATCTCCCGAGGGGTCTCGCTGTCGCCGTGGGGGGTGGCAGCGGGACCCCTCGGGGCCTTGCGGGGTCAGGGCTGCTTGCGGGTGGCGGCGAGCCGTTCGAAGAAGCGCAGGTGGTCGAGGTCGTCGACGGAGCCGGGGTTGACGGCCTGGGTGAGGGGGGTGCCGCCGAGCAGGCGCTTGACCGGGACTTCGAGGCGCTTGCCGGTGAGGGTGTGCGGGAGGCCCGCGACGGTGATCACCTCGTCGGGGACGTGCCGCGGGGAGAGTTCGGTGCGCAGCGAGGTGCGGATCCGGGCGGTGAGGGCGTCGTCGAGTTCGGCGCCGGGGGCGAGGACGACGAACAGCGGCATCCAGTAGCCGCCGTCCGGCTCTTCGAGGCCGATGACCAGGGACTCGGCGATCTCGGGGAGGCGTTCGACCACCTCGTAGATGTCGGCGGAGCCCATCCGGACGCCCTGGCGGTTGAGGGTGGAGTCGGAGCGGCCGTGGATGACGACGGTGCCGCGGCTGGTGGCGGTGATCCAGTCGCCGTGGCGCCAGGTGCCGGGGTAGGTGTCGAAGTAGCTGTCGTGGTAGCGGTGGCCGTCGGGGTCGTTCCAGAAGCCGGTGGGCATGGACGGGAGCGGCTTGGTGACGACGAGTTCGCCGACGGTGTCGGTGTGCGGGTGGCCGTCGGCGTCCCAGGACTCGACGGCGGCGCCGAGGCAGGGGGCCTGGATCTCGCCGAGGTGGACGGGGAGGGTGGGGACGCCGCCGACGAAGCAGGAGCAGACGTCGGTGCCGCCGCTGACGGAGGCGAGCCAGAGGTCGGACCCGACCTCGTCGTAGATCCACTGGAAGCCGTCGGGCGGGAGCGGGGAGCCGGTGGTGCCGAGGCAGCGGACGGCGGAGAGGTCGAGGTCGCGGCCGGGGTGCAGGTCGGCCTTGCGGCTGGCGATGACGTAGGCGGCGGAGGTGCCGAGGACGGTGGCGCGGGTGCGGGCGGCGACCGACCAGAGGGCGCCGGTGTCGGGGTGTCCGGGGCTGCCGTCGTAGGTGACGATCGTGGTGCCGGTGAGCAGGCCGGCCAGCAGGAAGTTCCACATCATCCAGCCGGTGGACGTGTACCAGAGGAACCGGTCCTCGGGGCCGAGGTCGAGGTGGAGGGCGGCCTGCTTGAGGTGTTCGACCAGGATTCCGCCCTGGCTCTGCACGATGGCCTTGGGGAGGCCGGTGGTGCCGGAGGAGTAGAGCACCCAGAGCGGGTGGTCGAAGGGGACGGGTTCGAAGACGGGTGCGGTGTCGGAGGAGACGAGGGCGTCGTAGGAGAGGGCGCCCTCGGGGGCGGGGGTGCCGAGGAGGGGGACGTGGATGACGGTGGCGAGGGTGGGGAGTTCGCGGCGGAGTTCGGCGACCACCTCGGTGCGGTCGTGGTCCTTGCCGCCGTAGTGGTAGCCGTCGACGGCGAACAGGACGGTGGGTTCGATCTGCTGGAGGCGGTCGAGGACGCTGCGGGCGCCGAAGTCGGGGGCGCAGCTGGTCCAGGTGGCGCCGACGGCGGCGGTGGCGAGGAGGGCGACGGCGGCCTGCGGGATGTTGGGCAGGTAGGCGCTGACCCGGTCGCCGGGGCGGACGCCGTTCGCGCGCAGGGCGGCGGCCAGCGAGCCGACCTGGCGGCGGAGTTCGGACCAGGTGGTGACGGCGGGCTCGGTGCTGCGCTCGTCCAGGTGGAGGACGGCGGGGCGGTCGGCGTTGGCCGGGTCCTCGGCGGCGCGCAGGGCGTGTTCGGCGTAGTTGAGGGTGGCGCCGGGGAACCAGGTGGCGCCGGGCATGGTGGCGGGTTCGGCGAGGACGGCGGTGGGCGGGGTGTGGAAGCGGACGTCGAAGTACTCGGTGACGGCCGTCCAGAAGCGGGTGAGGTCCTCGGTGGACCAGCGGTGGAGGTCGGCGTAGCGGGTGGCGGCCTCGGCGTCGGTGGTGACCGGTGCGAGCGGGGCGGCGGGGGCGCCGTGGTGCTCGGCGGCCCAGCGCTGGAAGTCGACCAGGCGGCTGGCGGCGGCGCGGGCGGGGGCGGGGCGCCAGAGCGGTTCGGGGTGGTCCTGGGGGGTCGGAGGGGTGCTCACGTGGTGGTCTCCAGGCCGTGGTGGGGACGGCTGGGCTTGTGGCGGGCCGTCCGTGGGGTGCTGACGGTGCTGACCATGCCACGTGATCGTCCGGGGGTCCAGGGTCGGCGGGCGCGCGTGCTGGTGGGGGCGGGTGGGAGGTGGTAGACCGGCGGGATGACGGTGGCTTATGACGTGGTGATCGTGGGTGGCGGGCACAACGGGCTGGTGGCGGCCGGGTACCTGGGGCGGGCCGGTCTGCGGGTGCTGGTGCTGGAGCGGCTGGGGCACGTCGGTGGGGCGGCGGTGTCGGAGCGGGCGTTCGCGGGGGTGGACGCGCGGCTGTCGCGGTACTCGTACCTGGTGAGCCTGCTGCCGCGGCGGATCCTGGCGGAGCTGGGGGTGCGGGTGGAGCTGCGGCGGCGGCGGATCTCCTCGTACACGCCGTGGGAGCGGGACGGGCGGGTCGGGGGGTTGCTGGTGGACGGCGGGGACGAGCTGCGGACGGCCGGGTCGTTCCGTGAACTGACGGGTGGGGAGCGGGAGTTCGCGGCGTGGCGGGAGTTCTACGGGATGACCGGGCGGGTCGCGGAGCGGGTGTTCCCGTCGCTGACCGAGCCGCTGCCCTCGCGGGCGGAGCTGCGGGCCCGGGTGGACGATCCGGTGGCGTGGGCGGAGCTGTTCGAGGAGCCGCTGGGGGTGGCGCTGGAGCGGCGGTTCGCGGACGACGTGGTGCGCGGGGTGGTGCTGACGGACGCGCTGATCGGGACGTTCTCGCACGCGCACGATCCTTCGCTGCGGCAGAACCGGTGCTTCCTGTACCACGTGGTGGGCGGCGGGACGGGCGACTGGGACGTGCCGGTGGGCGGGATGGGGGCGGTGACCGGGGCGCTCGCGGAGGCGGCGCGGGCGGGCGGGGCGGAGCTGCGGACGGGGTGCGAGGTGGTGGCGGTGGACCCGGGGGGCGCGGCGGGGCCGGCCGAGGTCGGGTACCTGGACGCGGACGGGGTCGAGCGGCGGGTGGGGGCGCGCTGGGTGCTGTGCAACGCGGCGCCGGCGGAGTTGGCGCGGCTGGTGGGCGACGGGGTCGGCGGGGACGGCGGGGAGCGTCCGGAGGGGGCGCAGCTGAAGGTGAACATGCTGCTGCGCCGGCTGCCGCGGCTGCGGGACGGGGCGGTGGACGTGCGGGACGCGTTCGGGGGGACGTTCCACGTCGCGGAGTCGTACCGGGAGCTGGAGGGGGCGTACCGGGAGGCGGCGGCGGGGCGGCTGCCCTCCCCCGCGCCGTCGGAGATCTACTGCCACTCGCTGGCGGACCGGTCGATCCTGGGGCCGGGGGTGCCGGCGGGGGCGCACACCCTGACGCTGTTCGGGCTGCAGGTGCCGGCCCGGCTGTTCGGCGCGCCGATGGGAGTGCGGGCGGCGGCGGGGGTGCGGGAGGCGGCGCTGGCGGGGGTGCTGGCGGCGCTGGACGGGGTGCTGGCGGAGCCGTTGGCGGACTGCCTGGCGGTGGACGCGCAGGGGCGGCCGTGCCTGGAGGTGCGCGGGCCGCTGGACCTGGAGGCGGACCTGCGGCTGCCGGGCGGGAACATCTTCCACCGGGAGCTGGCCTTCCCGTTCCGCGAAGGGAACGGGGAGGACGCGGGGCGGTGGGGGGTGGGGACCGGGCGGCCGCGGGTGCTGGTGTGCGGGGCCGGGGCGGTGCGCGGGGGCGGGGTGAGCGGGATCCCGGGGCACAACGCGGCGATGGCGGTGCTGGGGCGCTGATCCGCCGGGTTCAGATGCGGAGGTACTCGCCGTCGAACCAGGCGCGGGCGACCCGGGTGTGGAAGGGGAAGGCGAGCGGGGTGTCGGCGGTGGCGAGCTGCCAGCCCTCGGTCTCGTCGGTGGGGACGGAGGGCGGCAGTTCGGCCAGTTCGCGGGCCGGGAGGAGGGCGAACAGGCAGAGGAAGCCGCCGAGGGTGTCGGAGTCGGTGGCGACCAGGCGGACGTCGGCGGGGTCGGCCAGGATGCCGGTCTCCTCGCGCAGTTCGCGGACGGCGGCTTGCTGCCAGCTCTCGCCGTAGTCGACGTAGCCGCCGGGCAGGGCGAGCAGGCCGTTGCCGGGCTCGATGGTGCGGCGGATGACGGTCAGCCGGGTGTCGCCGTCGGGGTGGTGGACCGGGAGCAGCGCGACGGTGACCGGGAGCGGGTTGCGGTAGCTGATCTCGCCGCAGCCGGGGCAGGTGCGCGGCCAGCTCTCGGTGCCGGCCGGGTAGGAGGCTCCGCACCAGTGGCAGTGGGTGTGCGGGCCGAAGGGTGCGGGGCGGGCGGACGGCGCGGTCGTCATGGGGGCGATGGTAGTCCGGGCGGGTGACGGGCGGGCGGGGATCGGCCGGGGCCGGTGGAGGGGCGGGCGGCGGCGGGGGCGGCGGGGGCGGCCGTCCCGGCGGCACCGGCCGGACGGGTGAATTCGGCGGGCGGGATTGGAGTTCAGCCGTGTGCGCACGATAGCGATGGGGAAGTCCCGTGACGGACACGGGAGTCGAATGTCGTGAAGGATGACTGTGCGAGCGATTCTGGTTTCCCTGCTGGCGGCGGGTTCGGTGCTGGGACTGGCGGCTCCGGCCCCCGCGGTGACGCGCGCGGCCAGCGGTGACGTGGTGGTGTTCTCGACCGAGGCGCAGCCGCTGGACGTCTACCGCGACCCGGCCGGCTGTCAGCAACTCCCCACTGTGGCACACGTGTTGACCAACCAGACGGACCGTCCGGTGAAGGTCTACGGGAACCCGTTCTGCCTGGGCCCGTCGGTGGTGGTGCAGCCGGGTTACGGGACGCACGTGCCGGGTGGGGCGGGGAGCTTCTCCGCGTAGGGCGGGGCCACCGGAAAGCGGTCGGACGATCGCACGGGCGGTCGGCGGAAAAGCCGATCGCCCGCTTTTTCGCTGATCACAGGAATGCGTCCGAACGGTCACCCTGTGCCATGATGGCGACCGCCGACTCCTCGTCCGTCGTGACGAATTGACGCGCCGTCAGCGCGGTCGGCCCGTTGTCTCCGGCCCCCCGCGGCAGTCGCGTCCCGGGTTGCGGCCGCCGTCGAGAGGACTGCGTTCCCGTGGAGCACGTCGCCCTTCCCGCTGCCCCCGAGGCGGCCCCGGTCCCCTGGCGGGCGTACGCCAGGCTCGCCAAGCTCGACATCTGGGACTACTACCTGAGCGTCCCGCTGGTGGCCGCGCTGGTGCTGGCCTCCGGGGCCGGGGTGGGCGCCGGGACGGGGGTGGCGGTGCTGCTGCTGTTCCTGGGCGGCGAGGTCGCGATGAGCGCGGCCATGTGCACCTTCGACGACGTCACCGGGTACCGGGACGGCAGCGACGCGGTGAACTACGGGCCGGACGCGCCGGCCCGGCGGCTGGCCCGCAAGCCGCTGGTGGCGGGCACCCTGACCGAGCGCCAGGCGGTCCGGTTCGGCTGGGCGGCCGTCGCGGCGTGCGCGCTGTGCTGGGCGGCGGCCGTCGCGGTGGCCCCGGCCCGGCCCGGGTGGGCGGTGGCCGGGACGGCGGCGCTGGCCGTGTTCGGGTTCCAGTACACCTGGTGGCTGCGGATCAGCTACAACGGCTTCCAGGAGCTGTTCCTCGCCGCGCTCGGCTGGTTCTTCGTACTGCCGCTGTACGGGCTGCTGACCGGGCGGGCCGACGGCTTCGCGGTGGTGCAGGCGCTGGTGTTCGGGCTGGGCCCGCTGCTGTTCGGCGTGTACTCCAACACCAACGACATCGCCGGCGACCGGGCGGTGGGGCGGAAGACCGCCGCGGTGCTGCTGTCCCCGCGCGGCAACGCGGCGTTCGTGGCCGGGTGCTCGGCGCTGGAGGCGGTGCTGCTGGTGGGCTCGGCGGTGACCGGGTTCGCGCCCTGGTGGTTCCCGCTGGTGATGGCGCCGGTGGTCGCGCTGCGGGCCCGGCAGTGGGTGCTCGGGTTCGTCCGCGGTGAGATCCTGCTCGCCCGCCGGCTCGGCATCCGGCTGCACCGGGTGTGCTGCGCGCTGCTGGTCGGCACCGACCTGGCCCTCGTGGTGTTCGGCGGCGCGCTGTGACCGGGCGCGGGGCGGCGTTCGGGCGGCTGCCGCTCGACCTCGGACCGCTGTTCGACACGCTGGCCGAGCAACGCCCTTCGGTGGACGTGCGGTTGGGCCGTCCGCTGGACCTGGCGCCGGAGCGCGGCACCGCGTACGACACCGCGCAGCTGGCCGAGCTGGTGCGGGAGACCGCGGCCTGGCTGGCGGCCGCCGGGGCCGGGCCCGGGTCCTCGGTGGCGGTGGTCAAGCGCAACCACTGGGACTACGTGCTGCTGGCCTGCGCGGCGGCCCGGATCGGGGCGGTGCCCGCGCTGCTGTCGGACCGGGTGCCGCCGGACGCGCTGGGCGCGCTGCTGCGGCGGCTGCGGCCGGACGTGCTGGTCACCCAGCGGGACGTGCTCGGCGGGGCGCGGGCCGCCGGGGTCGAGCTGACCGCGCTGGCCGGGCGGACGGTCTGCCTGGACGGCGGGTGGGAGGGCGCGACGGCGGTGGACGAGCTGCGCGGCGGCCCGGTGCCCGGGGTGCGCACCCGCGGCGAGGACGAGCCGCTGGCCGTCATCCACACCTCCGGCACCACCGGCGTCCCCAAGCTGGTGGTGCACTCCACCCGGACGCTGATCCGGCGGCTGTCCGCGTTCGAGGCGCGGCCCTGGCCGGTGCTGTCGGTGCGCCGCGAGGACACCGTGGCCAGCGCGATCTCCTTCGCCCACGGGCGGGCGCTGACCTGGACCGTCAGCGCGTTCTGGCGCGCGCCGCGGACGGTGGCGCTGCTGCCCGACTCGGACCCGGCGACGGCCGCCGCGCTGCTGCGCAGCCACCCGCCGACCGTCCTGGAGGCGCTGCCGTCCAGCTACGTGCGCTGGCAGCCGCTGGCCGGCTCGGCCCCGGCGGCCAACCCGTTCCGGGACGTGCGGCTGTTCATCTCGACCTTCGACGCGATGCACCCGCCGACCGTGCGGACCTTCCTGGACGCCACCCGGCGGCGGCGCCCGCTGTGGATGCAGGGCTGGGGGCAGAGCGAGACCGGGCCGCTGAGCTTCCGCTTCCTGACCCGGGGCGCGCTGGCCGCGGCCGGCGACCGGCACCCGACCACCCGCGACCTGGGGCGCCCGGTGCCCGGCTGGGTGCGGGTGAAGGTCGCCGACCCCGCCCGGCCCGGCCGGACCGTGCGCCCCGGCGAGACCGGGATGCTGTACGCCCGCACCGGCGCGCTCTGCCTGGGCTACCTGGACGAGCCGGAGCGCTGGGGGCGCAAGCTCGACCGCGGCTGGTTCAACACCGGCGACCTCGGGAGCAGGACCCGTGACGGCCGGGTCTTCGTGCTCGACCGGGAGGTCGACATGGTGCCCGGGATGAGCTGCGTCGAGATCGAGGACGTGCTGCACGAACGGCTGCCGGACGTCGAGGAGGCCGTGCTGCTCTCGGTCGCCGACGGCCGCCCGCAACCGGTGCTGGTCACCTCCGGCGGCGGGCTCGACCCGGCGCGCTGGCGGGCCGCGGTGCGGGACCTGCCGCCGCTGGCCGAACCGCTGGTGGTCGGCTGGGACGAGGTGCCGCGGACGGCCACCGGGAAGGTCCGGCGGCACGAGCTGCGGGACCGGGTGCTGGCCGGGAGCGCCCGGATCGGGACCGGGCTGTGGACGTGAACTCTCTTCGGTGGAGGTGGCTTTCGGTGGCGGTGGCTTTCGGTGGAGGTGGGTTGAGGTGACTTCGGACGTGGAGGTCGACGTCGCGGTGGTCGGGGCCGGGATCGCGGGACTGGCCGCCGCGCACCACCTGGTCGCGGCCGGGCGGTCGGTGCGGGTCTACGAGGGCGCCGACCGGGTCGGCGGGCGGATGGCCGCCAGCCGGGTGGACGGGTGGCTGCTGGACGAGGGCGCCGAGACCATCGCGGGCGCCGGGTACGAGGCCACCTGGGAGCTGATCCGGGCGGTGGGCCTGCCGGAGGCCGACGTCCCGGTCGTCGAACCCGGGTTCGCGCTCTGGCGGAACGGGCAGGCGCACGCCCACCTCGGCCACCCCAAGGGGCTGCTGACCGGCGCCGGACTGTCCTGGCGGGGCCGCTGGGCCTGGCTCCGCTTCACCGCCGAACTCGCCACCGCCTGGCGGGGGTTCGACCCGGACCGGCCGGAGACCGCACCCAGCGGGGACGCCACGCTGAGCGAGTTCTGCGCCGGATCGGCCGGACGGGAGGAACTGCTCGCCGCGATGCTCCAGCCGCTCGCCGGCCACTGCTTCGGCTGGCGGCCGGACAGCTCCGCCGTCGCCCCCATGGTCGCCACCCTGCTGTCGGTCGGCGGGGCCGGGGCGCGCTGGATGACCTACCGGGACGGGATGGACACGCTGGCCCGCCGACTGGCCGAACGGCTGCCGGTCGAGACGGGCCGCCCGGTGGCCGCCGTCCGCGAGGAGGCGGACGGCGTGCTGCTGGAGTTCGCCGACGGCACCCGGGTGCGGGCCCGGCAGGCGGTGCTCGCGGTGCCCGCGCCGCTCGCCCTGGAACTGCGCGGCGACGACCTCCCCGCCGCGGAGCGGCCGTACCTGGCGGCCGGCACGTACGCGCCGATGCTCAAGGTCGCCTGCCTGCTGGACCGGCCGCTGCCCAGCCCGACCGGGGCGCCGAGCTACGCGCTGTCGGTGCCGGAGAGCGAGAGCCGGGTGTGCACCGGGCTGGTCCTCGACCACCTGAAGGCGGCGGGGCGGGCCCCCGAGGGCAAGGGGCTGGTCAACGTGTTCGTCTCGCCGTGGGCCTCCCCCGGGCTGCTGGACCGGCCGGACGAGCAGGTGGTGGAGACGGTCTGCACCGAGGCCGAACGCTTCCTGCCCGGCCTGCGGGCGGCCACCCTCCGGACGCTGGTGCTCCGCTTCCCGCTCGGGCTGCCGCAGGGCGCCCCGGCGGCGGTCCGGGAGCGGGCCGCGTTCCTGGCCCGGCCGACCCGGGCGGTCGAGTACGCCGGGGACTGGGTGATGCTGCGGCCGAGCAGCGAGGGCGCGGTGCGCTCGGGGAAGCTGGCGGCCCGGCGGGTGCTGGCGCACGCGGCCGCTCCGGGCACCCCGGGCTCCCCGGGCACCCCGATCGCTCCGGTCGCTCCGGCCGTCCTGGGGCAGACCTGATGGCGGGCGCGGTGCGGGCGGCGGGCGCGGTGCGGGCGGCCGGGTCGTACCTGTTCGACAACGGGAGCGCGCACGCCGCCGGGCAGCACCGGTGCCTGGCGGCCTGGCTCGACCCGGTCAGTCTCGGCGCACTGCGGGCGGGCGGGGTCGGGCCGGGGATGCGCTGCCTGGACGTGGGCACCGGGGCCGGGAGCGTCGCGCTCTGGCTGGCCGACCGGGTGGCACCCGGAGGCTCGGTGCTGGCGACCGACCTGGCGCCGCTGCCGCTGCCCGCACGGCCCGGGCTGACGGTGCGGCAGCACGACGTGGTGCGGGACGAACTGCCGGAGGCCGCCTTCGACCTGGTGCACGTGCGGCTGGTGCTGTCCCACCTGCCGGAGCGGGAGGCCGTGCTGGCGCGGCTGTTCGCCGCGCTGCGGCCCGGCGGGGTGCTGCACCTGCTGGAGTTCGACGCCGAGTACGCGCCGGTGCTCACCGCCCCGGACGGGCGGGCCCGGGAGCTGTACGAGCGTTACCAGCAGGCGAAGTTGCGGGCCTTCCGGGCCCGCGGCTCGCACCAGGGGTGGGGCCGGGAGTGCGCCGACGCCCTGACCGGGGCCGGGTTCACCGGGGTGGCGGCGCAGGTGCGGATCGACCTGCTGGCCCCCGGCACCCCGCAGCGGGAGATGCAGTTGCACAACACCTGGCACCTGCGGGAGGCGCTGCTCCGGGAGGGCCTCACCGAGGACGAACTCGCCGAACTGCGGGGGCTGTTCGCCGATCCGCGGTTCCTGGCCTGCTCGAACGTGGTGTACGCGGTGCGCGGGCGGCGGCCGTGACGCCCGGCGCGGGCCTGCTGCTCGGGGTGCGCCCGCGGGTGGCGGAGGAGGTGCTGACCGGGCTGCTGCGGACCTCCGGGGTGGGGGTGCGGGAGGGGGAAGTGCTGGAGGTCGGCGGCGAGTTGGCGTGCCGGGTGTCCTGGGGCGGGCCGTCGGGGCTGCCGGTGGGCAGTGAGGCGGACGTGCAGGCGGCGTGCGGGGTGGCGCACGTGCACGGGCGGCGGTACGGGGGGCCGGTGCCGCTCGGGGCGGACTTCGCGTCGGTGGCGGCCGGGGTGCTGGGGGCGACCGGGGCACTGGCCGCGCTGCGGGCCCGGCGGCTGGGGGCGGCGTACCGCGAGGTGGGGGTGTCGGTGGCGCAGGCCGCGCTGCTCGGGCTGTCGCAGTACCTGGCGGCGGCGACCGCGCCGGAGCAGGGGTGGGTGGAGCCGGGCGGGACGGGTGGGCCGCCGTTCGGTTCGGCGGACGGGGTGCGGTTCGAGCTGGAGGCACTGGAGCCGGACGGCTGGCTGCGGTTCTGGTCCGAACTGGGCGTCGAGCGGCGGGTGGTGGGGCGGGCCTGGCCGGCGTTCCAGGCCCGGTACGGGACGGCGGTCTGTCCGCTGCCGCCGGAGCTGTTCGCGGCGGTGCGGGCGGTCGGGCACCCCCGGCTGGCGCGGCTGGCGGCCGAGTGCGGGGTGGAGCTGACGGTGGTGGCGGAGCGGCCGGCCGTGCTGGGTGGGATGCCGTGGCGGCTGCGGGCGGGCGGGCCGGCCCCGGCGTGCGGGGGCGGCCCCGGCCCCGGGGCGGGCCCGCTGCACGGCGTGACGGTGGTGGAGATCACCCGGCGGGTGCAGGGGCCGCTGGCCGGGCGGGTGTTGGCGCTGCTCGGGGCCGACGTGGTGCGGGTCGAACCGCCGGGCGGGGACCCGCTGCGCGGCGTGCCGCCGGTGGCCGAGGTCGGCGGGGCGGCGGTGTCGGCGCGGTTCGCGGCGCTCAACCGCGGCAAGGGGGTGCTGGAGGCGGACCTGCGGAGCGCGGAAGGACGTTCTGCCGTACGGGAGTTGATCGGCCGGGCGGACATCCTGCTGCACAGTCTGGCGCCCGCGAAGGTGGCCGGGCTCGGGCTGGACGCCGAGGCGGTCGCCGCGCTGCGCCCCGGGCTGGTGTACGCGCAGGCCAGCGGCGGCGGGCCCGGGCTGAGCACCGACTACCCGGTGCAGGCGCACTCCGGGCTGGCCGCGCTGCTCGCCCCGGCCGGGGAGCCGCCGCGCCCGACCCTGCTGACGGTCTGCGACGTGCTGGGCGGCCTGGTCTGCGCGGCGGGGGCGGTGGCCGCGCTGGAGGCCCGGGAGCGGACCGGGCGGGCGCAGCGGGTGGAGTCCTCGCTGCTGTCGGCGGCCCGGCTGCTGTGCGGGGCGCCGAGCGCGGGCGGCGGGCCGGCCGGCGTGGAGGCGTGCACGGACCTGGCGGTCCTGGCGCGCGATCCGCGGGTGGCGGCGGTGCTGGAGTTCGGCCCGGACGGGTGCGCGTTCGTCCGCGCGCCCTGGGAGTTCGGGTAGTCCGGGGGTTCGGGTGGTCCGGGGGGTTCGGGTGGTTCGCAACGTGAACGGGAGTGGTGGGCGTGACGTGGGTTTCGGTGGCCGGTGTGGAGTTCCCGGACCGGGTGGAGCGGGGGTTGCGGGAGCGGTGGGTGGCGCAGGGGTGGTGCGCGGGGCGGGGGTTGTACGAGTTGTTCGCGGAGCGGGTGGCGGGGCACGGCGAACGGGTGGCCGTGGTGGACGGGGACGGCGAGTGCTCGTACGCGGAACTGGGGCGGTGGGTGCGGGGGTTGGCGGCGGGGCTGGCGGCGCGGGGGGTGCGTCCGGGGTCGGTGGTGGGGGTGCGGGTGCCGGCGGACCGGCGAGCCCTGGCGGTGGACCTGGCGGTGGCGGCGCTGGGCGCGGTGGTGCTGCCGTGCACGCCGGGGCACGGACGGCGGGACCTGCTGGCGGTGTGGGGGACGGCCCGGGTGGACGCGGTGGTGACGGTGCCGGAGTGGAAGGCCCTGGTGGACGGGTTGCGGCCGGAACTGCCGGACCTGCACGAGGTGGTGGTGCTGGACGGGGAGCCGTGGCCGGAGCGGGCGGAGTGGGAGCCCGCGGTGGTGGACGCGGGGACGCCGGCCCGGATCCTGGTCTCCTCGGGTTCGGAGGCCGCGCCGAAGCTGGTCGCGTACTCGCACGACGCGCTGGCGGGCGGGCGCGGGCGGTACGTGGAGCGGGTGTTGGAGACGGCGGACGGTGCGCCGCCGCGGGTGCTGCTGCTGGTGAGTCCGGCGACGGCGTACGGGTCGCTGGCGGTGGTGGCGCTGGTGCGGTGCGGGGCGACGGTGCTGCTGCCGCCGGGCGGGGAGCGGTTCGATCCGGTGGGGGCGCTGGCCGCGGTGGGGCGGTGGCGGCCGACGCACCTGGCGGCGGTGCCCACCATGCTGCGCCGGATGGCGGAGCAACTGCCGCTGCCGGGCGAGGACTTGTCCTCGCTGCAGGCGGTGGTGTCGAGTGCGGCGGCGCTGTCCCCGGCGGTGCTGGCGGCGGCGCTGCGGCGGTTCGGCTGTCCGGTGGTGAACGTGTACGGGGCCAGTGACGGGCTCAACTGCCATGCGCGGTGGACGGATCCGGGCGGTGACGTGCTGCGGGTGGGGCGGCCGGATCCGCGGGTCGCGGAGTTCCGGGTGTGCGGGCCGGACGGGCGTCCGGTGCCGGCGGGGGTGCCGGGCGAGCTGCAGGCGCGGGGGCCGATGTCGCCGCTGTGCCACGTCGGGGCACCGGAGTTGGACGACCGGCTGCGGGTGGACGGGGGCTGGGTGCGGTCCGGCGACCGGGGGGTGCTGGAGGCGGACGGGTCGCTGCGGGTGCTGGCGCGGATCAAGCAGATGGTGAACCGGGGCGGGGTGTCGATCTCCACGGCGGAGGTGGAACGGCTGCTGGAGGGGCATCCGGAGGTGGCGGAGGCGGTGTGCGTGCCGGTGCCGGATCCGGACCTCGGCGAGCGGATGTGCGTCTGCGCGGTGCCGCGCGGGGCGGAGCTGACGCTCGCCGAACTGACGCTGTTCCTGGCCGAGTTGTGCGGCCTGGAGCGGTACAAGCTGCCGGAGCGGCTGCTGCTGCTGGAGCGGATGCCGCTGGGCGGGTCGGGGAAGCCGGACCGGCGGGTGGTCGCCGAGCTGGCGGCGGCGGCCGTACGGGCGGACGGGGCGGTGCCGCTGTCGGGGGCGGCGGGCCGGACTGCCCCGGCGGCGGGCTGAACCGCCTTCGGTGGGCGCCCCGTTCTCCGGCCGGAGGCGGGGCGCCCACCGGCGGGATCAGGTCGGGAAGGTGCGGACGGCCTCGGTGATCCGCTCGACCTGGGCGTCCGTCAGGTGCGGGTAGACCGGCAGCGAGAGGCACTGCCGGGCCGCTCGTTCGGCGTTCGGCCAGTGGCCGTCGGGGGCGGCCGCGTGGGCGAAGGCGGGCTGGTGGGGCAGCGGCTGCGGGTAGTAGACGTGGCTGTCGACGCCGTGTGCGGCGAGGTGCCGCTTGAGGTCGTCGCGGCGTTCGGCGAGCAGCGTGTAGACGTAGTAGCAGCGGCCGTTGGTGCCGGGCGGGGGCGGCCGGACGCCGTGCGCGGCGAGCGGGGTGAAGCGTTCGGTGTAGTGGGCGGCGATCTCGGCGCGGCGGGCCAGTCGGCGGGCCAGGCCGGGGTGGCGGCGCAGTTGGAAGGCGGCGAGGATCTCGTCGAAGCGGCTGTTCAGGCCGATCAGGTGGTGCCGGAAGCGGTGCGTGCCGTCCTGGCCGTGGTTGCGCAGCATCCGTACGGTGCGGGCGAGTTCGGGGTCGTCGGTGACCACGACGCCGCCTTCGCCGGGGCCGCCGAAGGACTTCACCTGGACGAAGGAGAAGACGCCGGCGTCGCCCCAGGTGCCGGCCGGGCGGCCGTCCAGGACGGCGCCCTGGGCGACCGCGGAGTCCTCGATCAGGCGCAGGCCGTGCCGGGTGGCGAGGGCGCGCAGGCGCGGCATGTCGGCCATCACGGAGAACATGTGGGCGGGCATCAGCGCCTTGGTGCGGGGGGTGATCAGGGCTTCGGCCGCGTCGGGGTCGATGACCAGGGTGTGCGGGTCGACGTCGGCGAAGACGGGGGTGGCGCCGACGCCGAGGACGGTGTTGGCGAGCGGGGCGCAGCCGAAGGCGGGGACGATCACCTCGTCGCCGGCGGTGATGCCCGCGGCGCGCAGGATCAGGGTGAGGGCGGTGGTGCCGCTGCCGCAGGCGATGACGTCCCCGGCGCCGAGGTCGGTGCGCAGCAACTCCTCGAAGCGGGCGGTGCGTTCGCCGAGGATGAAGCGCTGGGCGGGGTCGGTGGCGACCTCCCGGACGGTGTCGAGCAGCAGGTCGCGGTCGTCCTCGAAGAGGTCGGGCGGGAAGAACGGAATGGTGGTGGCGGCGGCGGTGGTCGTGGTCATCGGCGGGTCACCGCTGCTTTCCGTGCTGGAAGTCGCGGACCAGGTCGCTGACCAGGTCCAGTTCGTGGTCGGCGAGGTCGGGGTAGAGCGGCAGCGCGAGGGCGCGGTCGCAGGCGGCTTCGGCGTGCGGGAACTCGCCGCGCCGGTGGCCGAGTTCGGCGAAGCAGGGCTGGAGGTGGAGCGGCGTCGGGTAGTAGGTCTCGGTCTGGACGCCGTGCCGGGCGAGGTGGGCGGCGAGTTCGTCGCGGTGGTCGGACTCGATCAGGTAGACGTACCAGACGGGGTTGGTGGCGGCGGCGCGCGGGACGACGGTGGGCAGGGTGAGCCCGGGGGTGCCGGCCAGCCGTTCGGTGTAGGCGGCGGCGAGGTGGGCGCGGCGGGCGATGTCCTGGTCGGCGCGGCCGAGTTTGGCGAGCAGGACGGCGGCCTGGACGTCGTCCATCTTGCTGTTGGTGCCGAGGAGTTCGGTGGGGCGGTTGATGGTGGGGAAGTCGTCGAGGGTGCGGCCGGCGCGGCCGTGGTGGCGCATCGCGGAGACGGCTTCGGCGAGGGCGGGGTCGTCGGTGAGGACGGCGCCGGCGTCGCCGAGGGCGCCGAGGGTCTTGGTGGGGAAGAAGGAGAGCACGCCGCCCGCGCCGTGCAGTCCGGCGTGGCGGCCGTTCCAGCGCATGCCGAACGCCTCGGCGCTGTCCTCGACGACGGTCAGGCCGTGCCGGTCGGCGACGGTCAGCAGGGCTGCCAGGTCGGCGAGTTGGTGGAACAGGTGGACCGGCATGACCATCCGGGTGCGGTCGGTGCGGACGGCTTCGACGCTCGCCGGGTCGAGGGCGTAGGCGAGCGGGTCGATGTCGGCGAAGACCGGGCGGCCGCCGGCCAGCACCACCGAGGTGGCGGAGGCGACGAAGGTGTAGGCGGGGACGACCACCTCGTCGCCGGGGCGCAGTCCGGCGGCGCGCAGCAGCAGGACCAGGGCGTCGGTGCCGCTGTTGACGCCGATCACGTGCCGGGCGCCGGTCCAGGCGGCGAGGGCGGTCTCGAACTCCTCGACCTTGGGGCCGTGCGAGTACTTGCCGCGGTCCATCAGTTCGTCCAGGTGGCGCCGGGTGGTGGGCCAGAGGGATTCGAAGGTCGCGGCCTGGGTGAAGAAGGGAACACCCGGAGAGGTAGTGGCACCCATGAAACTCTCATCGGATTGTATGGATTGGTCGGGCGGAAAAGCCCGCCCTCGAATCTATGCCCCCGACCCCCGGTCGACCTGGCGGGTCAGGCTGTTTCACTCCTTCGAATGGCCTGCCGGGTAAGCGATTTGACGCCTGATCGGATCGCTGCCGAAGTACTGCTTGAATACCGGACGAAGCAATACCGCGACGCGGAAGGAATGACGTTTCGCCATGTCGAACGGACTCGGGACCTTACTCGTCGGAATGGGACGGGCCGGGCACGGCCTCCACCTCCCGGTGCTGCGCCGGCTGCGCGCGGACCCCGGCACCTCGCACCTGTTCGCGGCCGGCCCGGTGCTGGCCGCCGACCCGCACCGCCGCCCCGCGGCCGCCCCCGACCTGCGCCCGACCACCCTGGCCGAGGCGCCCCGGCTGCTCGACCCGGCCCGCACCGTCGTCCACCTGTGCACCCCGCCCACCGAGCGGACCGCCGCCCTGGAGACGCTCGGACGGCTCGGCTACCGGCGGGTGCTGCTGGAGAAGCCGGTGGCCGCCGACAGCCGCGGCCTGGACGAGCTGCTCGCGCTGCGCGACCGGTACGGGCTGGACCTGGCGGTGGTCGCCCAGTGGCTGGGCAGCCGGCTGACCGACCGGCTGCGCGCGCTGCTCGCCCGGGACGCGTACGGGCCGCTGCGCACCATCCACGTCGTGCAGCGCAAGCCGCGGTTCTCCCGCACGCTGGCCGGGGACGGGCACCCCACCGCGTTCGACGTCGAGCTGCCGCACTCGCTGGGCCTGTGCCTGGCACTGGCCGGGCCCGGCCGGGTGACCGGGGCGGGCGGCACCGACATGGCGGTCGGCGGGCGGGTGCTGCCCCGGCTCGGCACCGCCTGGCTCAACCTCCAGCACGACAGCGGGACCTGGACCCGGATCCGCTCCGACCTCACCTCGCCGGTGCGCGAGCGCCGGGTCACCCTGGAACTCGCGCACGGCACCCTGATCGGGCACTTCCCGGGCAGCGAGGCCGACGCGTACGCCCGGCTGACCGTCATCGACCGCGACGGCGAGAGCACCGAACTGCTGCACGACGACGCGCTCGGCGGCTTCCTGGAGCACACCTACCGCTACTACGCGGCGGACGGCGGTCGGCGCGGGCCGCACCCCGACCTGGAGGTCAACGCCCAGGTGGTGCGCCTGCTCGACCGGGCCAAGGCGATCGCGGCCCGGCCGCTGCCCGGCGGCGCGCTGCGAACGGCGTCGGCCCGGTGAGCGCCCTGCGCAAGGGCGGGCGGGCCCGGCACCGGCGGGCGAACCGGACGCCGGTGGCCCGGCGGCCCGCGATCCGGTTCGGCGGCATCGGCGACGAGGCCGCCCCCGACCTGGCCGGGCAGATCGACGCGCTGGAGCAACTCGGCTGGAGCGAGCTGGAGTTGCGCACGGTGGACGGGGTCTGGATCGCCGACCTCGACCACCGGCAGGTCAAGGCCATCGCCACCACCCTGAAGCGGCACGGCATCCGGGTCTCCGGCCTGGCCTCCCGGGTCGGCAACTGGGCCTCCGACATCACCGGCGACCTCACGGCGGACGTCATGGAGCTCGGCCGGCTCTCCTCCCGGGCCGAAGTGCTCGGCACCAACCGGATCCGGATCATGTCCTACCCCAACGGCACCGGCCTGCCGGAGGCCGAGTGGCGCCGGCTCGCACTGGAGCGGATGCGCTTCTTCGCGATCGGCGCGCAGCGCGGCAACGAGGTCGCGCTGCACGAGAACTGCGCGGGCTGGGGCGGGAGTTCGATCGAGAACACGCTCGACCTGATGGCCTCGGTGGACAACTCCGGACTGCGGCTGCTGCACGACACCGGCAACGGCGTCCCGTACGGCTACGACGGGTTCGAACTGCTGCGCCGGAGCATCGAGCACGTCGACCACGTGCACATCAAGGACGCGGTCGGCGGCGGCGAGCACACCCGGTACGTGCTGCCGGGCGAGGGCGAGGCCCGACTCGCCGAGTCCCTGCGGCTGTTGACCGCGCACGGCTGGCGCGGCGGCTGGTCGCTGGAACCGCACCTGGCCACCCGGCCGCACGAGGGCCTGGCGGCGGACGGCCGCACCGACAGCGGATTCGTCGCCGCCGGGCGGGCGTTGACCGCCCTGGTCGAGCGCGAGGTGCTGCCGCACTCCCCCGGCTGGCGGCTCGTCCCGGGCGGCCTGGCCTGGGAGGCGCCGCTGCCCCGGCAGGCGGGGCAGGCTGCCCGGGCGGCGGAAGCGGCCGAGGTGGCGTCCGATGCTCGCTGAGACCGCTCCGGTGGAGTCCGAACTCTCCTCGGAGGAGCGGGAGTTGCTGCTCGATCTGCTGCGCCTGCCCACCGCCGGGCCGTTGGAGACCGGCCCGGGCGCGCCGCCGCCGCTGCAGGCCGAGGCGTTGGAGGCGTACGCCCGGGCCGGGGGTCGGATCGGGCTGGTGGAGGTGTACCGGGGTTCGCCCGCAGCGGCCGAACTCGACCGTGCGGACGTGCCGTTGACGGTGCGGCGGGCGGTCGACGAGGCCCCGGGGTTCCTGGCCTGCCAGCCGAGCCTGGTGCTGCGGCTGGGACCGGAGCTGCCGCGGGCGGCGACGGTGATGTTCAACGTGCACCTGGACACCGTGGCCGGGGCGGAGCCGGTGGGCTTCGACGGGCGGCGGTTCACCGGGCGGGGGGCGATCGACGCCAAGGGCCCGGCGGTGGCACTGCTGGCCGGGGTGCGGGCGGCGGTGGCGGCGGAGCCCCGGGTGGGGCGGGAGGTCGCGGTGCTGGTGCAGGCGGTGTCCGGCGAGGAGGGCGGCGCGATGGGCGTCTTCGGCACCCGTCCGCTGGTCGAGGCCGGGTACACGGGCGCGCTGAACGTGTTCTGCGAGCCGACCGGCCTGCGCTACCTGCCCCGGGCGACGGCCGCCGCCACCGCCCGGCTGCGGGTGCGCGGCGAGGACGCGATCGACGACTGCCCGGGCGCGGGCCACAACGCGACGGTGCTGCTCGGCTTCCTCGCCCAGCACCTGGCCAGGGAGCTGGGCGCCGCGGCCGGTCCGCGCGACCCGGTCTGCGTGGCCGGGATGGGCACCGGCCCGCTGCACAACCGGGTCTACGGCAGCGGCGAACTGCTGCTCAACCTCCCCTACCGGGACGCGGGTTCGGGCCGCCGGGCGGAGGAGCGGGTGGCGGCCGCGGTCCGTTCCGGGCTGGCGGGGTTCCGCCGGGACTTCGGCGGGCTGCCGGAGTTCGCCCGCACCGCCGCCGACTGCGAACGGATCACCCGGCTGGACTGGCCCAAGCGCGGCCTGCCCGTCCTGGACGACCGGCACCCGGAGTTCGAGGACCTGCTCACCCGGCGGGCCGGGATCGCCCGGGTGCCGGACGCGGAACCGGCGTTCACCTGCGACGCGATCTGGGCCGCCGGCCTGCCGGACGACGCGTTCACCGTGGTGCTCGGCCCCGGCGAGCTCGGTGCCAACCGGGCGCACGCGGCGGGCGAGTTCGCCGAGGCCGCCCAACTCGACGCCTTCGCCTCGGCGGTGGCCCGGCTGCTGGTGGCCTTCGCCCGCCGCTGACCCTTCGCGCGCCGCTGACCCTTCGCTCCCGCTGATCCTTCGTTCCCGCTGATCCTTCGTTCCGACGACCCCGACCGTCCGCATGACCCCGACTGGAGGCTGTTCCCCGTGACCACCGTGGCGTCCGCGCCCAGTGCCGCCGGCACCGTCCGCGTCCCGTACGCCGATCTGATCCGTTTCACCACCGAGGTGTTCGCCGCGCACCGGCTGCCGCCCGAGCGGGCCCGGGAGGCGGCGGAGGCGCTGTGCTACGGCGACGCCGCCGGGATGGACTCGCACGGGCTGGCCAACCTGGGCCGGCTCTACCTGCCGCTGCTGGCCGAGGGCCGGGCCGATCCGCTGGCGGAGCCGGTGGTGCTGGCCGACCGCGGGGCCGCGGTGCTGGTC
Source organism: Kitasatospora saccharophila (assembly GCF_039529925.1). NCBI lineage: Bacteria > Bacillati > Actinomycetota > Actinomycetes > Kitasatosporales > Streptomycetaceae > Kitasatospora > Kitasatospora saccharophila. The sequence continues at coordinate 149,304 of NZ_BAAANS010000011.1, read as the reverse complement.
GACGCGGCCGGGGCGCTCGGGCTGTGGCAGGCCGGGGCCGCGATGGAGCTGGCGGCGGAACGGGCCGAACGGTACGGGATCGGGCTGGTGTCGGTGCGCCGGGCCACCCACCTCGGGTGCGCGGGCCACCACGCGGCGCGGGTCACCGGCCGCGGGATGATCGGGCTGCTGGCGTCGAACTGCGGCCGGCAGCGGATCGCCCGGCCGCCGGGCGGCGCGGTGGCGCTGCTGGGCACGAACCCGTGGAGCGTGGCCGCCCCCGCGGGCGAACTGCCGCCGTACGTCCTGGACATGAGCACCACCGCGGTGCCGACCGGCCGGGTCCGGGCGGCCGAGCGGGCGGGCCGGTCGATCCCGCCGGGGTGGCTGGCCGGGCCGGACGGGGAGCCGGTGACCGACCCGGGGGCGTTCGACCGGGGCGAGGCGCACCTGCTGTGGCTGGGGGCCGGGGCGGGCGGCGAGTTCAAGGGCTTCGGGCTGGGACTGATGGTGGAGGTGCTGGCGGCGCTGCTGCCGGGCGCGGGCCTGGGGCCGGAGCCGGAGGCGCTGGAGGGCGACGGGCGGCCGTCCGGCCGGGACGACGACATCGGCGTGTTCGCGCTGGCGATCGCCCCGGCGACGCTCCGGGACTCCCGCCAGGTCGCGCTGGACGCCCGGACCCTGTTCGGCACCGTACTGGACTGCCCTCCCGCGGAAGGGAGTTCGGGCCCGGTGGCGTACCCGGGCTGGCACGAGGCCCGGCGCACCGCCGAGGCGCGCCGGGACGGGGTGCCGCTGGCCGCCCCGCTGCTGGCCGAACTGGCGGGCATCGCGGCCGAGTCGGGCGTCCGCCCGGTCGCCGTGGTGGCCACCGGGACGGAGGGCGGGCGGTGAGCGAGCTGCGGATCGGCGTGATCGGACTGGGGGTGATCTCCCGGTTCTACCTGGGCGCGCTGGAGCGGGTGCCGGGGGTGCGACTGGCCGCGGTGTGCGACCGGGACGCCACCGTGCTGGAGCCGTTCGACGGCCGGGTGCCCGGCTTCACCGACCACCGGGAGCTGCTGGCCGCGGGCGGGCTGGACGCCGTGGTGGTGACCGTCCCGAACGACCTGCACCTGGCGATCTGCCGGGACGCGCTGCGGGCGGGCCTGCCGGTCTGCGTGGAGAAGCCGCTCGCGCTGCGGGCGGCCGAGGGCGCGGAGCTGGCGGCGCTGGCGGCCGAACGGCGGGTGCCACTGTTCACCGCGTTCCACCGGCGGTACAACGCGGCGGTGCGGACGCTCCGCGCCACGCTCGCCCGGAACCCGTCCCCCGTGCGGTCGGTGACGGCCCGCTACTTCGAGCTGATCGAGGAGCACGTCGGCCGGGACCGCTGGTACCTGGACCCGGAGCGCTGCGGCGGCGGCTGCGTCGCCGACAACGGCCCGAACGCGTACGACCTGCTGCGGCTGCTGGCCGGCCCGATGGAGCTGCTCGGCGCCGAGGTGGTGCGCGACGGCGACGGGGTCGACCGGTCCGCGACCCTGGAGCTGACGGGCCCGGACGGGGTGCGCGGCCGGATCGAACTGGACTGGTCGTACCCGGGCGAACTCAAGGACGTGACGGTGGAGTTGGCGGACGGGACGGTGCTCCGGGCGGACCTGCTGGCCGGGCACGAGGGCTTCAAGCAGTCGCTGTGGCACGAGTACGAGGGCATCGTCGGCGAGTTCGCCGGGCTGCTGCGCGGCCCGGACGGGCCGGACGCCGGTGCGCCGGAGCGGGGTCCGGACGGGGTGGACGCGCTGCGGGTGGTCGAGGCGGCGTACCGCGCCGAGGCGGCGGCCCGGGCGGGGGCGCGCGGATGAGCGGGCTGCGGGAGAACGGGCCGAAGCGGACGGTGACCGGCACGCTGGTGAAGGTGCTGCTGCACAGCCGGACCGAGCGCGGGATGAGCCTGGAGCCGTTCGCCAGCCGGTGCGTGCGGGCGGGCGAGGTGCACGAACTGGTGACCACGGACCAGCGGGACACCGCGGCGGGCGCGCGGATCGACCGGGTCGGGTTCCTGGGCTTCGCGGAGATCGCGGTGGCCGGGGTGCTGGACCGGGGCGACGAGGTGTTCGTCGGCGAGCACCAGGTCGGCACGGTGCTGGGCTTCGACGCCTGCCACTTCCCGAACCACTACAACGTGCTGATCGCGGCCGAGCACCTGCTGACCGGGGAGAAGCTGGACCTGCGACCGGAGCTGCCGGTGCGATTCGTCCCGGCCGGGGACTGACGGGGAACCGGAAGG
>NZ_BAAANS010000011.1:0-146960 GCF_039529925.1 Kitasatospora saccharophila | reverse complement strand
AAGGCCGGAAGGCCGGAAGGCCGGAAGGCCGGAAGGCCGGAAGGCCGGAAGGCCGGAAGGCCGGAAGGCCGGAAGGCCGGAAGGCCGGAAGGCCGGAAGGCCGGAAGGGCCCGGAGCGGGGGGCGCCGTCCCCGGTCCGGGCCCTTCGGCCGTCAGTGCACCTCGCCGGCCGTCAGCGGCCGGGCGTGGTCAGCGGCCGAGCAGCGGGACGTCGATCTCGCCCAGGTGGTAGGCGCGCACGGCCTGGACGAGCTCCTCGACGGACAGCTGGCCGTCGCCGTTGGCGTCGATCTGGCGGAACGCGTCGGCCGGGTCGACGTTGGAGACGCCGATCGCGTCCAGCCAGGACTTGAACTCGGCCGGGTTGACCTGGCCGTCGCCGTCCACGTCGACCAGCTCGACGATGGCCTGGATGGTCGGCTTGACGACGCGGCCGAAGCCGGCGCCACCGTTCTCCAGGACGTGCTCCTCGGCGATGTGGTTGAACTGCTCGGGGGTGAGCGCGCCGGTGTGCTCGTCGATGCCGGCCTTGTCGGCGAAGAAGCTCCACATGCCGAGGTAGGCGTCGGTCAGCTGGCGGGCGGCCGGGGAGGCGGGGGCCTCGCCGAAGGCCTGCAGGATGCGCTTGGCCTCGGCGTCCCAGTCGGCGCGGTCGATCTGGCCGTCGCCGTTCACGTCCCAGAGGTCGAAACGCTTCTGGGCACGGTCGAGCTGCACGGAAGTGGTCATCGCGGAAATCTCCAGTTGTGGGTCTGGTGCGGGCGGGGCCGTCCCAGGGACGGGGCCGGTGGGTGCCGCCCGACGAGCGGTGCTTTCGCAGGAGCCGTCACACAATCGGTGTGGCAACGGAACGTCACATTACCGGCACGCTGTGCGACGGATCGCACACGTGCGGCCAACCGGGTGACGTTAGCGGTTCGTTGACGCTTCGTCAGTCGTACAGCCCTTGAACCACGGCTGCCGCGCCACGATTTGGGGACACCGTCAACAGTTTCGCGAGCGGCCTCCCGAGTGGGTGACCGGGCGCGTTTCCGACCCCCGCCGGACCCCGGGCCGTGCCTACGCTCGGAGGATGACCGAGACGCTCCCCCAGCCCGCCGCCCTCCCCCCGCTCCCGCCGCTGCCGATGATCGAGCTGGGCCCGCAGGCGTTCGCCGCCGTGCACGCCCTGCACGGGGCGGTGGAGGAGGCCGCGACGACGGCCGGGTTGGACCCGCTGCTGCTGGAACTGGTGCGGCTGCGCTGCTCGCAGCTGAACGGCTGCGTGTACTGCGTCGGCCTGCACACGGACTCGGCCCGCAAGGCGGGCGAACGGGACGACCGGCTGGCCGAGTTGGTGGTGTGGCGGGAGTCCGGGCTGTTCTCGCCCCGGGAGCGGGCCGCGCTCGCACTGGCCGAGGCGGTCACCCGGCTGACCGACCGGGCGGAGGGCACCCGGGCCCGGCGGGCCGCGCAGGCGGTGCTGTCGGAGCCGGAGGCGGCGTTCGTGGCCTGGGCAGCGACCGTGGTGAACACCTACAACCGGATCGCGGTCACCTCGCGCCCGGTGGCGACCGAGACGCCCTGAAGACCGCCGGGACGCCGGGCCGGGCCTCCGGGACGCCCCGAGCCCCGGACCGCCGCCCGCCACCGCCGTCCGATTCGCCGTCCGCCGCCACCGCCGTCCGGTTCGCCGGGAGCCGGTGGCGGGTGCAGTCTTGAGGGATGGTGACGGACTTCGACGGCTCCCCCTCCGGCCCGGCGCTGGCCTCGGCGATGGCGGCCGGACCGGTGCTGCTCGACGGCGGCCTGTCGAACCAACTGGCCTCCCAGGGCTGTGACTTGTCGGACGCGCTGTGGTCGGCCCGGCTGCTGCTGGACGAACCCCGGCAGCTGGTCGCGGCGCACCGGGCGTACTTCCTGGCGGGGGCCCAGGTGGCGACCACGGCGAGTTACCAGGCGAGCCGCACCGGTTTCGCCACCCGGGGCGTGGACGCGGCGAAGACGGACCGGCTGCTGGCGCTGAGCGTGGAGGTGGCCCGGCTGGCCGCCGAGGAGGTGGCGGCGGAGCTGGGCGACGGCCGTCCGCGCTGGGTGGCGGCGTCGGTGGGTCCGTACGGGGCGGTGCGGGCGGACGGTTCGGAGTACCGGGGCCACTACGGGCTGTCGGCCGCCGAGTTGACGGCGTTCCACCGGCCCCGGCTGGAGGTGCTGGCGGCGGCCGGGCCGGACGTGCTGGCGGTGGAGACCGTGCCCGACCTGCTGGAGGCGGCCGTACTGGCGGACTGCGTACGGGGGTTGGGGGTGCCGGTGTGGTTCTCGTTCGGCGCGGCGGACGGGCGGACCCGGGGCGGGGAGCCGCTGTCGGAGGTGTTCGCGCTGGTGTCGGAGGTTCCGGAAGCGGTGGCGGTGGGCGTCAACTGCTGTGCGCCGCAGGAGGTGGAGGCCGCGGTGGCACTGGCGGTGGAGGTGACCGGCCTGCCCGCGGTGGCCTACCCCAACAGCGGGGAGGGCTGGGACGCGGCGGCCCGGCGCTGGACGGGCCCGGCGGCGTTCGACCCCGTACGGGCGGCGTCCTGGGTGGCGGCCGGGGCGCGGCTGGTCGGCGGCTGCTGCCGGGTCGGCCCGGCGGCGATCGCGGCGATCGCCGAACTCGCGGCGGCGGGCGGCGGGGGCTCCGGCGAGAAGCCCGGCAAGCGGCCCGGCCGGTAGCCGGGCGGGGCGCCGTCCGATCGCTCTGGTACTGATGGGCGGGCTGAGTGGCGGAGGAGACGGCAGAAGGGGGCGAGGCACGGTGGACGCGGTGGCGGTCGAGCGGGTGAACGCGCTGGGAGCGCGCTGGGGACGGGAGTTGGACTTCGCGGCCGGCCAGGTGTGGACGGCGCTGGGGGTGTGGCCGCTGCTGGCCGCCCTGGCGGCGGGCGCGGACGGCCCGGCCCGGGCGGAGCTGGCCGGGGCGCTGGGCGTCCCGGCCGAGCAGGCCCCGGCGCTGGCCCGGGAGTTGCTGGCCCGGGTGAACGAAGTGCCGGGATGCGCGGCGGCGTTGGGGCTGTGGACGGCGGACGAGGTCGAGGTGGAACCCGGCTGGCCGGCGCGGCTGGACGCCTCGATGTGGGGGAAGTTGACCGGCGACGAAGCCAAGGACCGGGCTGCGCTGGACGGTTGGGCGCGGGAGCGGACCGGTGGCCTGGTCGAGCGGATACCGGTGGAGCTGTCCGGGGCGCTGCTGGTGCTGGCCTCGGCGCTGACGGTGCGCACCAAGTGGGCGAAGCCGTTCCGGGCGGACCGTTCGATGACCGACCTGGGCCCGTGGGCCTGGCGAGAGTACACCCGGCTGACGGCGTCGGGCCCGGAGCTGTACGAGCGGATCGCGGTGGCGCGGACCTCGGCGGGCCCGGTGGTGGAGGTCCGGGTGGTGGGCGACGGCGAGGTGGACGTGCACCTGGTGCTCGGCCCGGAGGCGGCCGGGCCGGGCGCGGTGGTGGCGGCCGGGTTCGAGCTGCTGTCGGGCGCGGCCCGGCGGACGCCGGTGGCAGACCTGCCGGACGGGGCGGCGTGGCCGGGGCTGGAGCTGGAGTCGGTGGAGTCCTCGGCGCGGCGGAACTCCGGAACGCTGCAGACGGTGGCCTTCCGGGTGCGGGCGGAGCACGATCTGCTGGCGCACGCCGACCTGTTCGGCCTGGGCACGGCCGCCGGGCCCGGCCACCACTTCCCGGGCATCAGCCGGAGCGTCCCGCTGGTGGTCGGCGGAGCCGGGCAGGCCGCGGTGGCGGAGTTCTCCGCGAAGGGCTTCGAGGCGGGCGCGGTCACTGCGGTGGCGTTGACCCGGAGCGCGTCGAGCGGTCTCTTCCGTTTCCGCTCGCGTCGGGCGACGGCCCGCTTCAACCGTCCGTTCGCCTTCCTGGCGGTGCACCGCCCGACCGGCCTGGTCCTGGTCGCGGGCTGGGTGGCGGAGCCGGCGACGGCCTGAGAACGCCCCGGCCCGAGAACGTCCCGGCCCGAGACCGGCGGCCGGCCGGGTGCCGCGGGCTGGAGCGGGTGCCGCGGGCTGGAGCGGGTGCCGCGGGCTGGAGCGGGTGCCGCGGGAGGTGTCGGCCGGAGGGGCCGGCGGCGTTCGGCGCGGAGTTCCGGGCGGACCTGGCGGTGGACCCGCCACCGGTGGTGCCGCGCCACCGGGCGCGTGGTCGGCGCGGCCCGGGGGACGGGAGGGGGCGGGAGGTGTCGGCCGGGTAGTACGGTCTTCGAGGGCGCGTCGTCCCGTTCTCGGCATGGTGGTCGGCAGGGTCGACCGGTGTTCAGTGGAGGTGGCGGGTGCCCGGTGCGATCCAGTCGCTGTCGCGGGCGGCCGCGATCCTGCGCCTGCTGGCGGGCGGGGAGCGCCGGCTCGGCCTGTCGGAGGTGGCGACGGGGCTGGGGCTGGCGAAGGGCACCGCGCACGGGATCCTGCGCACGCTGCAGCAGGAGGGCTTCGTCGAGCAGGACCCGGAGAGCGGCAAGTACCAGTTGGGCGCGGAGCTGCTGCGGCTGGGCCAGAGCTACCTGGACGTGCACGAGCTGCGGGCCCGGGCGCTGGTGTGGGCGGACGATCTGGCCCGGGCGGCCGGGGAGACGGTGTACCTGGGGGTGCTGCACCAGCGGGGGGTGCTGGTGGTGCACCACGTGTTCCGGCCGGACGACTCGCGGCAGGTGCTGGAGGTCGGTTCGATGCAGCCGCTGCACGCGACCGCGCTGGGCAAGGTGCTGCTGGCGTACGACCCGGTGGCGCGCGGCGAGTTGGGCGACGGTCCGTGGGAGGCGTTCACGGCCCGGACGGTGACCGGGCCGGCCGCGCTGGACGCGCAGTGCGCGCTGGTGCGCGAGCGCGGCTGGGCGGACGCGGTGGAGGAGACCTGGGAGGGGGTGGCCTCGGTGGCGGCGCTGATCCAGGACCGGCGGCGCAACCCGGTGGGCGCGGTGTGCGTGTCGGGCGCGGTGGAGACGGTGTGCGGTCCGGACGGCGCGGTGCGCCCGGCGCTGGTGGCCTCGGTGCGGACGGCGGCCCGGGCGATCTCCCGGGACCTGGGCGCGCACCGGTTCTGAGCGCGGAGCCCGGGCGCGCACCGGCCCTGGGCCCCCGTGCGCCGCGCGGGCTGCGTCACACCTCCTTGACGGCGGGCGTCCGACTGCGGTTGGCTGCCGAATGTTGTTCGACAATGTCGAACGCCGTCCGGCCGCCCCGGGTGAACCGCTCCGCCTGGTTTGCCGGACCCGCGCGTGCGGGGACTGACGAATGGTCACCCCCGCCCCGTTGCCGCCCACGAGCCGAGGTAACGCATGACTGCCAGCCACATCGCCGCGATCGACCAGGGCACCACGTCCAGCCGGTGCATCCTGTTCGACGCGGACGGCCGGATCGTCGCCGTCGAGCAGCAGGAGCACTCGCAGGTCTTCCCGCAGCCCGGCTGGGTGGAGCACGACGCGGCGGAGATCTGGACCAGGGTGCGCTCGGTGGTGCGCGGCGCGCTGGAGCGGGCCGGGCTGACCGCGGCGGACGTCAGGGCGGTGGGCATCACCAACCAGCGCGAGACCACGGTGCTGTGGGACCGGCACACCGGCGTGCCGGTGCACAACGCGATCGTCTGGCAGGACACCCGCACCGAGGCGCTCTGCCGCGAGCTGGGCCGCAACGTCGGCCAGGACCGGTTCCGCCGGGAGACCGGCCTGCCGCTGGCCAGCTACTTCGCCGGGCCGAAGATCCGCTGGCTGCTGGACCACGTCGAGGGGCTGCGCGAGCGCGCCGAGGCCGGGGACGTGCTGTTCGGGACGATGGACAGCTGGCTGATCTGGAACCTGACCGGCGGCGTGGACGGCGGCCGGCACGTCACCGACGTCACCAACGCCTCCCGCACCCTGCTGATGAACCTGCACACCCTCCAGTGGGACGAGCGGATCGCCGAGTCGATCGGCGTCCCGCTGGCGATGCTGCCGGAGATCCGCTCCTCCGCCGAGGTGTACGGCGAGGCGGTCGGCGACCTGGCGGGCGTGCCGGTCGCGGCGGCGCTCGGCGACCAGCAGGCGGCGCTGTTCGGCCAGACCTGCTTCGCCGAGGGCGAGGCCAAGTCGACGTACGGCACCGGCACCTTCCTGCTGCTGAACACCGGCGGGAGGGTCGTCCACTCGTACCACGGGCTGCTCACCACGGTCGGCTTCCGGATCGGCGAGCAGCCGCCGGTGTACGCCCTGGAGGGGTCGATCGCGGTGACCGGTTCGCTGGTGCAGTGGCTGCGCGACCAGCTCGGGATCATCTCGACGGCCGCCGAGGTCGAGACCCTGGCGAGCACCGTCGAGGACAACGGCGGCGCGTACGTGGTGCCCGCGTTCTCCGGCCTGTTCGCCCCGTACTGGCGCTCCGACGCGCGCGGCGTGATCACCGGGCTGACCAGGTACGTCACCAAGGGGCACCTGGCCCGGGCGGTGCTGGAGGCGACGGCCTGGCAGACCCGGGAGGTGGTGGACGCGATGCAGAAGGACTCCGGCGTCACGCTGACCGCGCTGAAGGTGGACGGCGGGATGACCTCCAACAACCTGCTGATGCAGTGCGTCGCGGACGTGCTGGACGTCCCGGTCGAGCGCCCGTACGTCGCCGAGACCACCGCGCTGGGCGCGGCCTACGCGGCGGGGCTGGCGGTCGGCTTCTGGGACGGCCAGGAGACGCTGCGGGCGAACTGGCACCGGGCCGCCGAGTGGACGCCGAAGATGGCCGCCGACACGCGCGAGCGCGAGCACCGCAACTGGTTGAAGGCCGTGGAGCGCACCATGGGCTGGATCGACCAGGACGAGCAGTCGGAGCTCTGAGCCAGGCCCGTCAGGACCCACCGATCGGAAGGAGCAGCGGACCGGCCGCACACCGGGCCGCCCACCACACACCATGGCAACCACCCCGCACCCCGTGGCCCCCGTCCCGACCCTGGGCGCCGAGCGCACCTCGGGCCGCCTCGCCCCCCGCGCGGCCACCCGCGAGCTGCTCGGCCGGGCCCGCTACGACCTGCTGGTGATCGGCGGCGGCATCCTGGGCACCGCCACCGCGTGGACCGCCGCCCAGGCCGGGCTGAAGGTGGCCATGGTGGAGGCCGGGGACTTCGCGGGCGCCACCTCCTCGGCCTCGTCCAAGCTGGTGCACGGCGGGCTGCGCTACCTGCAGACCGGCGCGGTGCGGCTGGTCGCGGAGAACCACAAGGAGCGCCGGGCGCTGGCCACCGACGTGGCCCCGCACCTGGTCAGCCCGCTGACCTTCTTCGTGCCGGTGTACGAGGGCGGCCCGCACTCGGCGCCGAAGCTCGGCGCGGGGGTGTTCCTGTACTCGGCGCTGTCGGCGTTCCGCGACGGCCTGGGCCGGGTGGTCTCCCCGTCGGTGGCGGCGCGCGCCGTGCCGGGGCTGCGCACCGAGGGGCTGCGGCGGGTCGCGGTGTACGGGGACCACCAGATGAACGACGCCCGGATGGCCGTGATGACGGTGCGGGCGGCGGTGGACGCGGGCGCGGTGGCGCTCAACCACGCCGAGGTGACGGGGCTGCGCTTCACCCGCGGCCGGGTCACCGGCGCGGAGGTGCGCGACGCCCTGGACGGCACCGAGTTCGGGGTGGACGCCCGGCTGGTGCTGAACGCCACCGGCCCGTGGGTGGACCGCCTGCGGCGGATGGAGCACGCGGGCGCGGCGCCGTCGATCCGGCTGTCCAAGGGCGCGCACGTGGTGCTGCGCCGGCAGGCGCCGTGGCGGGCGGCGCTGACCATCCCGATCGACCACTACCGGGTGTCGTTCGCGATCCCGTGGGAGGACCACGTCCTGCTCGGCACCACCGACGAGGAGTACGCCGACGACCCGCTGGAGGTGCGGGCCACCGAGGCGGACGTCGACCAGATCCTGGCCGAGGCCGGGCACGCGGTGCGCGGCGAGCACCTGCGCCGGGAGGACATCACGTACGCCTTCGCGGGCCTGCGGGTGCTGCCGGGCGGGCCGGGGGGGACGGCGGCGGCCAAGCGGGAGACGGTGGTGACCGAGGGCCGGGCCGGGATGCTGTCGGTCGCGGGCGGCAAGTGGACGACGTACCGGCACATCGGCCGGGTGGTGCTGGAGAGGCTCAAGCACGCCTCGGGCGCGGGCCTGGCCGAGGACGTCTCGCCGATCCCGCCGACCGTCCCGCTGCCGGGGATCGGCTCCCCGCAGGCGGTGGCCCGCCGGCTGCTGACCGACCGCGAGCCGGGCAGCCGGCTGGACCCGCTGGTGGCCCGCAACCTGGCCACCCACTACGGCACGCTGTCCTACCAGGTGGCCCGGCTGATCGACGAGCGCCCCGAGCTGGGCGAGCGGATCCACCCGGACGGGCCGGACGTGTGGGCGCAGGTGGTGTACGCGGCCGAGCAGGAGTGGGCGTACACGGTGGACGACGTGCTGCGGCGGCGCACCACGCTGACGGTGCGCGGGCTGGACGGGGAGGACGTGCGCAAGCGCACCGCGGAGTTGCTGCGGGGCTGAGCGGACAGGGCGACGCCCTCCGGGAGAAGCGGGAGTTCCGGAGGGCGTCGCGGTCTTGCGGGGGTCGCCGGTCGTCAGATGATCAGGCTGAGCGGCAGGATCAGCGCGATGGCGACCACCGAGATGATCGTCTCCATCACCGACCAGGACTTCAGCGTCTGCCCGACGCTCATCCCGAAGTACTCCTTCACCAGCCAGAAGCCGGCGTCGTTGACGTGCGACAGGAACAGCGACCCGGCGCCGATCGCCAGCACCAGCAGCGCGGCGTGGCTGGTCGACATGTCGGCGGCCAGCGGGCCGACGATGCCCGCGGCGGTGATGGTGGCGACCGTCGCCGAGCCGGTGGCGAGCCGGATCAGCACCGCGATCAGCCAGCCGAGCAGCAGCGCGGAGACGTGCCACTTGCCGGACCACTCACTGACCGCCTGGCCGACGCCGACGTCGATCAGGGTCTGCTTGAAGCCGCCGCCCGCGCCGACGATGAACACGATCCCGGCGATCGGGCCGAGCGCCGAGCCGACCGTCTCGGAGATCCTCCCCTTGTCGAAGCCGGCCGCCCGGCCCAGGGTGAGCATGCCGAGCAGGGTGGCGGCGAGCAGCGCGATCAGCGGCGAGCCGATGAAGTCGAAGAGCCGCTGGACGGTGGACTTCGGGTCGTCGATCACCACGTCGGTGAGCGCCTTGCCGAGCATCAGCACGACCGGCAGCAGGATGGTGGCCAGCACCGCGGCGAACTTCGGCGTCCGCTCGCGCTTGACGGTGTCGACCGGCTCGGTCTCGGCGGGCAGTTCGAGCGGGCCGACCCAGCGCTGGGCGAGGCGGCCGAACAGCGGACCGGCCACGATCAGGGTCGGGACGGCGATCAGCAGGCCGAGCGCCAGGGTCACGCCCAGGTCGGCGTGCAGGGCGTCGACGGCGACCAGCGGACCCGGGTGCGGCGGGACGAGGCCGTGCAGCACCGAGAGGCCGGCCAGCGCGGGGATGCCGATCCCGATCAGCGGGGCGTTGCCGCGCCGGGCCACCAGCAGCACGATCGGCACCAGCAGCACCACGCCGACCTCGAAGAACAGCGGCAGGCCGAGCACGGCGGCGATCAGCGCCATCGCCCAGGGCAGCAGCTTGGGGCCGGTGCGGGCCAGCACGGTGTCCGCGATGGTGTTGGCGCCGCCGGAGTCGGCGAGCAGCTTGCCGAGCATCGCGCCCAGGCCGATCAGCAGGCCGACCGAGGCGACGGTGGCGCCGAAACCGGTGGAGAAGCTGGCCAGCAGCTTGTCGAAGGGCGCCCCGGCGACGGCCGCCAGCAGCCCGGACCCGAGCGTCAGGGCCAGGAACGGGTGCAGCTTGAGCTTGGTGATCAGCAGCACGATCGCGCCGATGGCGAGCAGCACGGCGAGCAGCAGCTGACCGTTGCTCGCGGTGTGCGGCAGCGCCGGTGCGTCGGCCGCCAGCAGGGTGGGGGTCACGGAGGTCTCCATTGACGGGCCGCCACCGTCCGGCTGTCGGACGGCCGGTGGCGGGGTGTGACGTGGGGGTGCGGGGTTTCAGCGGGCCAGGACGGCGACGGCGCGCTCGACCAGGGTGTCGGGGTCGGCGTCGACGTCCAGCACGGTGCCGTTCTCGTCCGCCTGCAGCGGTTCGAGCGCGGCGTACTGGGAGTCCAGCAGCGAGGGCGGCATGAAGTGGCCGGTGCGGTGCGCGAGCCGGTCGCCGACCAGGTCGTGGCCGCCGGACAGGTGCAGGAAGAACGCGTCCGGGCAGGCGGCGCGCAGCACGTCCCGGTAGCTCCGCTTGAGCGCGGAGCAGGTGACCACTCCCCCGCTGCCGGCCGCGACCCGCTCGCCCAGCCAGCCGCCGAGGGCGCGCAGCCAGGGCTGCCGGTCCTGGTCGTCCAGCGGGGTCCCGGCGCTCATCTTGGCGATGTTGGCGGCGGGGTGGAAGTCGTCGGCCTCGGCGTACGGAAGCCCGAGGCGCTCGGCGAGCAGCCGGGCGACGGTGGTCTTCCCGACCCCGGAGACGCCCATCACCACGACGGCGGGGGGCTGCTGGTTCTCGGCACTGAGAGCCATGGGTGGTGCTCCTGTCCTTGCCTGCTTGCGAGGGCAACCTTGACGCAAAGGTATGACTTATTCAAGCGACCGAAACCTAATCGTCATACTTTTTGGGATCGGGGCTGGTGGGAGGAGGTGCGGGACCGCCGCGGAGCGGCCGGAGAGCGGCCGGGGCCCGGACCGGGACGGCGGAACCGCGGACGCTCGAACGGGAAGGCCGCGGGGGCGCGGCGGGCCGGCGAGGGGATCGGGGTTGGTGGGAGGGAGTGCGGGACCGCAACGGAGCGGCCGGGGAGCGGCCGGGGCCCGGACCGGGACGGCGAGGGGGCCGGGCGGGCGGCGCGGAGCGGCAGGGCGACGGGTAGGGCGCGGGGCGCGGCGGCGGTGGGACGGGGCACGGGGAGCCTTCGCGGAGCGGTGGGGCCGGGTGGGACGGGGGCCGTCTTCCCGGTGATCGCGCCGATAAGCTGGCCGGATGGAGATCCAGGGCTTGCCCGGCCGCCTGCTCGCCGAACTCGGCCCGGCCATCGCCTCCGGGGAGTTGCCGGAGGGCACGGTGCTGCGCGCCGAGGAGTTGGAGCAGCGGCACGGGGTGTCCCGCACGGTGGTGCGGGAGGCGGTGCGGATCCTGGAGTCGATGCGGATGGTCGAGCCGCGGCGGCGGGTCGGCATCACCGTCCGGCCGAAGGCCGACTGGGACGTGTTCGATCCGCTGGTGATCCGCTGGCGGCTGGCCGGGGCGGACCGCTCCGCGCAGCTGCGTTCGCTGGGGTCGCTGCGGGTCGCGGTGGAGCCCGCGGCGGCGGCGCTGGCGGCCCGGTGCGCGGGGGACGACGACCGGCGGGAGTTGAGCGCGCTGGCCGTCGAACTGACCGTCACGGCCCGGGCCGCGGACCTGGACGCCTTCCTGGCGCACGACATCGCCTTCCACGCGGTGGTGCTGCGGGCGTCCGGCAACGAGATGTTCGCGCACCTGAAGGACACCGTGGGCGCGGTCCTCACCGGCCGCACCGAGCACCGGCTGATGCCGCACCGGCCGCGCGAGTACGCCGTCCAGTTGCACCGGGACGTGGCGCAGGCGATCTGCGCGGGCGACCCGGAGCTGGCGGAGCGGGCGATGCGGACCATCGTGGTCGGCGCGCTGGAGGAGCTGGACGCCACCTTGGACGCCGCCGCGGACGCCGCCCCGGACGCCGCGCGCTGAGCCGACGGGACCGGCCGGACGGGGTCTTGCGGCCCCGGTTACGATCCTGACGGGGAGCCGGGGGTCCGGGGAGAACCGTCGGCACGACACGCCCACGGTCGGCTGGATCGGCCATCCCGGCGGCATAGCCTCCCCCGGACGGGGCAGGGCTGGTCTTGGTGCGCCCGCAGGGGCGCAGGACCGACAGGGGGTTGGCGATGGCCGGTCGTCGGCGCGGGCGGTTGCCGGACGAGGTCCGGGCGGCCGCCGTCCGGGCGGGCATGGCGTTCGCCTTCACGGTGTTCACCTTCGTGGTGGCGCTGTTCGCCTCCTGGGCGCACACCGGCCTGCTGACGCCGGCGCTGGCGCTGATGGCGCTGGGGGTCTTCCTGCTCGCCTGGTGCCTGATCGACGTGGTGGTCTCCCGGCAGGTCGCCTCGTCCCGCCGTCGCACCCCCAACTCGGCTGCCCCGCTGGAGGGTTCGCGCGAGCACGGGAACGGTCGGCGGCAGCGCTGAGGCCCGGTCAGCCCTGCTGGTAGCGGCCCGGGGTGGTGCCGAAGGCGTGCCGGAACGCCTCGATGAACGCGCTCGGCGAGCGGAAGCCGCAGGCGGCGGCGGTGGCGGTGACCGAGCGGCCCCGGGCGAGCAGCACCAGGGCGCGCTGGAGGCGCAGTTGGGTGCGCCACTGCGGGAAGCCGAGGCCGAGTTCGGCCCGGAAGAGCCGGCTGAGGGTGCGTTCGGCGGCGCCGACGGCGCGGCCGAGTTCGGCCAGCGAGCGGTCGTCGGCGGGGTCGGCGGCCAGCAGGTCGGCCAGGTCGCGCAGCCGGGGATCGGTGGGGCGCGGGAGGCCGAGCGGGAGTTCGGGGGCGTGCGCGAGCTGGTCCAGGGCGGCCTGTTCGAGGGTCCGGGCGGGGCGTCCGGCGGGGGCGTCGGGGCCGGTCAGGTGGGCGATGATCTCGCGCAGCAGCGGGGTGGCGGCCAGGACGGCGGGCGCGGTGAGGTGCAGCGGGTCGGTGCCGGCCGGGTAGACCAGGCAGCGCAACTCGCTGGGCCCGTGCGCCCGGTGGGTGTGCGGGACCCCGGCGGGCAGCCACACCGCGCGGTGCGGCGGGACGACCCAGCGACCGTGCGGGGTGCTCACCTCCAGCACGCCCAGGCCGGGGGTGATCAGCTGGTTGACGTCGTGCCAGTGCCAGTCGATCCGTTCCCGGTGCGCCAGCGGGTGCCGGCTGGGGCCGGTCTCCTTCTGGTGGGGCGCGTCCTCCTGCGGGCCGTCCTCGGCGGGTTGGCGGGTTGGCGACATGGATTGGCAGAGTACCGGAAGCCCGCGCCCCGTCCCGGCCGCCAGTCTGGTGCGCATGACGAGTGAACTGCCCGGCGTGTGGCGCCGGATGCGGATGTGGGGCGCGGCGCACGCCGTGGACGACCTGTACCAGGGCCTGATCCCGGCGGTGGTGCCGTACTTCGTGCTGGAGCGCGGGTACGGGTACGTGGCGGCGGGCGGGCTGACCCTGGCGGCGACGCTGGGCAGCGCGGTCCCGCAGCCGCTGGTCGGGCTGCTGGTGGACCGGCGTCCGCTGCCCTGGCTGTCGGCGGCGGGGCTGGCGCTGGCCGGGCTGGGCGCGGGGCTGAGCGGGCTGGCCGACGGGTACGCGCTGGTGTGGCTGCTGGTGCTGCTCTCCGGCCTGGGGGTGGCGGCCTTCCACCCGGCGGCGGGGCGGGCGGCCCGGGAGGCGGCGGGCGACTCCACCAGTGCGATGAGCGTCTTCGCGGCGGGCGGCAGCGTCGGGTTCTTCCTGGCGCCGGTGCTGGCCACGCCGCTGCTGTCGGCGTGGGGCGTGCGGGCGACGGCGGTGTTCGTGCTGCCCGCGCTGGTGATGGCGGCGGTGCTGTTCCGGGCCCGGCACCGGACCCGTCCGCACGCCGCGGGCCGGGCGAAGCGGGCCGGGCGGGACCGCTGGCGGCCGTTCCTGGTGCTGACCGGGGTGGAGGTGGTCCGCTCGGTGGTGTTCTTCGGCGTCAGCACCTTCATCGAGCTGTACTGGCTGCGGCAGTTGCACGCCTCCCACCTGCTGGCCGGGGCGGCGCTGACCTGCTTCCTGCTCGGCGGCGTCGCGGGCACCCTGGGCGGCGGGCGGCTGGCCGACCGGATCGGCATGGTGCGCACCGCGCAGTGGGGCACCGCGCTGACCGTCCCGATGCTGGTGCTGCTGCGGGTGACGCCGGGCGCGTGGGCGCCGCTGCTGTTCGCCGTGCTGGCGGGCGCGGCGCTGAACCTGCCGTTCGCCGTCCTGGTCAAGCTGGGCCAGGACTACCTGCCCAACCGCCCCGGCACCGCGGCCGGCGTCACCCTCGGCCTGGCGGTCAGCGTCGGCGGCCTGATCGCCCCGCTGTTCGGGCTGGTCGCCCAGCGGCACGGCCCGCAGGGCGTGATGTGGCTGCTGCCGGCGATCCCGCTGCTGGGCGTCGCGCTGGGCGCGTTCATGGTCGAACCGGGCCGCTGGAAGGACGCGGACGACGCGGACGCGGAACTCGAACCGGCCGGCGCCGCCGCCTCGTAGGGTCGGGTCGGACGCGGCCCTAGGCTGGGCGGCATGAGCCCTTCGATCGCCACCAACACCCGGGTCGGGCTGGACGAGCTGCTGGAGTTCGTCCGCCCCCGCCACCGTGCCCTGCTGATCACCCGCCGCGCCGACGGCACCCCGCAGGCGTCCCCGCTGACCTGCGGGGTGGACGACGACGGCCGGATCGTCGTCTCCACCTACCCGGAGCGGGCGAAGACCCGCAACGCCAGGCGGGACGCCGCGGTGAGCGTGCTGGTGCTCTCCGACGAGTGGGACGGCCCCTGGGTGCAGGTCGACGGCGAGGCCGAGGTGCTGGACCTGCCGGAGGCGCTGGAGCCGCTGGTGGAGTACTTCCGCACCATCGCGGGCGAGCACCCGGACTGGGACGAGTACCGGGAGGCGATGCGCCGCCAGGGCAAGTCGCTGATCCGGATCACCCCGCGCCGCTGGGGTCCGATCGCCACCGGCGGCTTCCCGGCCCGGCTGGCGCCCGAGCAGTAGCCGCAGGCGCCCCCGCACGGCCGCCGACGACCGGCCCGGACACCCACGGTGTCCGGGCCGGCGGCGTCTCCGCCACCATCCGGAACGCGATCGTCCACCATTCGGATTTCCGGCCGCCCCGGGCGGGGCTTGCTCCCCGCCCGGCCGCCGGGGGTCGACCTGGACGCCGATGTCTCACGATGTGGACGATTCCGGCCACTGCGAGAGAGGTCACAGACTGCTCCGTAGCCATCCGCGCATGCCAGGTGTTTACTGATTCAATCCAAATGGCCCGTCTCAATGGACGCGAGCCCCGGCACCACGCGCAACAGGCGGCAACAGATGTCCCAGGCCACCCCGCAGCCCGCCCTCCGGCGGCGCAGCATCCTCAAGGGCGCGCTCACCGGCGCCGCCGTGTTGTCCCTGGGCGCACTGCTGGAGGCGTGCGGGGCGCAGCCGTCCCGGGGCGACCGCGCGGCGGACACCGGCGGGCAGGCCTCGGCGGGCCGGGACACCGGGAAGGAGATCCCGCTGCTGCGGGTCTCGCTGCCGGGTTCGCTCTCCAACCTGTACCCCGGGCAGGAGTCCGGCGTCCTCAACTACTACGCGGCCGCCGTCGCCATGGAGGGCCTGGTCGGCGTGGACGGCGACGGGAAGCTCGTCCCGGCGCTGGCCTCCGCGGTCACCAAGCGCGACGACCGGACGCACGTCTACACGCTGCGCGAGGGGGCCCGCTTCCACGACGGCAGCCCGGTCACCGTCGAGGACGTGCTGCACTCGGTCACGATGGCGGCGGACAGCACGGTCTCCCCCGGCACCGCGAGCTACTGGGCCGACCTGGAGTCCGCCACGCAGACCGGGCCGAACGAGATCACCCTGGTCAGCAAGAGCGGCGCGGTGGCCTTCGAGTGGCTGGCCACCTCGGCCCAGGCGCTGTGGATCGCCCCCAAGTCGTACTGGGAGAGCACCGGCGGGAAGATCGGCACCGCCACCTCGCTGCTCACCGGCTCCGGCCCGTACCAGGTCACCGAGTTCAAGCCGGACTCCCACCTCGAACTGACCCGCAACCCGCACTGGTGGGGCACCGCCCCGAAGGTCGCCAAGCTCCGGATCGACTTCATCCCGGACGACAACACCCGGCGGCTGGCCTGGCAGTCCGGCGAGACGCACGCCTCGCTGAACGTGCCGCTGACCGCCGCCCGGCAGTGGGAGTCGATCAAGGGCACCCGGGTCGTCCACACCCCCGACCGCTCGTACGCGGGCCTGACCTTCAACACCACCGTCGCGCCCTTCGACGACCCGCACGTGCGCAGGGCCGTCGCGCACGCGGTCGACCGCGCCGCGATCGTCAAGGAGGTGCTGCAGGGCCACGGCCAGGTCGCCACCGCGCTGTCCACCCCCGAGCAGTTCGGCGGGCTGTGGACGCCGGAGGAGGCCACCGCCAAGCTGGCGGCCGTCCCGCAGTACGAGTACTCGCTGGAGAAGGCCAAGGCCGAACTCGACCGGTCCAAGGTGCCGGGCGGCTTCAGCGTCGACCTGTCGTACCCGAGCAGCGGCCCGCACCTGGGCACCGCCGCGCTCGCGCTCGCCGCCGAACTGAAGAAGATCGGCATCACGCTGAACGTCAAGGAACTGCCCCTCGAACAGTGGATCGCCGAGATCAACTCCTTCCCCGGGCTGACCTTCTTCTGGTACTTCAACACCACCGGCGACCCGGGCGAGATCGTCTCCTGGCTGCTCGGCCCCGACAACCCGGCCAAGTACGAAAACCCGCAGGTCAGCGAGCTGGTCGGCCGGGCCGCGACGACCGGCGACCCGGCCGCGCGGGCCGAGCTGCTGCTCCAGGCCCAGCAGGCGCAGGCCGCCGACGCCGCCTACGCCCCGCTGTGGTGGGGGCAGTCGGCGCTGGCGCTGCGCGACACCGTCGGCATCTCCGGCTACAGCTCCTACACGATGGTGTCGCAGTGGCCCACCCGGATCTATGCGGCCGTCTGACCCCGCCGCGCCGGAAGCCGCGCCGGAAGCCACCACACCGGAGGGCACCGGGCCCGTGCCGCTGAAGGGCGCGGGCGGCGCGCGCCCGCTGGCGGGCTTCGTGGCGCGCCGGCTCGGCACCGCCCTGCTGCTGCTGTTCCTGCTGTCGCTGCTGGTCTACGGCCTGGTGTTCCTCGCCCCGGGGGACATCGCCCGCAACCTGCTGGGCACCAGGAACGCCACCCCGGAGGCGCTGGCCCAGGTCCGGGCCCAGTACCACCTGGACGAGCCGTTCCTGCGACAGTACTGGCGCTGGCTGTCCGGCCTGCTCGGCGGCGACCTCGGCACCTCCGTCCGGACCGGCGAGCCGGTGTCCTCGGTGCTCGCCGAGCGCCTCGGGCTGACCGCCGCGCTGTGCTCCCTGGCCTTCGGCCTCTCCGTGCTGGTCGGCGTCCCGGCGGGGGTCGCCGCCGCGCTGCGGCGCGGCCGGCTGGCGGACCGGCTGCTGGTCGGCGGCTCGGTGGTCGGCGTGAGCGCGCCCGGCTTCGCGGTCGGCCTGCTGCTGCTGTACGTCTTCGGCGTCGGCCTGGAGTGGTTCCCGGTGTACGGCACCGGGACCGGGTTCCTGGACGGGCTGTGGCACCTCGCGCTGCCGTCCGTCGCGCTGGCGCTGGGCCTGGGCGCGTTCGTGGTCAAGCTGACCCGGGCCGCCGTCGTCCGCGAACTGGAGGAGGACTACGTGGTCTTCGCCCGCAGCCGCGGCCTGGGCGGGCGGCGGGTGCTCGGCGTGGTGCTGCGCAACGCCGCCGTGCCCGTCGTCACCAGCCTGGGCCTGCTGGTCGCCTACCTGCTCGGCGGCACCGTCCTGGTGGAGACCACCTTCGCGCTGCCCGGGCTCGGCTCGCTGCTGGAGTCCTCGGTGCTGTTCAAGGACTTCGCGGTGGTGCAGGCGCTGACGCTGGTGACCGCGCTGGTGGTCTCGCTGGTCACGCTGGCGGTGGACCTCGCCTACCTGGCGGTCGATCCCCGGATGCGCACCAGGGCGGGGGTCGGACGGTGACCCGACGCCTCCCCCGGATGCCGCGCACCCCGCTGACGGTGCTGCTGAGCGCGGTGTTCCTCGCCGTGGCGGTGCTCTGCGCGCTGGCCGGCCCGCTGCTCGCCCCGCACGCCCTCGACCAGGACCTCTACCTGGGCACGGTGGGCGCCGGGGTCGAGGGCCACCTCTCCGGCACCGACGCGCTCGGCCGCGACGTCCTCTCGCTGGCCGTCCTCGGCACCCGCTCGGCGCTGCTCGGGCCGGTTCTGGTGGCCTGCGGCTCGATGCTGCTCGGCCTGCTGCTCGGCACCCTCGCCGGGTTCCGGGGCGGCTGGCTGGACACCGTGGTCGGCCGGTACGCCGACCTGCTGCTCGCGCTGCCCGCCGTCCTGCTCGCCATGGTGGTGGTCGGGATGCTCGGCGGCGGCTACTGGGTGACCGTGCTGGTGCTGGTCGTGCTGTTCTCCCCGACCGACGTCCGGCTGGTCCGGGCGGCGGTGATGGAGCAGGCCGCCCGCCCCTACATCGAGTCGGCGCGGGTGCTGGGCATCCGGCCCGGCCGGATCATGGTCCGGCACGTGCTGCCCAACACCGTGCCGATCGTGGTCGCCAACCTGCTGCTGAACACCGCGTTCGCGATGGTCGCCCTCTCCTCGCTCTCCTACCTGGGGCTGGGCGTCGCCCCCGGCGCCGCCGACTGGGGGCGCCAACTGGCGGACGGCCAGCGGATCATGGTCGACAACCCGCTCGCGGCGATCCTGCCCGGCGTGCTGATCATCCTGGCCGCCACCAGCGTCAACCTGCTCGGCGACTGGCTCGCCGAACGCCTGGACCGGAAGGTGGCCACCCGATGAGCCGCGCCGATCACGACCCGTCGGCGCGGGCCACGACGCCCACCGCCCCGTCCGCCGTCCTGGCCGCCGTCCCGCTGCTGTCGGTGCGCGGCCTGCGGGTGGACGGGCCGGCCGGCGCGATCGTCGCGGGCGTCGACCTGGACGTCCGGCGCGGCGAGACGCTCGCCCTGGTCGGGGAGTCCGGCTCGGGCAAGTCGATGACCGTCAAGGCGCTCAGCGGCCTGCTGCCCGCCGGCGTCCGGGCCACCGGCACGCTGGAGCTCGACGGCGAGCCGCTCCCGCTGGACCCGGCCGCCCGGCCCTGGCGGACCGTGCGGGGCAACCGCGTCGCACTGCTGCTGCAGGATCCGTTCACCTCGCTGTCCCCCGTGCACACCTGCGGGGCGCAGATCGGCTGGGCGCTGCCCGGCAAGCCCTCCCGCGCCGAGCGGGCGAAGCGGGTGGCCGCGCTGCTGGCCGAGGTGGGGCTCGCGCCCGACACCGCCGACCGGTACCCGCACCAGCTGTCCGGCGGCATGCGCCAGCGGGTCGCGATCGCCGCGGTGCTGGCCGCCGACCCGGACCTGCTGATCGCCGACGAGCCCACCACGGCACTGGACGCCACCACCCAGCACGAGGTGCTGGAGCTGATCGCCCGCCTCCAGCGGGAGCGGCGGATGGCCGTCGTCCTGATCACCCACGACCTCGGCCTGGCCCGCAGCCGCGCCGACCGGATCGGGGTGATGTACGCGGGCCGCCTGGTCGAGACCGGCACCGGCGCGCAGGTGCTGGACGCCCCCGCCCACCCGTACACCGCCCGGCTCGCCGCCTGCGAGCCGCCGCTGGACCGGCGCCTGCCGCTGCTGCCCACCATCCCCGGCCAGGTCCCCGCCGCCCACGCGGTCGGCGCGGGCTGCGCGTTCGCGGACCGCTGCGAGCTGGCCCTCCCCGACTGCCGGAGCCGGTACTCCCCCCTGCTGGCTCCGGCGCCCGACGACGCCGAGCACCTGGCCGCCTGCCTGCGGATCGGCGAGAGCGCCGCGCTGCCGGTGCCGGCTCCTGAGGCAGCGCAGGCGTCCGAGGCGGCGGCGCCCCGGACGGGCGGCGCGGAGCCCGCGCTGCTGGTGACCGGGCTGGTCAAGCGGTTCCCCCGCACGGACCGGCCCGCCGTGGACGCCGTGGACCTGCGGCTGGAGCGCGGCGAGGCGGTCGTCGTGCTGGGCCAGTCCGGCTCCGGCAAGACCACGCTGGCCCGCTGCGTGGTCGGCCTGGAGCGGCCGGACGCCGGGACGGTGGCGTTCCCGCTCTCCGAACGCGACGGCGGCGGCCCGCGCGGGCGGCGGACGACGGACCCCGGACGGGTGCAGATCGTCTTCCAGGACCCGTACTCGGCGCTGAACCCCGGGCACAGCATCGGCACCACCCTGCGCGAGGCCCTGCGCGCCGCCGGCCGCCCCGACGAGGACCCCGCCGACCTGCTCGAACTCGTCGGCCTGCCGCGCGAGTACGTGACCCGCAGACCGCGCCGGCTCTCCGGCGGCGAGCGGCAGCGCGTCGCGATCGCCCGGGCGCTGGCGCCCCGCCCGGGCGTGCTGGTCTGCGACGAGGCGGTGTCCGCGCTGGACGTGTCGGTGCAGGCCGGGGTGCTGAACCTGCTCGCCCGGCTCCGCCGCGAACTCGACCTGAGCATCCTGTTCATCACCCACGACCTGGCCATCGCCCGTCAGGTCGCGGACCGCGTCCACGTCATGCACCGGGGCCGGGTGGTCGAGCACGGCCCGGCCGACGCGGTGCTGACCGCGCCCGCCCACCCGTACACCCGGCAGCTGCTGGCCAGCGCACCGGCCGCCCACTGAGCCCTCGACTCCCCGAGCTACGGAGCCTGTTGACCGTGTCCGACCTCCCGCCGAGCGACCTGCCGAACGACCTGCAGATCGACGCGCTGCCCGTGCCCGACGACGTGACCGCGGTCGCCGACGGCGTCGGCGCCCTGCCCCCCGCGCTGCTGCGGCGCTGGAACCGGCACGGCGGGGTGCAGGTGGCGACCCTGCACACCGCCCGGCGCGGCGGCGAACTGCTGGGCGCCGCCTTCGAGGTGCACCGGCCGCTGACCGCCTACCGCAAGGTGGTGGACGTCTGGACGGCGGCCGCGGAGCCCGCCGCGCGGGCCGCCCTGACGGAGCGTCTGGTGGACTCCGTGGTGGAGCGCGCCTGGGCCGAGGGGGCCGTCTCGGTCAAGCGCGAACTCCGCCCGGCCGACGCCTCCTTCGAGGCCGACCGGGAGCGGGCGCTCACCGCCGGCTGGCAGGAGCTGCCGCAGCCGCCCCGCTGGTCGGGGCCGGTGGCGGGCCCGTTCCACGAGCCGCCGGTGCACGGCCTGGTGCTGGTGCGCGAGCCGTCCCCGGCGGCGCCCGGCGCGGTCCCCTACATGCGGCAGACCACCGACTTCACCTGCGGCCCGGTCGCGCTCCAGATGGGCCTGGCCGCGCTGGGCCTGCGCGGCCGGCCGACCCGGGAGGCCGAACTGCGGCTGTGGCGGCGCGCCACCACGGTCGGCGGCTGCGAGCCGGTGGGCCTGGCGCTGGCCGCCGCGGACGAGGGCGCCCGGGCCCGGGTGCTGCTCTCCACCGAGCGGCCGGTGCTGCTGGAGCTGTGCGTCAACGACGAGGAGCGCGACCTGCGGGCCTTCCTCCAGGACGGGTTCCGCCGGGAGGCCGCCGAGCGCGGCCTCGACGTCCGCACCGAGGCGTTCTCGCTGGACGCCCTGCGGGCCGCGCTGGCCGGCGGCGCGGTCGCGCTGGTCCTGATCGAGCAGCTGGGCATGCACGACGAGAGCTGCCCGCACTGGATCACCGTGCACGGCACGGCCGACCCCGACGTGTTCCTGGCCCACGACCCGTGGACCGACGCCAACTTCGGCGAGAGCTGGGTCGACGGGGTCGACCTGCCGCTGCCCGCCGCCACCCTGGACCGGCTCGCCTGGTACGGCACCCCCAGCTACCGCGGCCTCGTCCTGCTGGAGGGCTGAGCACCCGCCGGCCGGGGCGAGCACCCGCCGGCCGGGGCGAGCACCCGCCGGCCGGGGCGGGGTGACGGTCGGCCGGGGCCGGGTGACGGTCAGTCGGACGGCATGGAGAGCATCGTGATCAGCTCGACCGGGCGGTCCCCCGCCGCCTGGTAGCTGTGCTCGCCCTCCCCGGAGAAGCGCACCGCCTCGCCCGCGCGCAGCGACACCGACCGCTGTTCCAGCGTCAGCACCACCGCACCGGACAGCACGTAGGCGAACTCCTCCGAGCCGCGCCCGTGCGGCGCGCTGTCGTGGGAGCCGCCGGGGGGCAGCGCGGTCTCGTAGAGGCCGACCCGGCGGGCCTCGGAGCTGGCGAACAGCGTCCGGGCCGCCTCCTCCGGCGAGCGCGCGGACAGCACCTGGGGTTCGAACAGCGGGGTGCGGATGAGGTCCGCGACCTCCAGGCCCAGGGCCGCCGCGACGGCGCCGAGCGCCTCGATGGTCGGGTTGGCCGCACTGTGCTCCAGCTGCGACAGGAGGCCCTTGCTCACGCCCGCCCGCTCCGCGAGGTCCCGCAGGCTCATGCCCCGGACCAGCCGGGCGTGCTTCAGGTTCCCCGCGATCGCCGCTCGCAGCCGCTCCGTCGCTTCACTCATCGCAGGCACCCTAGCAAGAACGCCGCGCGGGCCGACCGGGCCGTTCACCCCGGTCGGCCCGCGCGACGCGGTGCGGCGGGTCAGCCGCGCGCGCCGACCACGTAGCCGTACTGGGCGGGCCAGTTGCGGGGGACGTCGAGCTCGCGGGCGGCGTGCAGCGGCCAGTAGGGGTCGCGCAGCAGTTCGCGGCCGAGCATGACCGCGTCGGCGCGGCCCTCGGCGACGATCTCCTCGGCCTGGGCCGCCTCGGTGATCAGGCCGATCGCGTTGACCGGGAGGCCGGACTCGCGGCGGATGGTCTCGGCGAACGGGACCTGGTAGTTCGGCTCGACCGGGATCTTCGCGTGCGGGACGTTGCCGCCGGTGGAGACGTCGATCAGGTCGACCCCGATGGCCTGCAGCTCCTTGGCCAGCAGGACGGACTCCTCGATCGTCCAGCTGGGCTCCTCGGGGAGCCAGTCGGTCGCCGAGACCCGGAAGAACACCGGGAGGTCGGCGGGCCAGACGGCCCGGACCGCGGCCGCGAGTTCGCGGGCGAAGCGGCTGCGCCCGGTGAAGTCGCCGCCGTAGCCGTCGGTGCGGTGGTTGGAGACCGGGGAGAGGAACTGGTGGGTGAGGTAGCCGTGCGCGCCGTGCACCTCGACGACCTTGAAGCCGGCGGCCAGGGCGCGGCGGGCGGAGGCGGCGAAGTCCTGGATCACCTCGGCGATCTGCGCCTCGGTGAGTTCGGCGGGCACCGGGTAGCCCTCGTTGAACGGGAGCGGGGACGGGCCGACCACCTGCCAGCCGCCCTGCTCGACCGGGAGCGGGCCGCCGCCCTTGCCGTGGTGGTTGGTGGACGCCTTGCGCCCGGCGTGGGCGAGCTGGATCGCCGGGACGGAGCCGTGCTGGGTGATCAGCGCGGCGATCCGGGCGAGCTGCTCCTGCTGGCGGTCGTTCCACAGGCCGAGGTCCCACGGGGAGATCCGGCCGTCGGGGCGGACACTGGTGGCCTCGACCATCACCAGCCCGGCGCCGCCGGCGGCCCGGGAGCCGAGGTGGGCGAGGTGGAAGTCGGTGGCGGCGCCGGTGTCGGGGCCCTCGGCGGCGGCCGAGTACATGCACATCGGGCTGAGCCAGATCCGGTTGGGAATGGTCAGCGAGCGGATGGTGATGGGCTCGAACAGGGCGCTCACGGCTGCCTGTCCTTCCTGTGGTCCGGATTCGGCTTCTTTCGCTTCGTACGATACTCACCGTACTACGAGACCTGTCAAACTACGAGGTCTGTCGTACTATGAACCCGTGACCCTCGACCACGACCAGGACTGCCCCGGCCTGCTCCCCGAGCCCCCCGCCGCGGAGCTGCAGTTGGTGTCCGTGCTGCACGCCCTGGCGGACCCGACCCGGCTGCGGATCGTCGCCGACCTCGCGGGCGCGGGCGGAGACGAGCTGAACTGCCTGGCGTTCGAACTGCCGGTCACCAAGTCGACGATGACCCACCACTTCCGGGTGCTGCGCGAGGCCGGACTGATCCGCCAGCACCGGCGCGGCACCTCGAAGATGAACACCCTGCGCACGGACGACCTGTCCGCCCGCTTCCCGGGCCTGCTGGAGGCCGTGCTGACCGCCCTCCCGCGCTGCCCGAAGGGCCCCGCCGAGATCGCGGCCCCGGCCGTCGGCGCGGCGACCCCGGCCGCGGCCGCCCGCTGAGCAACCGCCCCGGCGCCTGCCCCGGCGGGCGCCCGCGGCTGCCCCGACGGGTACCGGCGGCTGCCCCGGCGGGCGCCGACCGCTGCCCCTTCCGTCACTGAGCGCCACCTGACGGGCCGTCAATTCGCGGCGCACTTGCGCCGTCCGGCGTGGCGGACGCCCGCCACCGCGCGCCCGGAACCATCGCGCCACTCCGCACGTCACTCGTCCCGGACGCCCCCGGCGCACCGCGGTGACGATCTTGCCTGACACGGTCATGCCTGGTCATCCGGCCTTCACCCGAGTTGTTCCGGCGTTCATCCGGCGTGGTCATTTGGTCTATACCAATCGGGTACTCTGACCGGCGACAGGTGTCAACGTCCGGCCGTGGGGGGCCCAATGACTGTCAATCACCTTCCGTCACCACCTTCCGATCAGGAGCTCTATTGGTACTTCGGGCCTCAGCGTCGCTGGGTCCCGCTGCTCTCCGCGCTCGCCTTCACGGTGAGCGCCGGCACGATGCTCAGCTTCTCGCTGCGCACCCCGGCCCTGTGGCCGTTCCTCGCCGTCCTCGGCGTCAACGCCGTCGCACTCGCCCTGACCTGCCTGAACGGCCTGCGCCGCCGCCGCTTCACCCGGGCCGGCCACGAACTGCTGGTCGCCGCCTGGCAGCCGGCCACCGCGCCGTCCGTCGACCTGTACCTGCCGACCTGCGGCGAACCGCTCGACATCCTGGAGAACGCGTACCGCGCGGTCGCCCGCAGCAGCTACCCGGGCCGCCTCGACGTGTGGGTGCTCGACGACGCCGACCGCACCGAAGTCGCCGCCCTGGCAGAGCAGTTCGGCTACCACTACGTGGTCCGCCCGAACCGCGGCGAGTTCAAGAAGGCCGGCAACCTCAACCACGCGCTGACCCTCAGCGACGGCGAGTACGTCGCCATCCTGGACGCCGACTTCGCGCCGCGCGCCGACCTGCTGCAGCACCTGCTGCCGTACTTCGGCGACCCGGGGGTCGGCATCGTGCAGAGCCCGCAGTGCTTCGACACCGACGCCTCGATGGGCTGGGTGCAGCGCGCCGCCGGCTCCGCCCAGGAGTGGTTCTTCCGCTGGGTGCAGCCCAGCCGGGACGCCTCCGACGCCGCCATCTGCTGCGGCTCCAACGCCGTCTACCGGCGCGCCGCGATCGACGCCGCCGGCGGCTTCGCCCGGCTCGACCACAGCGAGGACATGTACACCGGCCTCGCCCTGCACCAGCGGGGCTACACCACCCGGTACGTGCCGGTGCTGGTCGCCAAGGGCACCTCGCCGGACTCCACCACCAGCTTCGTCAACCAGCAGTACCGCTGGACGATGGGCAACCTGCACCTGATCGGCGACAAGGCCACCCGCAGGGCGATGACCTGGCGGATGCGCCGCTGCTTCGACGAGGGCATCGTCGGCTACCTGGCCGCCGCCGTGAACGTGCTCACCGCCCCGCTGCCGCCGCTGGTCATGCTGTTCGCCTTCCCCGGCGAGGTCCGCGCCTGGTACGTGCTGCCGATGCTCTCGCTGCTCTGGCTGTGGCACGTGCTGCTGCCCCGGGTCAGCCGCACCCGCTGGCGCTCCGAAGTGCTGCGCGCCAACGTGCTGATGAGCTTCGCCGCCGCCACCGCCTACTGGCACACCGTCCGCGGCCGCAGCGCCGCCTGGGTGCCCACCGGCGTCGCCAAGCCCGGCCGCTCCGGCGGCATGGCCCGCAAGGTGCTGCTGGTCTCGCTGCTCTGGACGGCCGGCACCCTGCTCGCCACCGCCGTCGGGGTGGCCGCCGCCACCTGGCTGCACGGCTGGCACACCACCTGGGGCCTGGCCCTGTACCTGGCCGTGCAGCTGCACCTCGGCGTGCCGCTGATCCGCGACCTGTACGCCGAACTCCGGCCCCGCGCGGCCGAGTCCACCGAATCCGGGGCCCGCCCGGCGATGCGTCCGCGGCGCTGGCCCGAGGCCCTCGCCGTCACGAGCACGCTCGCCCTGCTCGCTCTGCTCGCCTCCGGCTGGGCGGCCCCGATGCTGCCCTGGCTGGGCTGAAAGGTCCACGCTCCCGTGTCCACCAGTACCGCCCCGAGTACCGCCCCGCTCACCGTCGTGCTGAACCGAGCACCGGTCGAGCGGCCGAAGTTCCGACCCGACATCGAGGGCCTGCGGGCCGTCGCCGTGCTCGCCGTGCTCGCCTTCCACGCCGCCGTGCCCGGCTTCGCGGGCGGCTTCGTCGGCGTCGACGTCTTCTTCGTCGTCTCCGGCTACCTGATCACCGGCCTGCTGCGCGGCGAGAGCGTCCGCACCGGGCGCGTCCGGCTCGCCGAGTTCTACTCCCGCCGGGCCCGCCGCCTGCTGCCCTCCGCCGCCGTCGTACTGGCCGTCACCGCCGTGCTCGGCGCCCTGCTCACCGCGCCGCTGCGCCGCGCCGACCTGGAGCGCGACGTCCTCGCCTCCGCACTGTCCGTCGCCAACTGGCGCTTCATCGCCGAGCAGACCGACTACCTGGCGGCCGGCCGCGACCCGAGCGCCCTGCTGCACTTCTGGTCGCTCGCCGTCGAGGAGCAGTTCTACCTGCTCTGGGCCCCGCTGCTGGCCCTCGCCGCCCGCTGGGCCTGGCGCCGGCGCACCCTGCTCGGCCTGACCCTGCTGCTCGGCGCCGGCTCGTTCTGGCTCTCCCTGCACTGGAGCGCCGGGGCCTACCTCTCCACCCCGACCCGGGCCTGGCAGTTCGCCGCCGGCGCCGCCGTCGCCCTGCTGCCGATCGGCCGGATGCCAAGGCCGGCACGGGAGTTGCTCGGGACCGGCGGCCTGGCCGGGGTGCTCGCCGCACTGCTGCTGTTCGACGGCCGCACCCCCTACCCCGGGTACGCCGCGCTGCTGCCGACCGCCGCCACCGCCGCGATCCTGCTGGCCGGCGCCGGCGGCACCCACCTGGTCGGCCGGGCGCTGTCGCTCGGCGCGCCGCGCGCGATCGGCCGGCTCTCCTACAACCTGTACCTGTGGCACTGGCCGGTGCTGGTCCTCGCCGAGGCCCGGTGGGGCACCCTGCACTGGGGCGTCAGGGTCGCCCTGACCGCCGCCGCCGCGCTGCCCGCGTACGCCGCGCTGCGCTGGCTGGAGCAGCCGCTGCGCCGCAGCCGGGTGCTCGGCGAGATCCCGCGCCGCGGCCTGTCGCTGGGCCTGACCGCGGTGGTCTTCCCGGTGCTGCTGGCCCTGGTCGTCGGCTCCGGCACCATCCGCGACCTGGGCCCGGCCACGCCCCCGGACCCGTCCGGCCTGCCGCCGGGCGCCCGCACCGGCAGCAGCCTGCTGGCCGCCGCGCCGCCCCCGCACACGCCGACCGTGCCCAACCCCGTCCAGGCCCGGCAGGACTTCCCGCCGGACGGCGGCTGCGAGGTGGACCCGGCCGACACCACCAGCCCGCCGTGCCGCTTCGGCACCGGCGACGACCGGATCGTGCTGCTCGGCGACTCGCACGCCGGCCAGTGGTTCTCCGCACTGCTCGGCGTCGCTGCCGAACACCGGCTGTCCGTCGAGGAGTTGGTCAAGCAGGGCTGCCCGCTGCCCGAACTGACGGTCACCAACCCGCAGTTGGGCCGTACCTATCACGAGTGCGACACCTGGCGGGCGAACGCCCTGACCCGGCTGGTGGACGGGCCGAAGCCCAAGCTGGTCATCGTCTCCGCGCTCAACCGCTACACCGCCGACCGGGCCGCACTGCTGCGCGGCTGGGAGCGGACCCTCGCCCCGCTGCGGGAGCTGGGCGTCCCGATCGTCTACCTGCAGGACACCCCGATCCCCGGCCGGGACGTCCCGGCCTGCGTCTCCGGCCACCCGGACACCACCTCCGCCTGCGACTTCCCGCGCGCCGAGGGCCTGTACGCCGACCCGCTGGCCGAGGAGATCGCCGCCGGGAAGTTCCCCGGCGTCACCACCGTCGAGGTCAACTCGGTGCTCTGCCCGGCGAGCGGGCGCAGCTGCCCGGCCGTCCTGGAGCACGTGCTGCTGTACCGCGACGACTCGCACCTGACCAACGCCGCGGCCGTGGTGCTCACCCCTCGCCTGGACCAACTCCTCATCGACAGCGGCGCGTTCGGCCCGGCCGGCGGCTGGACGACGCTGCTGCACGACGAGTTCGACGGCGCGGCCGGCGCGAGGCCCGACCCCGCCACCTGGCAGTACGACCTGGGCACCTGCTACCCCGGCTGCCCGGCCGCCCGGTGGGGCACCGGCGAGGTCGAGACGATGACCGACTCCGCCGAGAACGTCCGCCTGGACGGCAGGGGCGCGCTGGAGATCACGCCCACCCGGGACGCGGCGGGCCGCTGGTCCTCCGGCCGGATCGAGTCCAGGCGGGCCGACCTGGCCGCCCCCGCGGGCGGGATCCTGCGCCTGGAGGCCGAGTTGGCGCTCCCCGACGTGCACGGCGAGGCAGCGGCCGGGTACTGGCCGGCGTTCTGGGCGCTCGGCGGCAAGCTCCGCGACGGCTACACCGGCTGGCCCGGCGTCGGCGAGCTGGACGTGCTCGAATCCGTCGGCGCCCGCGGCGTGTTCGGCACCGTGCACTGCGGCACCACCCCCGGCGGGCCGTGCCAGGAGCCCAATGGCCTCGGCTCGGGCGAGCAGCCCTGCGCGGACTGCTGGGGCGCCTTCCACACCTACGCCGTCGAGATCGACCGCTCCACCAGCCCCGAACGGGTCCGCTGGCTGCGGGACGGCCGGGAGTACTTCGAGGTCACCGCCGACCGGGTCGACCCGGCCGCCTGGGACCAGGCCGTCCACCACGGCGTCTTCCTGATCCTGAACGTCGCCATCGGCGGCGACCTCCCGGCCGCGTACGGCAGTTCGCCCACGGCCGGGACGGAACCGGGCCACCCGATGAAGGTCGCCTCGGTCACCGTCTCGACCCGGCGGTAGCGAACGGGCAGGGCCGCGGCGCCGGGGGGGCACCCGGTGCCGCGGCCCTGCCGTGCGTGCGGCTACTCCGGCTTGCGGAACATCCGCGTCGCGGTGATCTCGCCGTGGATGGTCGGCCCGTCCGGGTCCTGCGGGGCGGGCAGGCCGGGGCGCAGGTGCTCCTCGACCGAGATGTACTTGAGGCCGGCCCGCAGGTCGGCGTCGTTGCGCAGCCGGATCACCAGCGGGAACTCGGCGAGCGCGGTGGTGTCGAACAGGCCGGTGGTGTAGATGAGTTGGACGCCGAGCGCGTCGGCGACGGCGCGCTGCAGCTCCAGCAGGTAGGTGGCGTTGGCGCGGCCGATCGGGTTGTCGAGGAACAGCGTGCCGGCGTGCCGCAGTTGGGACTGGCCGCGGTCGTTGGCGCGCAGCGCGGCCATCGTGCAGTACAGGGCGATGGCGGCGGTGAGCAGCTGGCCGCCGGAGAAGACGTCCGACATCTGGCCGACCGAGACGCGTTCGGCGCGCAGCACCGCGTCCGGCTTGAGGATCTCGACCGAGACGCCCTTGGGGCCGATCGCGGCGGCGACGCCGCGCAGCAGCAGGGACATGCCGTCGCGGCGCAGGTCGGAGTTCTTCTTGACGGCGGAGCGGGTGGCCTCGTCGATGACCTCGCCGAGGCGTTCGACCAGGACGGCGTGGTCCGGGTCCTCGAAGCGGATCCGCAGGAACTCCTGGCCCGACCACTCGCCGAGGCCCTCGGGGAGCCGGGAGAGCCGCTGGGCGGCGCGCAGGGTGCCGAGCGAGGTCTCGACCAGGCCGCGCAACCGGTCGACGATGGAGGAGCGGTTGCGTTCCAGCTGGGCGAGTTCGTCGGTGAGGACGCGCAGCCGGGGCGCGAACGCGGCGGCCCAGGCGGCGGCGTGGTCGGGCAGCGCGGCGGCGGGCAGTTCGCGGATCTGCTGCCGGGCGGGGGTGCGGACGGCCTCGTAGCGGGCGGCGTTGGCGTGCCGGACGAGCGCGTCGGAGGCGTCCCGGACGGCGAGTTCGGCGCCGGTGAGCTCGGTGGCGGCGGTGCGCATGGCGCGCCGGGTGTCGGTGACGGCGGCGCGGGCGGCGGCCAGCGAGCCGAGGTAGGCGTCGGCCTCGGGGTCGGTCTCCTCGGCGTTGTCGCGCAGCGCGTCGCGGAGCTGTCCGGCGAGTTCCTCGAAGTCGGTGGCGGCGGCCTGCGCCTGGTCCAGCGTCCGCTGCAGGTCGCCGTGTTCGGTGCGGGCGTGGTCGACGCGTTCGCGGCGTTCGGCGAGCAGCGCGGTGGCGGTGCGCAGCAGGGCCTGGGCGTGTTCGGGGTCGGCGGGGAGCAGGTCCTCGGGGAGTTCGGTGTGCGCCTCGCCGCCCGCCGGGGCGGAGCGTTCTGCGTCGCCGCGCAGCCGGCCGACCTCCTCGGAGGCGGCGCCGGAGCGGGCCTCGATGAGGGTGACGAGTTCCTCGGCGCGGGCGGCGGCGGCCTGCCGGGCGGGGCCGTCGGCGCCGTCGGGGCTGGCGAGGAGTTCCTCGGCGCGGGCCTTGACCTTGTTGCTGAGCCGGTCGAGTTCGGCGGCGGCGGCGGTCGCGTCGCTCTCGGCGCGGGCCTGTTCGGCGCGCAGGTCGGCGCCGACGCCGACCTTCTCGTAGAGCTGGGCGGCGGCCCGGTACGCCTCGCGCAGGGCGGGCAGCGAGGCGGGGGTGGTGCCCGGCTGCTCGGCGCCGGGGTCGACGGCGGCGATCTCGGCGCGTTCGCCGCGCAGGGTGCGGGCGGTGCGGCGGGCGTCGTCGGCGGCGCGCTGGGCGGCGCGGCGGTCCTCGTCGCAGGTGCGGGCGCGTTCGGCGCACTGGGCCTGGCGGCGTTCGCACTCGGCGGCGTCGTCGGCGAGTTCGCGTCGGCGGCGGGTCCAGTTGGCGCGTTCGCGCAGCCGGAAGGCGAGGCCGGCCAGCGCGTCGGCGCGGCGGCGGGCGCGCTGGGCGGCCTCCCGGCACTCCTCGTGGCGGGCGGCGGCGGCCTGCTGCTCGGCGTCGGCCTCGGCGTGGTCGGCGCGCAGGGTGGCGAGTTCGGCGGCGGTGGTCTCGGCGTGCAGGGCGGCCGCGGCGGCGCTCTCGGCGAGTTCTGCGAGGGTGCCGGGCGGGCAGCTGGCGTGCCAGGAGGCGAGCCGGGCGGCGAGGGCGCGGTCGCCGCCGAGCCGGGCGGCG
Organism: Kitasatospora saccharophila; assembly: GCF_039529925.1. NCBI lineage: Bacteria > Bacillati > Actinomycetota > Actinomycetes > Kitasatosporales > Streptomycetaceae > Kitasatospora > Kitasatospora saccharophila. Next base: position 115,881 of record NZ_BAAANS010000011.1, on the reverse strand, counting down.
AGTTCGCGGATGTGCTCCTCGCGGGCGGTGGCGCGGGTGCGCAGTTCGCGGCGTTCGTCGTCGGCGGCGGTCTCGTTGTGCATGGCCGGGTTGGGCGGCACGAGGAAGAAGGCGGGTTCGCCCTGGATCGGGGCGATCAGGGCGGCGGCGGTGCCGACGGCGACGGTGGAGCGCGGCAGCAGGGCGGCGGCGGCGAGCGCCTCGCGGGCCCGCTCCAGCGAGGCGGGGTCGGTGACGACGACGCCGTCGACGAGTTCGGGGCGGGCGGCGAGGATGGCGTCGTGGTCGGCGGGGTCGACGGACTGGGCGAGGTAGCGCCAGCCGGGGAGGGCGGGGATGCCCTGTTCGCCGAGGTGCTCGACGGTGGCGAGGACGTCGGGGCCGGGCGGCAGCAGGCCGCCGTCGCCGAGGGCGGCGAGGATCCGGGAGTCGTCGGCGGCGGCGGTGCGCAGGTCGAACAGGGTGCGTTCGGCGGTGGCCACCGACTGGTCGAGCAGTTCGCGCAGGTCCTCCGCGGAGGCGTCGAGGCCGCGCGGGGTGAGGAAGCCCTCGGACTCCTCGGCGCCGTCCTGGTAGGGCGTCAGGGAGAGCAGTTCGGCGAGCCGGGGTTCGGCGGCGAGCTGGGCGGCGGTGCGCTGTTCGGCGGCCAGTGCCCGGTCGGCGGCGGTGCGGGCGTCGGCGGCGCGGGCGGCGGCGAGTTCGGCGCGGGCTTCGGCGGCGGCGCTCTCGCGGGCCCGGACGGCGCTCTGTTCGGCGGCGGTGCGGGCCTGGTCGAGGGCCTCGGTGGCGGCCTGCTCGGCGTCGGCGGCGTGCAGGGCGGCGCGGGCCGGGTCGGGTTCGGCGCCGGAGTCGTCGATCCAGCCGGCTTCGACGGCGGCGGCGGTCTCCTGCTCGACCTCGGCGAGGCGCTGGCGGAGGTGTTCGGCCTCGGAGCGGGCCTTCTGGGCGGCGGTGGCGGCGGCGGTGGCCTCGGCCTGGGCGGTGGCGCCGTCCTGCTGGAGTTCGCCGGCCCGCAGTTCCTCCTGGTCGGCGCGGGTCTCGGCGTTCGCGGCGGCGCTCTCCAGGGCGCGGGCGAGGGCGCCGGCGGCCCGGTCGCGGGCGGCGAGGGCGGGGGCGGCGTCGAGTTCGGCCTCCCGGATGGCGGCGGCGACCCTGCCTGCCCGGTCGGCGGCGGCGCGGTGCCGCAGGACCGCCTCGGCGGCCTGCCAGGCGGCGAACTGGGCGCGGGCGTCGGTGAGTTCGCGGCGCAGCCGGGCGGCGTCGGCGGTGGCCGCCTCCAGGCCGAGGGTGGCGTGCCGGTAGGTCAGTTCGGAGACGATCAGCGAGTGCCGGGTGCGGTCGGTCTCGGCGGCGGTGACGGCGCCCGCGGCGGCGGCGACCTCGACGGCGAGGTCGTGGACCCGGTCGCGTTCGACGGCGGAGCGGGCGGTGAGCGACAGCGCGAGCCTGCGGGTGCGGCGTTCGGCGGCGCGGTGGCCCTCGCGGACGGTCTCGCGGGCGGCGGTGGCGTCCACGATGCGCTGCAGCAGGTCGACCGAGCCGGCGGTGAAGTCGCGTTCGGCGGTGAGTTCGGCGCGGCGGCCGAGCTTGGCGGCGAAGCCGTGGACGAGGTCGGCGAGGCCGTCGGTGTCGCGGGTGTCGGTGACGGCGCGCAGCAGCAGGTCGGTGAAGTCGGCGTCGTTGCGGACCGCGAACAGGCCGGCCGCCTCGCCCTCGTCGGCGTTCATCTCGCGCTGGTAGCGGAAGAGTTCGGGGTCGAGGCCGAGGGCGCCGAGGTGCTCGATCCAGCGGTCGTGGATCTCCTCGAAGGTGACGTCGAGGTGGGGTTGGGCCTTGCCGGCCTCGGTGAGGGCGTCGCGGAAGCCCTTCATGGTGCGGCGGCGGCCGCGGGCCTGCTGGTCGCCGGTGAGGGCGGGGCGTTCGGCGACCGGCAGGCCGTCCAGGGTGAGGCCGGGGCCGGGGCGGAAGGAGTACCAGAGTTCGGCGAACTTGCGCGGGTCGGAGGAGACCTGGCGGCCGCGCCACTCGCTGACCTTGCCGACCACGATGAGTTCGCCGGTGACGGTGTGCTGCCACTCCAGGGCGACGTGGCCGCAGTCGTCGGCGAGCAGGAACTTGCGCAGCACGCCGGAGGAGGCGCCGCCGAGGGTGTTGCGGTGGCCGGGCAGCATCACCGAGAAGATCAGCTTGAGCAGCACGGACTTGCCGCCGCCGTTCTCCAGGAACAGCACGCCGGCGGGCGCGGGGCGGCGCTGCGGGCCCTCGGGCTCCTCGCCGAACAGGCCGATCTGCTGCGGCTGCGGCTCGGGCACCGGCTCGCCGACTCCGCGCAGGTCGAGCACCGTGTCGGCGTAGCGGGCGCCGGCCGGTCCGATCGAGTACAGGCGGACCCGGTTCAGCTCGTACATGTGCGGTGGTTCTCCTGGAGCGGTTGCGGGCGGGTCAGAGGGCGTGGAACGGCAGGCCGGCGTCGGCCACCAGTTCGTCGCTCTCGTCGGGCGGGGCGAGGGTGGGGGTGCCGTCGCTGACCGGGACGACGCCCAGGTCGAGGAGTTCGGCCATCGCGGCGCCGCCGGCCAGGTCGCGGACCTGCAACTGGTAGCGGGCGGTGGTGCGGTAGGTGCCGCCGGAGTCGTCGGAGGTCTTCTGCAGGAAACCGGAGTCGACCAGGAAGGAGACCGCCTTGGAGACGATGCCGGTGGTGGAGCCGGCCAGTCGGCGGGCGTCCTTGGTGGCGCCGGTGGCGGAGCGGCGGGCCCAGACCCGCCAGGCGGCCTCCAGGCCGGGGGCGTCGCTGGCCGGGTCGGTGTTGGCGCCCTCGGCCGCGGCGCGCTCCTCCAGCCGGCGGCAGGCCTGCCGGACGAAGGCGTCCACGCCGTTGACGGTGACCCGGCCGAGGTAGCCGTCGTCGGCGAGGTCCTCGGGGCGGGGGAAGGCGAGCGCGGCGAGCGCGAGGTGCGCGAGGCCGTGCAGGAAGCGGTCGGTGGACTCGGAGGCGGCGCGCCGCGAGTAGTCGCCCATCCGGACGGCGAACACCGAGTCCTCGGCGGCGGCCACCGCCATCCCGGCCCGGGCGGAGACCTCCAGCACGATCAGGCCCATGCCGGTGGCGACGGCGTCGGCGAGCCGGCCGAACGGCGGGTCCTCCCGGTAGCGGCGCACCAGTTCGCCGTACTCGGCGTCCCGGGCGGGCAGCAGCTTGGCCTGCAGGCCGAAGGAGACCAGCCGGGCGGCCTCGGCGACGTCCGCCGGGCTGATCGGCGCGGGCGCGGCGGGGGCGGCCGGTTCGCTCTCGGGCGGTGTCCACGCCTCGCTGGTGGTGGTCATCCGAGGGCTCCTTCGATCCGGGCGGTGCGGGCGGTGCGGGTGCTGCGGGCGGTGCTTTCGGTACGGGTGCTGCGGGCGTCGCTGGCGGTACGGGCGTCGCGGGCGGTACGGGTGTCGCGGAGGGTCACACGGCGTCCTTGCGGTCGGCGGCCATGCCCGCGGCGTCCAGCTGGGCGCTGCCGACGATCAGGTCGGCGCCACCGAAGCCGGGGTCGTCCAGCCGGGTGCCGTCGTCGACGGCGAACAGCAGCCGTTCCTCGCCCTGCCGGTAGGCGGTGCCGACCGGCGGGCTGGCCGCGTGCACGGCCAGCAGGGCGACCAGGTAGGCGAGTTCGTCGCCGTCCCGGTCGTCCTCGTCGTCGAGGTCGCGGGCCCGGCGGCGGGCGTCGGCGAGCAGGCCGGAGAGCCGGCGGGGGGCGTCGGCGGGCAGGTCGAGCAGGTCGAGGGCGGCTTCCAGCTGGGCGTCGGAGAAGCGGCTGTCGTCGGGGGTGGCGACCAGGTCGGGTTCGGGGAGCTCGGCGCCGAGGTGCTCGCGTTCGACGGGCGGGGTGAGCAGCAGGTCGACCAGGTCGGTGATCCGGACCGAGACGGGGGTGCGCAGGCCGGTGGCGCGGGCGAAGAAGGCGTCGGTGGGGCGGGTGGCGTCGCCGAGCGGCAGGGTGAGCACGGGGGCGAGCAGCTGGCCGTACAGGTCGATGCCGCTGCGGGCGGCGGGCGCGGCGAACGCCTGCCGGTCCTGTTCGGCGCGGAACAGCGGGCCGGCCTCCAGCAGGCGGGTCTGCAGCTGGGTGTGGCGGCGGATGCAGTCCTTGACGATGTCGACGAGTTCGGCGGCGCGGCGCTTGTGCTCGCCGTCGACGCTCTCGTCGCGGGCCTTGCGGATGTTGGTGAGGATCGCGTTCTCGTGCCGGTACCGGTCGGCGATGTGGTCGAGCGCCTCGTCGATCAGGTCGGGGACGGTCTCCATCCAGTCGACCGCGCGGACGTTGCGCCGGGTGGCCTCCAGGGCGCGGCGCAGCGTCTCGGCGTACTGGACGGTGCGGTAGCGGGCCTGTTCGGCGGCGAGCTGGGCGTCGGCGAGGCGGCCGCGCCGGATCAGCACCTCCAGCTTGACCTCGGCGGCGATCTGGGCGCTGGTGACGTCGGTGTCGAGGGCGCCGACCAGCACGTTGACGGCCTCGTCGGTGGTGCGCAGGTAGACCCCGCCGTCCTGGCCGGGGACCTCCTCGATCAGCTTGAAGTCGTAGTCGCGGCGGGTGTACTCGCCGTCCGGGCCGAAGGTGCCGTAGACGGCGCGGAAGCCGCGGTCGACGCTGCCGACGTTGATCAGCGACTCCAGCACCCAGCGGGCGACCCGCTCGTGCTCGGGGACGGCCCGGCGCGGGTTCTGGGCGGCGATCCGGGGCAGCAGGCGGCTCAGCACTATGTCCCGGTCGGCGCCGGTGTCGAAGTCCATGTTGAGCGTGACCAGGTCGATCGCGGCGAGGCCGATCTCGGCCATGGTGTACGAGGCGTACTCGCCGGCCAGGTTGACCTTGCGGCTGTCCAGGTCGTGCAGCGGCGCGGTGCACGCCAGCGCCTTGAGCCGGCGGGCGAGTCCCTCGTCGGCGGCCGGGCCGGGGGCGGGCCGGGTGGGCTGGTCTGCGATGGCGGTCACGGGGGACAAGATTAGGGCTTTCCCCGGACAGGTCCGAAAAACCCCTTATGGGAGCCCTGTCCCCGCATGTTGAACACGTTCAAATTCAGGTCTAGAGTCCTTCTCGCGACACCGCGTGCCGTCTCCCGGCACCCGCGTCATGAGGGGGGTTCCCCATGTCCGACATCGCCACCGCCCCGGCCGGTTCCACCACCGCCGGGCCGGATTCCGCGCCCGCCGCCGACACCGCGCTCGTCCGCCGCCGCATCCGGCGCTGGCTGTGCCTGTTCATCGTCTGCCTGGCCCTCAGCGGCCTGACCGCCTTCCCGCTGCGGACCGAGACCTCCCTGCTGGCCCGGCTGGTCGACGCCACCGGCCTGGACGGCCTCTCCCCCACCCTCGGCGCCTGGGTCGAGCACGTCCGCCGGGGCGTCGCCGACGGCTACGGCAACTACCCCTTCCTCGCCTACGGCACCGACTGGCTGGCCTTCGCCCACCTGGTGATCGCCGCCGCCTTCTGGGGCCCGCTGCGCGACCCGGTCCGCAACGTCTGGGTGGTCCGCTGGGCCATGCTGGCCTGCGGCGGCGTCATCCCGCTCGCCCTGATCTGCGGCCCGCTGCGCGGCATACCCCTGTTCTGGCAATTCGTCGACATGTCGTTCGGCGTGGTCGGCGTCGTCCCCCTGCTGATCGTCCACCGCCTGATCCGCACCCTGGAGTGGCGGCAGGCCGTCACCACCCACCACGACTTCGCCCGCGTCACGCCCTGCCCCTGACCGGCTCAGCTATCCATCCCGTAGCCCAGCTCCTCGGCGGCGATGCACCAGTACGCGTTCTCGTCCGCCACCGCCGCCGGGTCCACCGCCGCGAACCGGGCCAGCAGCGCGTCCGTCAGCTCCTCCGCCGCGGCCAGCGCCTCGTCCAGCTCCTCGCCCGCCTCGTACCGCTCGGCCTCCTCGGCGGCCGCCCGGTACAGCTCCAGGAAGGCGAGCAACCGCCCCGGCCCGGAGTTCAGCAGCCCCGGCTTCCCCGCCCCCTCCTCCGGCAGCACCACCACCGGCCCGCCGTCGGCCCGCACCCCGATCGCGCTCACCCCGGGGTCGACGGCGACCAGGTGGTAGCGCTCCCCGGCCACCTCCCGCACCTCGTACGGCGCCCGCCGCCACTCCCCCGGGTAGGGCAGCACGCCGGCACAGGCGGCGGTCAGGGCGTCGAGCTCGGTGTCGTCCATGCCGCAGGACGCTACCCCTCCCCCCGGACAACCCCGGGAGTCAGAACGGCGGCTCCGCGGCGTACTCACCGCTCCCCCACCCGACCCGTACCGCCCGCTCCTCGGCGCTCTCGAACCCGGCGGCGTCCCGGCCCCAGCCGCGCAGGGCGTCACGGGCCCGGTTGCGGCGGACGCGGTCGGTGGAGGTGGCGAGCAGGCGCTCGGCGCGGTCGGCCAGCTCGGGGCGGTACCCGGCCAGGTCGGGGTGCTCGGACAGCGCGAACGCCGCGACCAGGGCGGCCTCCCGGATCTCCTGGTCCGGGTCGGCGAGGAACGGGCGGACGGCCGCGAACAATTCGGGACGCAGCGCGCGCAGCTCCCAGAAGGCCGGATAGTCGTCCTCGGCGGTGATCCACTCCAGTTCGCAATCCGCGCTCGCGTCGTCCGCGTCGTGCGCCGCCCCCGCCAGCCACCGCAGCAGGCGCAGCCGCGGTGCGTCCGGGAGCCCGCCGAGGATCGCGGCCGCGTAGCGGGCCACCGGAGGCGTCGCCCCGTAGACGGTGTTCTGGTGGCAGACCGCACCGAGCACCCGGCTGGTGGCCTCCTCCTGTACCAACGGGTCGGGGTCGGTCATCCTGGCCAGCAGTGCCGCGTCCAGCGGATCCCCCAGCGCCGTCTCCAGCGACGGCCAGTCGGCGGACGCCAACAGGGCGCGAGGGTCGGGGAGTTCGGTCATCGCGGGTCTCCGGTCGCGGTCAGCCGCAGGTCGCCGTCCCGGGACTCGCAGCGGACGGTGCCGGTCGGGAAGTCGAGTTCGAGGGCGGTGCGGCCGGTGCCCGGGGCGTGTTCCTGGCGGACGGCCAGGACGGGGTGGCCGAGGTACGGGGCGAAGGGGGTGCCGTGCGGGGCGTCGCGGACGTCGAGGCGGCCCCACTCGCCCAGGTCGACGTCGGCGTGCGGCCGGTCGTCGGAGACGATCAGGCACCAGTCGCTGCCGGTGCCGACGAAGGTGCAGCCGCCGTGGTCGTCGCGCAGCCAGACCACCACGGGCTCGGCGGCGCGCTCGCCCCGGTGGCTGAACCAGGACGCGACCACGGCGGTCAGCCGGCGGCCGACCAGCGCGGCCAGGTCGGGGCCGGGACCGTGCGCGGGGCACATCGCGGGTGCGGTCACCAGCGCATCCGGACGTCCTCGGCCCAGCCCAGCAGGCCGTCCACCGCGACGCGCAGGCCGTCGTCGGTGCGGACGGTGCCGCTGTAGCGGCCGAAGCACTGGTCGGTGCGGTTGGCGATGAAGCCGGCCTCGGTGCGGGTGCGGCGGTCGTGGAAGGGGCGGAAGGCGAGGTCGACCTGGTCGCTGCCGGGGGTGGTGATCCGCCAGGGGGCGAGCGGGGCGGCGGGGTCGTAGTGCCAGGCCAGTTCGGTGCCGATCTTGCTGAGCCGGCCGTCCACGCACAGCGCGTTCTCGGTGCTGCCGGTGCCGACCGTCCACTGGCCGCCGAACTGGAGGCCCACGGTGTGCCCGTCGGTGCGGCCGGAGGCGGCGCCCCAGTTCCAGCCGAGCGAGCGCGGCCAGCGCCCCCGGCCGTGGTCGAGCACGCCCCAGGCGTCCCCGTCGGCGCCGAAGTCGTACACCCGGTCGCCGAGCCGGACGGTGCCGGTGGCGGGGCGGGCGGTGTGCTTGGAGGTGAACTGGAAGCGCTTGTCGTCCCAGGGGACGACCACCGACAGGGTCTCGTGGCCCTCGGGCAGGGCGACCAGCAGGTCGGCCTCCAGCGGGCGCAGGTCGGCGGTGAGGGCGCGGGCGCGCAGCCGGGTGCCGCCGGGCTCGTGGCCGATCGACACCCGGACCTGCCTGCGGCCGGGACGCTCGGGGCCGACGGTGAGGTCCGCGCCGTGCGGGCCGCCGGAGCCGGCGATGCCCTCGGGGAAGGCGGTGCGGCGGGTGGGCAGGCCGGGGGCGATCGCGGTGCGCTCGTGCTCCTCCAGGACGCCGTGCTCGTCCCAGGAGAGGAAGTACGCGGTGTCGAGGGTGAGGAAGTCCAGGTCGCTGACGGTGAGCGCGAGCAGGTGGGTGGGCGTGGTGACGCACCAGTACTCCCAGCGCTTGGTGCGCCCCCAGCCGCGCAGGTTGGCCCGGTGCAGCGGGGTGCGCGACCAGCCGACGGCCGCGCGGTCGAGCCGCCCGTCGGGGCGGCACAGGTCGGCGGGGCCGGTGATCTCTCGCTCGTGGGTCGCCATCCGCGCACCCTACTGCCGCGACCCGCGCGGGAGCCACGGCGGACGGCTCCTCCCCGCGCGGGCGGACTCCCGCCGGGACCTGCCGCTGACGGTCGGTCCTCGCGTGGAGGAACCGCTCCCCGGGAGGAGGCCGCCGGGAGTTCGTCTACGCGTAGACGAACTCCTCGCCGCAGGCCCCCGCCCGCCGTTCGTCCACGCGTAGACGATCCCTCTGGAGCCCGGAGAGGTCGGAGAGCCCGGAGAGATCGGAGAGGTCGGAAAGCACGGTGGGCCGCCCGTCCCCGCGGGAACGGACGGCCCACCCGGTGCCGAGCGGGGCGACTACTTCGCGGCCGCGCCCTCGGTGGCGGCGGCCTGCGCGGCGCCGTCCTTCGGGCTGGCCTGGCCCGCGACGCCGCCGCCGGTGACGGCGCGGCGGACGCCCGGGATGGCGAGGGTGACCAGGGCGGCGGCGATCGCCGCGCCCGCGCCGATCACGAAGGCGGTGCGGAAGCCGCTCTCCGACGGCAGGACGTGGCCGTGGAAGTCGGTGGTCATGTGGGCCAGCACCACGCCGATGACGGCGGAGGAGCTGGAGGTGCCGATGGAGCGCATCAGGGTGTTGAGGCCGTTGGCGGCGGCGGTCTCGGAGACCGGGACGGCACCCATGATCAGCGCGGGCATGGCCGCGTAGGCGAACGCGATGCCGCCGCTGATCAGGCAGGAGAAGACCAGCACGCCCCAGGCGTGGCCCATCAGGGCGAGCGCGGAGAGGTAGCCGGCGGTGATGATGACGGCGCCGACCAGCAGCGAGACCTTGGGGCCCTTGGCCTTGGAGAGCTTGGCGGAGATCGGCGAGAGCAGCATCATGACCAGGCCGGCGGGGGCCATCCAGAGGCCGGCGGCGACCATCGACTGGCCGAGGCCGTAGCCGGTGGCGGTGGGCATCTGGAGCAGCTGCGGGGAGACCAGGCTCATCGCGTACATCGCGAAGCCGATCACCACGGAGGCCAGGTTGGTCATCAGCACCTGGCGGCGGGCGCTGGTGCGCAGGTCGACCAGCGGCTGCTGGGTGCGCAGCTCCCACCAGCCCCAGACCGGGAGGACCACGACGGCGACGGCCAGCATGCCGAGGGTGGTGCCGGAGCCCCAGCCCCAGTCGCTGCCCTTGGAGATGGTGAGCAGCAGGGCGACCAGTCCGATGGTGAGCCCGATCGCGCCGACGACGTCGAAGCGGCCGCCGGAGCGGACCGGGGACTCGGGGACGAGGAGGAACACCGCGGCGGCGACCACCGCGCCGAGCGCGGCGGAGATCCAGAACAGCGCGTGCCAGCTGGCGTTCTGGGCGATGACGGCGGACAGCGGCAGGCCGAACGCGCCGCCGATGCCGAGCGAGGAACTCATCAGCGCCATCGAGGAGCCGAGCTTCTGCGGCGGCAGTTCGTCGCGCATGATGCTGATGCCGAGCGGGATGACGCCGGCGCCGACGCCCTGCAGGGCGCGGCCGACCACCATCGGGGCGAGCGAGCTGCTGAAGCCGCAGATCAGCGAGCCGATGACGAGCATGGTGAGGCTGGCGAGCAGGATGCGGCGCTTGCCGTACATGTCGCCGAGTCGGCCGAGCACCGGGGTGGCCACGGCACCGGCCAGCAGGGTGGCGGTGATCGCCCAGGACGCGTTGGCGGCCGTGGTGTGGAGCAGGTTCGGCAGGTCCGGGATCAGCGGGACGACCAGGGTCTGCATCAGCGAGACCACGATGCCCGCGCCGGCGAGCACTCCGACGATGGGGCCGGTGCGTGCCTGACTCATGGGGTACTTCCATCTCTTCAGCTAGATATGCATGATGCACACAATGTGTACCATACATATGGCACCCTCGCGGGATATGCTGCCGAAAAGTGACGCACGGGACGGAGGAGCATGCGGCGCGACAAGGAACTCGCCCTGATCGAACGGGAAATGATGCTGCTCGCCCGCCACCAGGTGCTCGCCACCGCCCGCACCAACGGCGGCCCCGACGCCCTGGAACGCAGTGCGTACACCCTGCTCAGCCGGATCGAGACCGAGGGTCCGCTGACCATCGGCCAGCTCGCCGAGGCGTTCGGGCTGGACACCTCCACCGTCAACCGGCAGACCGCCGCGATGCTGCGGGCCGGTCTGGTGGACCGGATCCCGGACCCGGACGGCGGGGTCGCCCGCAAGCTGCGGATCACCGAGGAGGGCCTGCGCCGCCTGCGCCAGGACCGCGACTGGTCGATCCAGGGCCTGTCCCGGGTGGTCACCGAGTGGACGTCCGAGGACCTGGCGGACTTCGCCGGGGTGCTGGAGCGCTTCAACCGCGACATCGAACGGATCCAGGGCCGCCCCTGGCCGCGCGGCTGACCCCACCGCCCCCTCCACCGCCCGCACCGGCGCCCCGGCACCCGTCAACGCCCGCCGCCCACCGCTCCCCCCGACGGGTGTTGCGCCGAGCGGGTGGACGTGCCGACGCCCCCGCGCGGGCCGGCGGGTAAAACCTGCCGCCCGGGCCGCGACCGCCGCCCCGAGCGAAACGATCAGGCCCTACGATCACCCCCAGGAGCGGACCCCGGGCCCGGATCGGCCCGCGCGCGGAAGGGCGGACGAGGAGAAAAGTGGCCGACGCGGTGATCGATCTCAATGCGGACCTCGGCGAGGGCTTCGGACGCTGGACCCTGACCGACGACGAAGCCCTGCTCTCGGTGGTCACCAGCGCCAACGTCGCCTGCGGCTACCACGCCGGCGACCCGTCCACGATGCGCCGGGTCTGCTCGCTGGCCGCCGAGCGCGGGGTGCGGATCGGCGCCCAGGTCTCCTACCGCGACCTGGCCGGGTTCGGCCGCCGCGCCATGGACGTCCCGCCGGACGAGCTGGCGGACGAGATCGCCTACCAGATCGGCGCGCTCCAGGTGTTCGCCCGCGCGGCCGGCTCCCGGGTCTCCTACGTCAAGCCGCACGGCGCGCTCTACAACCGGGTGGTGCACGACAACGAACAGGCCGAGGCGGTGGTCTCGGGCGTACTGCGGGCCGGGGCGGTCTGCGACGGGCCGCTGCCGCTGCTCGGCCTGCCCGGCTCCCGGCTGCTGGCGGTGGCCGAGGGCGTCGGACTGCCCGTGGTCACCGAGGCGTTCGCCGACCGCGCCTACACCTGGACGGGCACCCTCGTCCCGCGCCGCGAGCCGGACGCCGTGGTGCACGACCCGGAGGCGGTGATCGCCCGCGCCGTCGGCATCGCCCGGGACGCCACCGTCACCGCCGTCGGCGGCGAACCCATCACCGTCCGGGCCCGCTCGCTGTGCGTGCACGGCGACACCCCCGGCGCCGCCCAACTCGCCTGGCGGGTACGGGGTGCGCTGGCCTCCGCGGGCGTCCGGGTCGAGGCGTTCAGCTGACCCTCCCGACGCCCCGTCACGCCCCCGGTCGCGCCTTGCCGCGGCTCCGGAAAATTCCTCGGATTCCCGCTCCTCCGGCCGCCCGGAAAGGCCCCTTCCCGACCTTCCGCCGCACCACCGCGCCCCCGGCCCCCACCTCCCGGTGCGTGGCGGTCTCCTCTCCGCGCAACCCCCCGCCGCAGGCCGCACAGCCCTTCGCCACATAGCGCCTGACCTGGTGTTTTCCCGATTTTCCCCTAGGGTTGGCAGCACTGCGGACCACGTCGGAGGGGACACGTGATGACCGAATACAACGCTGCGCACATCCAGGTACTGGAGTGGCCGGAGGCAGTCCGGAAACGGCCCGGGATGTACGTCGGCTCGACCGGGGAACGCGGGCTGCACAACGCGGCGTACGACGTGGTGGAGGCGGCCGCGAACGAGGTGCTGTCCGGCCGGGCGACCCGGGTCGACGTCACGCTGACGGCCGACGGCGGCCTGCGAGTGGGCCACGACGGCACCTACCCGGACGGCTTGACCCACGCGCTGACCGTGCCCGCGAGCGGCTACGACCGCGACCTGGACCGGCGGTGCATCGCCTGGGGCGGCACCTGCCTGGCCGCCACCAACGCACTCTCCACCCGCCTGGACGTGCGGGAACACCGCGACGGCACCACCGTCCGCCACGCCTACGCCCGGGGCGAGCAGCTCACCCCGCCCACCGGGAGCGACCCGGTCGACGGCACTGTGATCACCTTCCACCTCGACCCGGAGATCTTCGAGGGCGCCGCCCTCCGCTACCACCTGCTGGCCGACCACCTGCGCGAACTCGCATTCCTCAACCGAGAGTTGGATATCACCCTGACCGACGAGCGCGACACCCCGCCGCGCGCCGGACGCTTCCACCACCCCGCCGGACTGATCGACTTCACCACCCACCTCGGCGGCGACCCCGCCCAGACCGTCACCGTCGAAACCACCGACGAACGCATGGGCGGCACCCTCGCCGTCGCCCTCTCCTGGACCGGCCACGGCGGCGTCCACTGCTACGCCAACAGCCGCCCCATGGACGGCGGCACCCAACTTGAGGGCTTCCGGGCGGGGTTGGCCGCCGCCCTGAACCGCCCCGACCTGCCCACCGGGCTGACCGCCGTCCTCTCGATCAAACTCGACCGGCTGGAACTCGAGGGCGCCACCCGACGCACCCTCGGCAACACCCCCGTCCACGCCTGCACCGCCGAGGCCGTGCAGCGCGCGGTGGAGAGCTGGCTGGCCGAACACCCGCAGCGGGCCGCCGAATTGGCGGGGGGCTGACGCCTCAGCCCAGGTACCGGACGGTGACCTGCTCGCTGTGCGGTACCAGCAGGTCGCGCAACTCCCCTGCGGCCTCGGCGAGTTCCGCGCCGTCCATGGCCTCCAGCACGAACAGCACGTCCGTGGACCGTTCGGTGACGCGGGTGCGGTGGGCGTCGCGGTGGTTCCAGTGGCGGGTGAGGACGCCCGCCGCGTCGGCGTAGACCACCTCGCCGGGCTTGGGCTGCTCGACGGTGTCGGGTTCGCCGAGCGGGGTGAACTCCTCGGTGCCGTCGGCGAACCGGATCTCGATCCGGCCGTCGACCGCCGCCAGGTCGAACGCCCCGGCCGGGCGGGCGTGCCGGACGGAGACGGCGTTGTAGGAGTCGACGGCGGGGTTGATCCGGGGCAGTGCGCCCTGCTTGGCGAGGCGGCGGCCGAGCGCGTCCACGCTGGGGCGCAGGCGGCGCGGGTTGGTGCCGAAGGCGCGGTAGGCGGTGTGCCAGGCGGCGATCCGCGGGTCGTGCTCGTCGGCGGGGCGCCAGTCGCCGTCGGCGGTGCGGGCCTCCAGCCGGGCGAGCGCGGCCTCGGTGGCGGGCCAGGGCCGGCCGGCGCGGACGCCGCGGGCGGTGAGGACGGCGATCCGGGCGGCGGGGAAGGCCGCGGCGACGTCGGGGTGCAGGTGCGGAAGGGTCATCGGGGGTCTCCGAAGGGGATCAGGTCAGGGCCAGCAGGCCGACCGCGAGGGCGGCCGCGCCGAGGCCGGCCAGTTGGCCGCGGTGGATGCGTTCGGCGAGGACGGCGCGGGCCAGCAGCACGGTGCCGGCCGGGTAGAGCGCGGTGATCACCGCGACCACGGCCAGGTCGCCGCTGCGGGCGGCGAGCAGGAACAGCACCCCGGCCAGCGAGTCCAGTACGCCGGCGGCGGCCGCCAGGGCGTACCCGGGGCGCTCGGGGCCGAGCCGGCGGCGCCACAGCACGGCGGCGCCCAGGGTGAGCGCGGAGGTGACGGCGCGGCCGACGATCAGCGGGGCGACGCCGCTGCCGGACGGGGCCTGGTGCAGGCAGACCAGCTGGACGGCGATCGCGCTGCCCGCGCCCAGCGCCAGCAGCAGCGCCCGGCGGCTCACCCGCCCCCGGCCGCCGCCCGTACCGGCGCTGACCAGCACCACCGCGAACAGCGCCAGCGGCAGGCCGACCAGCCCGGCGGCGCCCAGCCGCTCGCCCTGCAGCAGGCCGACCAGGACCGGCAGCATCGCCGAGACCAGCGCCGTCACCGGCGAGAGCACGTTCATCGGGCCGATCGCCAGCGTCCGGTACAGCAGCGCGAACGCCGCGGCCGAGGCCACCCCGGAGGCCGCGCCCCAGCCGACCGCCCCGGCCTCGAACCGGGCGCCGAGCAGCGGCCAGAGCAGCAGTTCGACGGCCAGGCTGGCGGGCGCGGCGACCAGCACGGTGCGCAGCACGTGCGCCCGGCGGGCGCCGAGGCCGCCGAGGAAGTCGGCGCAGCCGTAGGCGAGGGAGCTGCCGAGGGCGAGCAGCAGAGCGAGCATGGCACTTCCCGGGTGGTGGGGCGGAATGCTTCGACCGTACAACAGAGTGAACGAAACAGACCAACAGAGTGATCGTCACCCGCATTCCCCGCCCCGGGCCGCCCCACCGGAAAAGCGCTTGCCGCTCCCCCGCCCGCGGTGCTCTGCTCGCCCGGTGACCACCCTCCGCCTGCGCACCGAGCGGCTCGCCCTGCGCCGCCTCACCCCCGCCGACCTGCCCGCCGTCACCGCCCTGTGCGGCGACCCGGAGGTGATGCGGTACATCGACGACGGCCGCCCCGTCCCGCCCGCCCGGGTCGCGGACGAGCTGCTGCCGGGCCTGCTGCGCGAGTACGCCGAACTGCCGGACGGGCTGGGCTGCTGGGCCCTCGACGCGGACGGGCGTTTCCTGGGCTGGGCGGCACTGCGCCCGCCCGGCTCGGTCGGCCTGGACCCGGCGGACGGCCTGGAGCTGGGCTACCGGCTGCTGCCCGCCGCCCGCGGCCGGGGGTACGCCACCGAGGCGGCGTCCGCGTTGGTCGGCGCCGCGTTCGGGGAGCTGGGGGCCGGGCGGGTGGTGGCCACCACGATGGCGGTGAACACGGCCTCCCGCCGCGTCCTGGAGCGGGTCGGCCTGCGCCACGTGCGGACGTTCTTCGCCGACTGGCCGGACCCGATCCCGGGCAGCGAGCTGGGTGACGTGGTCCACGCGCTGACCCGCGCCGAGTGGGCGGCCTCCGCGCCCTGACGCGCGCCGGTGCGAATGGTCCGGTTCGTCCCGGTGCGCCCCTTTGCGATCTTCAGTACATCCGGACCCCTTATCATCTGCCCGCACCGGACAGCCCCGGCCGCCGGACCACCCCACGAGCGAACAGGAAACCGCCATGCTGAGCCTCCGAGAGATATCCGCGGCGGGTGTCCGGTGATCAACTGGTTCCACGCCGCCGTGCTCGGCCTGGTGCAGGGCCTGACCGAGTTCCTGCCGGTCTCCTCCAGCGCCCACCTGCGGGTGTTCTCGGCCCTGGCCGGCTGGGAGGACCCGGGCGCGGCGTTCACCGCGGTGACCCAGCTGGGCACCGAGACCGCGGTGCTGATCTACTTCCGGCGCGACATCGGCGCGATCATCAAGGCGTGGACGCTGTCGCTGCTGCGCGCCGAGTGGCGGCGCGACCAGAACGCGAAGCTCGGCTGGTACGTGATCATCGGCACGCTGCCGATCGGCATCATCGGCAAGCTGTTCCAGGACACCATCGAGACCACCCTGCGCGACCTGCGGCTGATCGGCACCACGCTGATCCTGTTCGGCGTGATCCTGGCGGTCGCCGACCGCTCGCGCGCCGTCCGCAACGCCCGCGGCATCGAGTCGCTGAACTTCCGGCACGCGCTGATCTACGGCGCCGCCCAGTCGCTGGCCCTGATCCCGGGCGTCTCCCGTTCCGGCGGCACGATCAGCGCGGGCCTGTTCCTCGGCTACAGCCGGGAGGCGGCGGCCCGCTACTCCTTCCTGCTCGCCATCCCGGCGGTGCTGGCCTCCGGCGGCCTGGAGCTGCTCAAGATCGGCGACGGCCCGGCGCCCGCCTGGGGGCCGACGATCCTGGCCACCCTGATCGCCTTCGCGGTCGGCTACGCGGCGATCGCCTGGTTCCTGAAGTACATCTCGCACAACAGCTTCACGCCGTTCGTGATCTACCGGATCCTGCTCGGCATCGCCATCATCGCCCTGGTCACCATGGGCACCCTCGACCCGAACGCGGGCGCCGCGCACTGACCCGCCCCGCCCGCCGTCCGCACGGGGACGGGCCGCCGCACCCCGGCCGCCCGTCCCCGTCGCCGTCCCCGCTCCCCCTCGCCCGTCCCCGCTCCCGTTCCCTCTCCCTCTCCTCCCCTCGCCCGTCGCCGTTCCCGGACGACACACCGGGCCCGGGCGGTGGTTGCCGCTCGATCTGACGTGCGATTGGATCCCGTGCCATGACGCTCACCTGGAAACTGGTCGTGGACAGCGCCGACTCCCCCGCCCTCGCCGAGTTCTGGGCCGCCGCCCTCGGCTACGAGGTCGAGGACCCGACCGCCCTGATCGACACGCTGCTCGCCGCCGGCCGCCTCCCCGCCGCGGCCGTGCTCGAACGGGACGGCCGCAAGCTGTTCCGCGGCTACTCGGCCGTCCGCCACCCCGAGGACCCGTACGACCCGGCCAGCGGCGTCGGCCGGGGCCGCCGGATCCTGTTCCAGGACGTCCCCGAGCCCAAGCGGGGCAAGAACCGGCTGCACATCGACGTCCACTCCGACGGTGAACTCACCGCCGTGGTGGAGCGCCTGGAGCAGCTCGGGGCGACCCGCGTCGAGGAGCAGGAGCAGGGGCCGGCCGGCCACTGGTGGGTGATGCGCGACCCCGAGGGCAACGAGTTCTGCGTCGCCTGACCGCGCGCTCAGCCCGCCCCCGGGCCCGCCACCAGCCGGTCGCCCAGCGGCGTGCGGTGGTAGAGCACCCGCCGCCCCAGCCTGGTCCGGTCGACCAGGCCGGTGTCGCGCAGGATCGCCAGGTGGCCGCCGACCGTGCCCACCGACTGGGCCAGCTGCAGGGCGAGTTCGCTGGTGGTGGCGGGCGTGGCCAGGTTCCGCAGGATCTGCGCCCGCCCGCCGCCGAGCAGTCGGGCCAGCGCCCGGCCGTCCCCGGCCCGGTGGCCGCCGTCCGCCCCGCCCTCCCCCGTCCCGCGCGCCGGGTACACCATCGCGAACGGGCGGCCCGGCGCCTCGCACAGCCACGAGCTGCGCTGCGCCGTGACCGGGACGAACAGCATCCCGTCCGGCCCCACCACCCGGTCCCGCCCGGGCCGGTCGCTGAACCGGATCGCGTCCGCCCCGACCCACGCGCTGGTCCGGTTCATCAGGTGCAGGGCGCGCGGCCAGCCGTGCGCGGCCAGCAGCCCGGCCCGGTGGGTGACGTCGCGCCGCAGGGCGGCCCGCCGGGCCGGCCAGTCGGCGGCCAGGTGGGCGTCCCAGACCGCGCGGAACAGTTCCGCCGCCCGGGCGCCGTGGTCGCGGCCGGTGAGCCAGTCCAGGCGCTGGCCCGCCCAGGCCCGCTCCTGCGCGGCGCGCAGCCCCGCCACCGCGACCTCGTCCGGAACCCGCGCCACCTCGGCGAGTTCGGACTCCAGGGCGGTGTCCATCCCCCCGCCCGGCGGCAGTGTCAGGTGGTCCGGCAGGTACTTGGTCGCCGCGACCAGCTCCACCAGCCCGCGCGCGTACCCGTCCCCCGCCAGCCGGGCCAGGAACGCCGGCCGGTGCCGCTGCCACCAGGGCGCGGCCCACGGGTCGGCGTGCGGCCGGGCCAGCTGGACGACCGCGGCCAGCGTCTCGGCGAACGGCGACAGCGCGAACCGGGAACGCGACAGCGCGAGCGAGTCCAACCGCAGCACGACCACGGCCACGCCCTCCCCTCCGGCACCTTTCGGCGGCTCCCGAAACGATAGGGGCCGCGCCCCGCCCGCCCGCACACTCCGCGGGTGCTTCCACCACTCCTTCACCACCGCGCCTTCCGGCGCTTCCTGCTCGGCCGCACGGTCTCGCTGCTCGGCGGCGCGATGGCCCCGGTCGCGCTGGCCTTCGCCGTCCTGGACGCGGCGGACGGCCGGGCCGCCGACCTCGGCGTCGTGCTCGCCGCCCGGACGCTGCCGCTGCTCGCCCTGCTGCTGCTCGGCGGCGCGGTCGCCGACCGGCTGCCCCGGCGCACCGTGCTGCTGGCCACCCACCTCGGCGCGGGCCTCAGCCAGGGCGCGGCCGCCGTCCTGCTGCTCACCGGCCACTACGCGCTCGGCCCGTTCGCCGCCCTGGAGTTCCTGAACGGCGCGCTCACCGCGTTCGGCTCGCCCGCGCTGCTCGGGGTGCTGCCCGAACTCGTCCCGCCCGGGCGACTGCGGCCCGCCAACGCCCTGTTGGGCATGGCCGCGAACGGCAGCAAGCTGCTCGGCCCGCCGCTGGCCGGCCTGCTGGTCGCCGGGGCCGGGCCCGGCTGGGCGGTCGCCCTGGACGCGCTCGGCTACCTGCCCGCCGCCTGCCTGCTGGCCTGCCTCCCGGCCGGCCGGACCGCCGCCACCGCCGCCGCCACCGCTCCGACCGGGCTGGGCCGCGAACTGCGCGAGGGCTGGACGGTCCTGCGCCGGACCCGCTGGATCTGGTGGACCACCTGGTCCTGCTGCGCCACCAACCTGCTGCTGGTCGGCCCCTGGCAGGTCCTCGGCCCGCGGCTGGCCGGGCCCGCCCTGTGGGGCGTCCTGCTCTCCGCCCGCGGCGCCGGGCTGCTGCTGGCGAGCACCGCCGCCTACCGGCTGGCCCCGCGCCGGCTGCTCGCCACCGGCCAACTCGCCGGGCTGCTGCTGCCGTTCCCGCTGCTCGCCCTCGGCCGGCACGCGCCCGCGCCCTGGCTGCTGGCCGCCGCGTTCGGTTCCGGCCTCGGCCTGGCGCTGTCCGCCACCGCCTGGGACACCTCGCTCCAGGAGCACCTGCCGAACGGCGTGCTGTCCCGGGTCTCCGCCAACGCCGACGTGCTCTCCTACCTGGCGATCCCGCTCGGCCAGCTCGCCTGCGCCCCGCTCACCGCCCGTCTCGGCGCCCCCGCCCTGGCCACCGCCGCCGCCCTCGCCCAGGGCTCGCTCACCCTGCTCCCGCTGCTCTCCCCCGCCGTCCGCCGGCTCCCGCACGGCGGCCCGGGAACGGCCGCCGCCACCGCCCGGTGATCCGGGACGGCGGCGGGGTGGTCGTGGCGGGCGGGCCCGGCGCTCAGGCGGAGGGCGTCTTCCGGCGGCGCAGCACCAGGACGACCAGCGCGGCCAGGACGGCGACGCCCGCGATGGTGCCGAGCACGACGGCGGTGGTGCCGGTGCCGTCCTCGCCGTCCTTCGGCGGGTCGGCGACGGCGGAGAGGGTGGCGGCGGCGGACGCCGGGGCCGGGACCGCAACGGACGCCGAGGCGGACACCGAAGCCGAGGCGGACGCCGACGCCGACGCGCTCGCGCCGGCCGCGGCCAGCGGGGTCGCGCCGGGGGCGGCCGCGCTCAGGGCGAGGGTGGGTGCCGGGTGCTGCGGCTCGGTGTCGCCCTGCGGGAGTTCGATCCAGCGGTCGGTGTGGCCGTCGGAGTAGTCGACCAGCGTCTTGAAGACCAGCGAGGTGGCGTCGGGCAGCTGGCGGACCTCGACCGTCCAGTCGGCGGCGGCGCCGGGGGCGAGGGCCGGGCCGGCCACCGCGTAGCCGTCCGCGGTCGGGGTGAGCGACCAGCCGGCCGGGGCCTCGACCAGGGTGACGTCGGCGGGGGCGATCCCGGCGGGCAGCACGACCTTGACGTCGCTGATGCCCGCGGTGGAGGACTCGCCCTCCGCGGAGAAGGCCAGCCGGGCGTCGACCGCGAGCGCCCGGGCGGTCGCGGACTCCACCTCGACGTGCGCCGCCGCGGTTCCGGCCGCGCCGAGCAGCAGGCCCAGCGCGAGGGCGGGCACGGCGGACCGGCGGAGGACTCGTGAGCGCTGCATGGCAGGAACCCTACCGGTCGCGCGCGGTCAGGCGGCCGCGCACGGCGGCGTGCACCTCGGCCTCCTCGGCCGGGTCGGCGGCGAGCCTGCGCAGCCGTTCGAGGACCCGGACGTCGCCGGTGGTGGTGACGTGGGTGGCGGCCAGCTCGCGGGTGGACTCCTCGCAGTCCCACAGGCACTCGACCGCGGGGCCGGCCCCGAAGTGGGGGTCGGTGGCGGCGAGCGCCTGGGCGGCGCGGCCGCGCAGCTCGGAGGAGGCGGCCTCGCCGTAGACGTGCCGCAGGGCGGGGACGGCGGCGGCGGCGCGCAGGCGGCCGACGCCGTCGACCAGGCTGCCGAGGGCCGCGCCGGTGACGCCGTTCAGCGAGATCCACTGGTGCAGTCCGGCGACGACCAGCGGGGCGTCGCAGCTCTCGCCGGCGTCCGCGAGGAGGCGGACGGCGGCCTGGGCGAGGGCGCTGTCCGCGCCGCCGGTCGCCGGGTCGGCCCAGCGGCGGGCGTGCGCGAGCGCCTCGGGACCTCGCATCCGGCCGAGCAGTTCCAGGGCGGCGCGCACCACCCGGTGGTCCAGGTCGGCGGCGGCGGCCTCGATCAGCGCGGCGGCGGCCGGGTCGCGTTGCTCGACCAGGTGCCGGAGCGCGGCGCAGCGGGCGCCGGCCGGTCCGTGCGCGGCGGCGTCGTGCAGCAGCGGCGCGTCCTCGGGGCGGACCACGGCGGTGAGGCAGCGGGCGGCCGCGGCGGCGCGGCGGGCCAGGGCGTCGGGCGCGGTGCCCTGGCCCTGGTCGGCCCAGGCGAGCACGTCGGCGGTGGACCAGCCGGGGGTGACGCCGGGGCGGGCCAGCTGGCGCTGCCAGAGGTCGAACGGGGACTGCTCGCCGGCGACGGCGACCCGCGGGTGGTGGGCGGCCCACAGCCGCCACACCCGGGGCTCGTACGCGGCGCGGACGGCTTCGCGCAGTTCGGCGTCGCCCTCCGGGCCGACCGGGAAGCGGTCGAGGACGGCGGGGGCGAGGGCGAGCAGCGCCTCGTCGGTGTCGCGCAGGGCGAGCTCGTCGAGGGCCCAGGCCCAGTTGGCCCCGGTCGCGGTGTAGGCGCGCAGCAGGTCGAGGGCGTCGCGGCGGCCGTAGCCGGCGAGGTGGCCCAGTACGGCGAGGGCGAGGCCGGTGCGGGCCTCGTCGTCGTCGAGGTCGTCCTCGGGCGAGTGGAGGTGGAGCTCGATGCCGGTGAGGGGGGCTTCGAGCTCCATGTAGAGGCGTGCGTAGTACAAGGAGCGGTTCTCGACCTGCCAGTCGGCGCGGGGGTCGTTGGTGACGCAGCTCTCGACGGCGGCGATCGCCTCGTCGCGGTCTGCGGCCAACGCATGCAGCTGCCCGTCTCCGCGACCTCTCTGGAGGAGGCCGAGGAGGCTGGCGCTGGGCGCTATCACTGGCTCGAACATGAGGTCAGCATCCGTTGCGGCGGTCGTCGTGGCAACGGGATTTCCGTCGCCGGGGTCGGTTGGCACAGCTCAGGCGCCCGGGCGCCGGAATCACCGAAGGTTACCGCCTGGGTGGCCGATCTGCACACAGGGCAACGGTTCTGCCCCGCCCGACGGCGCCGGGCCGGGTCCGTCCGTACGGGATCGACCCCTTCCACAATGGGACGTGCGTTCGGACACGAATCGGATCGGCCCGCAGCCCGGAAAGCCCCGCGGGCCGACGGGGGGTCAGACCGTCCGGGGGTTCCTGGGGACGGGGAGGACGGCGTGGATCTGCTCCCGGAGCTCGGCCACCGCGGGCAGCCCCTGGTACCGGGTGGAGAGCCGGTACATCTCGCGCAGCCGGTCCCAGGTGCGCTTGGAGGAGGTGTCGTTGATCGAGGCCAGCGCCAGCTTGGCCTGCACCTGGGCCTCGTCGGGCTCGCCGGAGATCCAGTGGATGGAGGCCAGGTTGATCCGGTCGAGCAGCGCGGAGCGCTCCCGCCCGGTCGCCTGGCGCAGCCGGATCGCCTCCCGGGCGTGCTGGAGGGCGAGCGGGACGGCGCCGGGGTCGTGCTCGGCCAGGGTGCGGTACACCAGGGCCTGCATGCCGTGCAGCTCGGCCTCGTTGAACAGCTGCATCCAGCTGGGCGGGGGTTCGGGGGCGTCCTGGACGAACAGCCGCTCGGCCTCGCCGAGCACCCGGCGGGTGGCCTCGGAGCGGCCGAGCGCGGCCTGCGCCCAGGCTTCGACGGTGTGCAGCATGGCCCGGGTCTGCGGCAGGGTGCCGTCGGCGGGGCCGGCGCTGGCGTTGGCGAGCTGCATGAGTTCGAGGGCGTCGTCGGCCCGGCCGAGGTGGAGCATCTGGCGGGCGGCGCGGGAGATCGCCTCGCCGGCCCGGGGCCGGTCGTCGGCCTCCCGGGCGGCCTGCGCGGCGATCACGAAGTAGCGCTGGGCGGTGGGTTCGAGGCCGACGTCGTGGGACATCCAGCCGGCCAGCACGGCGAGGTTGGCGGCGACCGTCCACAGTCGGCGCTCCAGCGCGGGCGGGTGGCCGTGGGTGAGCAGGCCGCCGACCTCGTTGAGCTGGCCGACCACCGCCTTGCGCTGGAGCCCGCCGCCGCGCGAGGCGTCCCAGGCCCGGAACACCTCCACGGCGCGCTCCAGGGCGGCGACCTCCTCGTTGCCGACCGGTCCGGGTTCGTAGACGTCGAGGACGGGGCGGGGCCCGCCCCGGGCGGGCACGTGGCGGGGCCCGGGGCGGGCGGCCGCCTCGGCGACCTCCCCGCCGGTGAGCCAGTCGTGCAGGTTGTCGGCGATGACCGCGCCCGCCGCGAGGGCGGCCGAGGCGCCGACCAGTCCGCGTCTGTTCAGCATGAGGTCCATTCCCGTGAACTCGGTGAGGACCGCGGCCGTCCGATCCGGTGCCCAGGGCTCCTTCGGCGGTACTGCGCTGCTGCCGGACCTGGTGGGCCGGTGTCGTTCGAGACCGAGGTCCTCGGTGGTGACGACACGGCCGAGCCGCTCCGTGAACACGGCGGCCAGCACCCTCGGCACCGGGTCGCGCGGGATCTCTCCCTGCTCGATCCAGCGCCGGACCCGGGAGGTGTCGGTGGACAGCTGCTGCTCGCCCAGCGCGGCACCCCGCCGGTTGACCAGCCGGGCCAGCTCGCCCTTGGACCATCCGGTCAGGGCGAAGTGGTCGGCCAGTCTGGTGTTCGGCCCCTTGCTCAACTGAAGCCCCCAGGATCCTCGGCTGGCCACCGACACTAATGGCTCTGTCACTTGCCAGGCGACCATTCGCCAGGGTTCGCCAGGGTGCGCTACGTGGTGTGCCAGTGCCGTCCGGGTGTCAGGTAGGTATGCGCCACCCCGGTTTCGCACCGGAACGGCCCCCGACCGGCCCGGACCCCGATCCGACGGTACGTCAGGAGGCCGTCCGGGAGCAGCGTTCCGGGGGGTGGCGCGACCGGGTGGCGCGGGGGCGCCGGGCAGGGCGCGGTGGGCACGGGACGGACGCACTCCCCAGGGTGCGGGCGGTTCCGGCGCACCGCGGACCGTGCCCGGCGCCCGCGTCCCACCCGGTGGCCCGACCCCGCGGACCCGGGCCCGTGCAGCTCCCGGATCCGCCGCTCCCCGCTTTGCCGCCGGTCAAGGAAGGACCCTCACCAGCCCATGTACTCCACATCCAGCACCGGTACTCGCTCGTCCGCCCCGGCCGGGGCGGACGGCGCGACCGTACGCCCGTCGCGCTCCCCCCTGCGCCCCCCGACCGCCGGTGCGGGCCGGCCCGCGCCGCGCGGCGCCGAGCTGCGCGACCCGCGCGGGCGCACCACCCTGGTGACCCGGCCACTGGTGGACCAGGCCGGGCGGCTGGGCCGTCCCGCCGCGGGCCGGGCCCCGGAGGCGTTCGTGGACCGGGTGGACCCGGCCGCGCTGCAGACCCCGGCGGTGCGGGCGGTGCTGGCCAACGTCGCGCGGATATGTCCGGCGTTCCTGCCGCGCCAGGTGCTGCGCGAGGGCAGCCGGCACATCCTGATCGCGGGCACCATCGGCCGGGCGCCGGTGGTCGCGAAGTGCCTGGCGCCGGCGGCGATGCGCGGGGAGCGGGCGGAGCAGCTGATCGAGCGCTTCCACCACGAGGTGGCGGTGTACCGGGCGTTCGTCCGGCACCGTCCGCCGGTGCGGCTGCCCCGGCTGGTGGCGGCCGACCACGACCGTTGCGTGCTGGTGCTGGAGCGGGTGCCGGGCCGTCCGGCGGCCCGCGAGCGGCACCCGGTGAACGCGCCGACCCCGGGCGAGGTGCGCGCGGTGCTGGGCGCGGTGCGCACGCTGAACCTGTGGCGTCCGCCGACCGACGTGTTCGGCAAGCCGATGGACTACCAGACCGAGATCGCCCGGTTCCACTCGCTGGGCCTGCTGACCGACCGGGACGCGGGCGACCTGCGCGGCCTGCTGCACGGCCTGTCCTCGGTGCCGTGGCAGCTCAACCACGGCGACGCGCTGCTCGGCAACGTGCTGCTGGCCCCGTCCGGCCCGGTCCTGCTGGACTGGGAGCAGGCCGGCTGGTACCTGCCGGGCTACGACCTGGCGGTGCTGTGGAGCGTGCTCTCCGGGGACACCGCGGCCCGCCGCCAGATCAGCCAACTCGCCCAGTCCGGCGGCACGCTGGCCCGGGACGCGTTCCTGGTGAACCTGGTGCTGGTGCTGATGCGGGAGCTGCGGCTGCACGACGTCCCGGGCGCGGGCGAGGAGCAGCGGATCATGATCCGCCGGCTGTACGACGACGCGGCGCTGGCCCGCCGCGCGGTGCGCGCGGCGGTCGGCACCCGGTAGCGGTTCGGGAGCCCGGCGGTCGGCACCCGGTAGCGGGTCCCGACCGGCGGGTTTCAGCCACCCAGCAGGGCTTCGCCGAGGGCGTCCAGCACGGCGTCCTCGGCGGGCAGTTGGGCGCGCAGGCTGAGGGTGTCGCGCAGGTGGCGCTCCAGCGGGTGGCGGCGGTCGAGGCCGGCGCTGCCGGTGAGCGTGAGGGCCCGCTGCACGGTGTCGCCCGCGGTGCGGGCGGCGAGCAGTTGGACGGCGGGGGCCCGGGTGGCGGCGGCCGGGTCGGCGTCGGTGCGGGCGGCGAGGCCGTGCACGAGTTCCTCGGCGCCGGTGAGCGCGGCGTCGAGTTCGCCGAGCGGGCGGCGGTGGGCGGCGGCGGTGTCGCGCAGCCGGGCGGCGGACCAGTCGAGGGCGGCCCGGGCGGTGCCCAGCAGGATCGCGGCGAGGGCGAGTTGCCGCCAGGCGGCGGCGACCGGGTCGGGTGCGGGGGCGGCGCCCCGGGGCAGCAGGACGGCGTCGGTGCCGACCCGGGCGTCCTCCAGCAGGACGTCGTGTCCGGCGGCGGCGCGCAGGCCGAGCTGGTCGGCGGCGGGGTCGATCTCCAGTCCGGGGCTGTCGGCGCGGAGCAGGAAGAGTCCGGTGCGCGGCTGGGCCTCGGCGGTGCGGGCCTCGACGACCAGCCAGGCGAGCGCTTCGGCGCCGGGGCAGTAGGGGGCGCGGCCGCCGAGCCGCCAACCGCTGCCCTGCCAGTGCGCGGTGACGGCGGGCGGCCGTCCGGCGGCGGCGCGCAGGGTGCCGACCAGGGCGGGGCCGCGGCGGGACTCGGTGAGCAGCCGCCGGTAGAGCGCGGCGGGCCAGGGCGCGGTGCGGGCCTGTTCGGCGTGGTGGAGCAGGGTCTGCGCGGTGAGCAGGGCGACGGAGGCGTCGCCGCGGCCGAGTCTGGCCAGCACCCGGACGGTGTCGGCGAGCCCGGCGCCGGGTCCGCCGTGGCGGCGGCCGACGGTGAGGGTGAGCAGTCCGGCTTCGTGGACGGTCTCGACGCCCTGGTAGGGGAAGGTGCCGTCGCGGTCGTGCTCGGCGGCGCGGGCGGCCAGCAGGTCGACGACCCGGGGCAGCCGGGCGAGCGCGCGTTCGACGGCGCCGTCGGTGCCGTCGGCGGGCGCGGTCGTGCCGGCGGTCGCGGCGGGGGTGGGGACGGTCGGCTGCGCTGCGGTGCGGGTCATGGCGGTGGGCCTCCGGGCCGGGCGGCGTGGGTGTCGGGCGTCCGTGACGGTGGGGGTGTCAGGAAGCCGGACAGACCGCGCCGGCGGTGCGCCGGAGGTCCACGTGCAGGCGTCGGGTCAGCAGTAGCGGCCGGGGCATCGGGTGTCAGCCCTGCTGGAACATCTCCGCCGGAAGCGGCTTGAGGAGCTGGTAGAGATCGTCCGAAATCGGCCGGTCCCAGGAGGCGATGGTGACCTGGACGCCGTCGCTGCGGCCGAACTGGGAGCAGTAGAGCCGCCCCTCGGTGACCTTGACCTTGCGGACGATCAGCAGGTCGTCGCCGAGCATGACCGGGAAGTCCTCGGCCGAGACGAAGTCGACCTGCTCCTCGTTCTCCAGCGAGGCGAGCAACTGCCGGGCCTCCAGCGGGACGCCGTCCTCGCTCTCGCGGGCGGGCGACTCCTGCGGGACGTTGCCGATCAGCATGGCCGGGCCGCGGCCGCCGAGCAGGTCGTACTGCAGGAAAATGCCTTGGCAGGATCCGTCCTGACCGGCCAGGATCATGGCACCGAAGTCGCCGGGCCAGTCGCCCGGATCCATGGCCAGTACGTCGAAGTCCGGGCCGGCGGGCTGTCCGGAGCGACGGCGGAGAAATGACATGGGCCCATCGTACGTGCCCGGTGGGCGGGGGCCGGTGCGCGGGTCCGCGATCAGGCCGAGATCTACGCTCAGGGACCAATGTTGACTCTGAGCAACCGTCCGGGCTACGTTCGGTTCAGCACGACGGCCGCTCCGGGGCGAGATCCACAGGGGGCGGCTTGTCGCAGCGTGCCTTGCGCGCATTCCCTCACTGCGCACGCGGTCGTGTGAACTCAGAGCACCATTTGCTGATTCAATGGTCCTTGGACGGTTCCTGGAGCCTGCGGGTGATTCCGGCTGGCTCCGGACCTTCGAAGTGCCTCCGGGGCGCCCCCGGGATCGGCATCACAACATCATCCACAGAACACCCAGAGCCAGGTTCGCGGGCCCTTCGCCGTCGCGTTCGCGAACCTTGCCCGGATCACCGCCGCGTGGGGGCGTGCGGAATCCGGGCTCCGGCCCAGCCGGGGAGTCGCTCTTCCCGGTCGGGTCACTCCCGTTGTGACGGCTGCCGCACCTGGTGCGGCAGGGGTTGGGAGGGCCCGTCAGCGGCGCCGTTGACGGGCAGCACAAGCGGGCGCCGTGCCTATACCGCGTGGGGGCGGTAGGCACGGCGTCTGCCTGCTCTTACTGTGCTGGCAGGCTTGTCGACCAGTCAACAAGATTCGGCCCATCAGAACTCTTTTGTAACCTCGGCGTATGCCCACTCGTCACCTGCGCGCGGGTTTCTGGGCTGCGCGGTTCCCGGGCCGGGGCCCGGTCCGGTTCCCGGCGGGGCGGCCGACCGGCCGTCCCGGGGACGGCCGGTTCGGGTCGGTGCGCGCCCGCCTACTCGCCCTGCTGCTGCGGCGCTTCCTGCGGCTGGATGTCGAACTCGCCGTCCCGGGCGCCCAGCACGAAGGCCCGCCACTCGGCGGGGGTGAAGATCAGCGACGGGCCGTCGGGCTCCGCGCCGTTGCGCATCGCGATGTACCCCTGGACGAAGGCGATCTGCACGCCCTCCTCGTCCCCCGGGGCGTTCAGCCACTCGGCGCCGCTCACGTCCAGTTCGATCTTGCGGCGCTCTTCCGCCGCCTGGGCCGCTTCTGCCGGCGTCATCCGCACGTCCTTCCGTTCCGTCCTGCCTGCCTGTTCGGGCACCAGCGTAGCCAGTCGGGGCCGTCCGGTCCGGGCGTTCCTCCCCTGTGGGCCCGCGGGCGGGGGGACTGCGCCGATCCGGCCCTCCGGCGGCGACACCTGTGCTAGGGGCCGCGTTCCGGACGGCGGCCGGGTGAGGATGGGGTGACGAGCAGTCAGCCACCCACCCGGGAGCAGCCGATGGACCAGCGGGACGGCAGCCGCGCCGACGTCATCCCGATCACCACCGCGCCCTCGGCGCCGCCGGTGGGCGCCGCGACGGGCACCGTGACCGTGCCCGCGCCGACCGTGCCGCGGCCCTCCCGGCCGGCCGGGCACGGACGGGTGGGCCTGGTGCTGGTGTCGCAGAGCCAGGAACTCGCGGACGCGGTGCGGACGCTGGCGCTGGCCCTGCTGGAGGGGGGCGACCCGGCGCCGGTCGCGGCGACCGGCGGCGCGCTCGCGGACGGGCCGGGCAGCAGCGCGGTGCTGGTCGCGGCGGCGGCCCGGCGGGTCGACCAGGGCCACGGCGTGGCGGTGCTGTGCGACCTGGACGGCCCGGTGCGCACGGTGCTGACCGTGCTGGCGGCGGCCGACGAGCACGGCCTGCCGTTCCCCACCCGCTTCGCGGACGCCCCGTTCGTGGAGGGCGCGGTGGCCGCGGCGGCGACCGCGACCGCGGGCGGCGACCTGGCGGCGGTGCTGGACGCGGCGGAGGAGACCGCCCGTCGGCCGAAGCGCTGACGGCCCTCTCCCCCGTCCGTCGGCCGGAATCTGTCCGATGGGTTGGTTTGGCCGCGACTGTGCGGATTTCGTGTACGCCGGGCCCGGCCGCGCCGCTAGAGTCGGCCGCACCGGCCCGGCGGGGGGAGTCCCCGGGCCCGATCGAGGGGTGGTGCGGGTCGATGCGCGTGGTGGTCACCGGCGGGGCGGGGTTCATCGGAGCCAACCTGGCCAGGGAGTTGACGTCCCGTCCGGAGGTGGCGGAGGTCCGGGTGGTGGACGACCTGTCCACCGGCAGCAAGGCCAACCTGGCGGGGGTGGACGTCACCTTCTTCGAGGGCAGCATCCTCGACCCGGCCCTGCTGGACGCGGCGTTCACCGGCGCCGACGCGGTGGTGCACCTGGCGGCGCTGCCCTCGGTGCCGCGCTCGATCGCCGCCCCGCTGGCCAGCCACCGGGTCAACGCCACCGGCACCCTGGAGGTGCTGGAGGCGGCCCGCCGGGCGGGCGGCCTGTACGTGGCGGCGGCGTCCTCCTCCTCGGTCTACGGCGCCAACCGGGAGCTGCCCAAGCGCGAGTCGATGCGCCCGGTGCCGATGAGCCCGTACGCGGTCTCCAAGCTGGCCGCCGAGTCCTACCTCGGCGCGTACCACCACTGCTACGGCCTGGGCGTGCTGCCGCTGCGCTTCTTCAACGTGTTCGGGCCGCTGCAGGCCGCCGGGCACGCGTACGCCGCCGTGGTGCCCGCCTTCCTGGACGCGGCGCTGGCCGGGCGGCCGGTGACGGTGCACGGGGACGGGCGGCAGAGCCGCGACTTCACCTACGTCGGCACGGTCACCCAGGTGCTCGCCGAGGCGGTGCTGCGCCGGGTGGTCTCCGCGGACCCGGTGAACCTGGCCTTCGGGACGCGCACCTCGCTGCTGGAGCTGATCGACCTGATGGGCGGGGTGCTGGGCGCCCCGGTCGCCGCCGAGCACGTCGACCCGCGACCGGGGGACGTCCGGGACTCGCAGGCCGACAACGCGCGGCTGCGCGAACTCTTCCCGGACGTGCTGCCCGTCCCGCTGGACGAGGGGCTGCGGCGCACCGCGGACTGGTTCCGGACCCTCTAGCACCGCGGCGGGGGCGCACGCTCGGCGTGCGCCCCCGGCTCAGTGGAGCTCGGTCAGCTCGAAGTGCGCCGTGTCCTTTCCGGCCAGCGCGCGGGCGACGTGGTCGCGGGCCCGGTCGCCGACGTCGGGCAGCGCGTCCGGGTGGAACCAGCCGACCTCCAGCGACTCGTCGTCGTTGACCCGGGCCTCACCGGACAGCAGCCGGCAGCGGAAGACCAGGTCGAGGTACTGGCTGCGGTCGCCGTTCGGGTACTCGATCATCGGGGAGACACCCACCGCGACCAGCTGCTCGGGCCGCACCGTCACGCCCGTCTCCTCCAGGCACTCGCGCACCACGGTGTCCGCGGGCTGCTCCCCCGGATCGATGATGCCGCCGATCAGCGCCCACCTGCCGTTGTCGGCCCGCCGCCCGAGCAGCACCCGCCCGTCCTCGTCCAGGACCACCGCCGACACCCCGGACAACCACAGCGGCCGGTGGCCGACCACCTGGCGCAGCTCCGCCAGAAACGCAGGAATTCCCATGCCCCGGAGCCTATGCGCTGCGCGCGGCCCGGCGGGGCGGTCTTCCGGCCGGCCGGCGGCGGGGGCAGCCGGCGGTTGTGACGCCCTCCGGGCGGGGGCGGGGTCAGCGGGTCAGGGGGCGGGCGGGGGTGCCGATGACGGTGGTGGCGGGGGGGACGTCGCGGGTGACGGTGGCGGCGGCGCCGACGAAGGCGGCGCGGCCGACGGTGCGGCCCTGGAGGACCACGGCGCCGGAGCCGACGGTGCTGTCGTCCTCCAGCCGGACGGCGCCGGAGACGTTCGCGCCGGGGTAGACGGTGACCCGGGCGCCGAGCAGGCTGTCGTGGCCGACGGTGGCGTTGTAGTGCACCTGGCTGTGCGGGCCGAGCCGGACGCTGCTGGAGACGTGCGCGCCGCCCATCACCAGGCAGCCGGGGGCGAGTTCGGTCTCCGGGGCGATGATCGCCCGGGGGTGCACCAGGGTGACGGGGTGGCCGCCCGCCGCGTCCAGCAGCACGGCCAGCCGGGCCCGCACGGCCGGGTCGGCGATGCCGATCACGTACGGTGCGCCGTGCGGCAGTTCGGTGGGCTTGCGGACGGGCAGGCCGCGCACCTCGCCGCCGGCCAGCCGGTCGTCCAGGAAGCCGGACACCGCCGTGCCCGCGGCGAGCGCCACGTCCAGCGCCTCGCGTCCGACCCCGCCCGCGCCCGCGATCCACACCATGCGCCGTGCTCCGTCCTGAGTGGGGACATCGATGATCCGTCAGGGAAGGTACCCGGCCGGGCGGTCGCGGTCGCCCGCTGCCGTCCGGCCGGATCGTCGTGCTCGGGTCCGCTCAGCCGCGCAGTTCCTCCCGGGCCAGCCGGGGCGCGGTCGCGGTGGCCTGCCGGGGCAGCACGATCCGGGGGGCGGCCGGGGCGGGTGCCTCGGCGGGGACCGGGAAGCCGGGGTTGACGCCGCCGGCGGCGGTGATGCCGGTGGGGCGCAGCAGCATCTTCGCGGTGAGGGCGAGGATCCGCAGGTCGAGGGCGAGGCTGCGGTGCTCGATGTACCAGAGGTCGAGTTCGATGCGTTCGGGCCAGGTGATGGAGTTGCGGCCGCGGACCTGGGCCCAGCCGGTGAGGCCGGGGCGCAGGGCGAGTCGGCCGCGCTGGCGTTCGGAGTAGTGGGCGACCTGCTCGGGCAGGGTGGGGCGCGGGCCGATGACGCCCATGTCGCCGCGGACGACGTTCCACAGTTGCGGGAGTTCGTCCAGGCTGGTCTTGCGCAGCAGCGCGCCGAGGCGGGTGATGCGCGGGGCGTCGGGCTCGTCCTCGTGGTGCTTGTCGCGCATGGTGCGGAACTTGAGGATGCGGAACTCCTGGCCGTGCCGGCCGGAGCGGGTCTGTCGGAAGATCACCGGACCGCCCATGGTGGCACGGATCAGGAGGGCGATCAGCAGGCCGAGCGGGACGGCGATGATCCCGGCCAGCGCGGTGACCGCGAGGTCCCCCCCTCGCTTCATTTCTCCCCCAACTGGGTTGGTGCGTTGTGGTGTTGTGGGCGCGCCCCGGGCTGCTCGGCGCGCGGGTGGCGCGGTGGCGCGGTGCTCAGTCGGTGGTCCAGCGCAGCCCGCGGTGGCGGGCGACGGCGGCGTAGGTCTCCAGCGAGACCCGGGCGACCGCGCGCTGGTCGAACTGGTCGAGGGCGCGGCGGCGGGCCGCCGCGCCCAGGCGGGTCCGCAGGCCGGGCTCGGTGAGGAGCCGGTCGAGCGCGGTGGTCAGGGCGGCGGCGTCGGCCGCCGGGGCGAGCAGCAGGTGCTGGTCGTGGGTGCCGATCTCGCGGCAGCCGCGGATGTCGCTGAGCAGCATCGGCAGGCCGCTGGCGGCGGCCTCCATGCCGGAGCGGGAGAAGCCCTCCCGGTAGGAGGGGAGGACGAAGACGTCGAGGGCGGCGTACACGGCGGGCATGTCGTCGCGGGCGCCGAGGAACTCCAGGCCGGCCTCGGCGGCGCGCAGGGCGTCGGGCTTGTCGGGGTCGTCGGGGCCGATCCACACGAAGCGGGCCTTGCCGGCCAGCGCGCGGGCGGCTTCGGCGTACTCGCGGATGCCCTTCTCGGCGACCCGGCGGCCGACTCCGCCGACCAGCAGTTCGTCCTCGGCGAGGCCGAGTTCGGTGCGCAGCCGGGCGCGCAGGGCGTCCCGGGCCGGGCCGGGGGCGGGGAAGCGGTCGAGGTCGACGCCGTTGCCGACCACGCGGGAACGTTTCGCCGGGACGCCCCACCTGGCGAGCGTGGCGCGGTCCTCGGCGTTCTGGTAGAGCTCGGCGTGCGAGAAGCGGGCGGCCAGTGCCTCGGCGCCGAGCACGGCGAGCCGTTTGGCGAACGGGTCGTGGGCCTGCGCCCACAGGCCGTGGCAGGTGTTGACGACCACCGGGACGCGGGCGAGCCGGCCCAGCACCCGGCCGAGCACGCCGGTCTTCGGGTTGTGGGTGTGCAGCACGTCGGGGCGGATCTCGCGCAGCGCGGTGAGCAGTTCGCGGGCGGCGGCGAGGTCGGCGCGCGGCTGCCAGGCCCGGGTGAGCGAGGGCAGCGGCCGGTGCCGGACGCCGATCTGCTCGATCCGCTCCAGGTAGGGGCCGGGCGCGCTGAGGCCGTAGGTGTGCAGGCCGTGCTCGACGTCGACGGTGAGTTCGGTGGCGAGCAGCAGGTGCAGCGACATGTCGACGGTGGTGAGGTGGGCGACCTTCAGCGGCCGGCCGCCCTCGCCGCGCAGGCGGAGGGGGAACTGCTCAGGCACCGGCGCCCACCGCCTTCGCGGCGGCGACGATCCGGGCGTAGGCGCGCTCGGGGACGAGCCGGCCGTACAGCTTGGCCCGGAAGAAGTCGATCGGGTCGGTGCGCCGGACCGGGACGCGGTGGAAGCGGACCGGGTCGTAGCCGGGCAGGTTCCGGCCGACCTGGCCGGTGGCGGAGGTGCGGAAGCGGGCCCGCAGCGCGGCGTCCATGTGCGGGACGGGGCGGCCCCAGGTGTAGGCGAAGTGCCGGGGGCGGGTGCCGAGGTGCTCCTCGACGTCGTCGCCGCAGGCGTCGAGCTCGGTGGTGGTGAGCAGTTCGGGGCGGGCGTGGCTGCGGGTGTGGTTGGCGACGGTGCACAGCCCGGAGGCGGTCATCTCGCGCAGCTGCTCCCAGCTGAGGCCGGTGGCGGGGGCGCCCTTGGCGGTGGAGCCCTCCCAGCGCATCGGGCCGCCGACCAGGCCGCTGGCCAGGTAGATCGTGAACGGGAGGCCGCGTTCCCGGAGCAGCGGCCAGGCCGTCTCGTGGGTGTCGGCGAAGCCGTCGTCGAAGGTGAGGACGGTGCTGGGGGTGCGCAGGCCGGCTTCGAGCCGGTCGGCGGCGGTGTCCAGGGAGACCACCCGGCCGGGCGGCAGTTCGGCGAGCAGGTCGACCTGGGCGGTGAAGTCGGCCGTGGCCAGGTCGAGTTCGTCGGTGGTGCCGCCGCCGACCCGGTGGTAGATGAGCACGGTGGCGCCCTCGCCGGGCACCCGGCCGGCCGCGCGGGCCAACTGCTGCTTGACCTTGGAGCGGATGCCTGCGGCGTCGCCGGCGCTGCTCGCCATGAATCCCCCTCGCGGTGCCCCCGCACCGGACCTGTGACTCCCCCGGCCCGCGGTCGACGCGGGCGATGCGCATCACAGTAGGGGGAACTGTGGGGCTCCTGCCCCCGAAACGTGAAAGAAGTGCGTAGGTAGGCCGAAAATAAGCCGGTCCGACCGGTCCTGTCCCGTTGGAGGACGTTTTCCGGTCGGCGGGACGGGCGGGTGCCCGGCGGACGGGGTGGCGGGCGGCCCGCTCAGGGGGTGGCGCCGCCGCCCGGGCGGAGCAGCGCGACGCCGATCCGGACCAGCAGCAGCAGCCCGGCGGCCAGGCAGCCGGCCACCGCCATCACCCAGGCCGGGCCGTCGCTCTCCGGGACCAGCACCGCCACCGCGATGCCCGCCCCCACGCAGACCAGGCCGAGCAGGGCCAGCAGCGGCTGGTGGCGGCGCAGCGCACAGCCGCCGAACAGCGCGGACCAGCGGGTAGCGGCGCGGTCACTTCGGGTGTCTGCCATGCCATCCACGGTAACCCGGCGCGGGGGAACCGACCACGGCCGTCGGACCCTTGCGCGGACCCGCCCGGCCCGTCCCGGCCCACCCGTCCGCGAGGTCCTCCGAACCGTCCGCGCGCCGTTCCCGGACGGCCCGCCGGAGCGCCCGCGAAATCTCGCCGTCCGGCGTACAACCATCCCGGGACCTCGCGGGTCTCCACTACATTGAGCGATCCAGGAGCCGTCCGGCGTGCGGGGTAGGGAGTACCCGCCGCGGGCTAGATCACTCGGGTGCGGAGCCGCCGCGCCCGGGGTCGGAGGCCGGGCTCCGCCTGCCGACGGTACCGCCACGCCGCTTGCCGGCGACCGAGGGGGGAACCGTGTCGTACGCCACCGCCACCGCTGCCACCGCTGCCGTCTGCGCCCCGCCCCAGCCCGTCGTACCGTCCGCCGCCGCCCCGCGCCGACCCCGGGAACGGGACCGGGGCAGCTGGCTGCGCTTCAGCCCGGCCCAGCCGCTGTTCCGGGCCCGCGCGGCGCAGCGGCTGGCCGTGCTGGCGTACCACGGGATCACCGACCCGGCCTCGTTCGGCGCCCAGCTGGACCGGCTGCGGCGGCTGGCCACCCCGGTGTCGGTGCCGGACGTGGAGCGGGCGCTGGCCGAGGGGCGGCCGCTGCCGCCGCGCTCGGTGCTGGTGACCTTCGACGACCCGGACCGGACCGTGCTGCGGCACGCCCTGCCGGAGTTGGTGGCCCGGCGGATCCCGGCGGCGGCGTTCGTGATCGCCGAGCTGGTCGGCACCGAGAAGCCGTTCTGGTGGCACGAGGCGGCGTTCCTGGCCCGGCACGGCGGCCGGGCCCGGATGCTGCCCGGCGGCGGCTCCCCCGACCGGGTGCTGGCGCTGCTGAAGGCGATGCCCGACCCGGACCGCCGGCGCAGCCTGGCCGAGCTGCGGGTCTCCGCGAGCCGCCGCCCGCCGGCCCAGGAGCAGCTGCGCCCGGAGGACCTGCTGACCCTGCGGGAGGCGGCCGTCACGATCGGCAACCACACCCTGGGGCACCCCTCGCTGCGGCGCTGCGACGAGGCGACGGTGCAGGCGGAGATCGCCGGCGCGCACCGGGCGCTGACCGGCTGGCTGGGCGAGGCGCCGTCGGCGTTCGCCTACCCCGACGGCGGTTTCGACGAGCGGGCGGACGCGGTGCTGCGCCGGCTCGGCTACCGGCTGGGCTTCCTCTCCGACCACCGGCTGGGCCCCCGGCTGCCCGCGCACCCGCTGCGGATCAGCCGCCTCCAGGTCGACTCGACCACCTCGACCCGCCGCTTCGACACCATCCTGTCCGGCCTGGAGCCCGCGGTGCAGCGGCTGCTGGGCGCGCAGGCGTAGCGAACGGCCCGAGGCCCGCACCCCCGCGGGAAGGGGGGTGCGGGCCTCGGGCGCGTCCGGACCCGGTCAGGCGGTGGTGCCGGTGGGGCGGATGCCGCGCATCCGGCCGATCGCGTAGACGGCGCCAGCCAGGGCGAGGTCGGAGAGCAGCATGAAGCCG
The DNA here is from genome assembly GCF_039529925.1 of Kitasatospora saccharophila. Lineage (NCBI taxonomy): Bacteria > Bacillati > Actinomycetota > Actinomycetes > Kitasatosporales > Streptomycetaceae > Kitasatospora > Kitasatospora saccharophila. The sequence goes on along the minus strand of NZ_BAAANS010000011.1, from coordinate 80,065 downwards.
ATCGAGTAGCTGCCCTTGGCGCTGTAGATGGCGCCCATCACCAGCGGCGGGACGAAGCCGCCGAGGCCGCCGACGGCGCCGACGATGCCGGTCACCGAACCGACCTGGGCGACCGGGGTGACCTGGGCGACCAGCGCGAACACCGCTCCGCTGGTGGTGCCGAGGCCGGCCGCCATCACCATGAAGGCGATCGTGCCGATCGGGCTGAGGTCCGGGTCGAACGCCTGCACGATGGCGAACAGCGCGGTGATCGCCAGCGCCCAGCAGGTCACCACGGCCGGGTGGACCCGGTCCGACAGCCAGCCGCCGAACGGCCGGAAGATGACCGTGACCAGGGCGAACCCGGCGGCCTTCGTCCCGGCGTCGGTCGCGGACAGCTCGTACCAGGTCTTCAGGTACGTCGGCAGGTAGACGCCGAACGCGACGATCCCGCCGAAGCCGATCGCGTACAGCGCGGACAGCTCCCAGGTCACCCGCAGCCTCCCCGCCGTGCCGAGCCGGGAGGCCAGCGAGGCGGTCGGGACCACCCGGTCGGGGCGGTCGCGCAGCAGCAGGAACGAGACCACCGTGTAGGCGGCCAGGGCGATGGCCATCACCCAGAACGGCAGGTCGTGGCCGTGCTTCCACAGCCGGGGGGTGAAGTAGCCGGACAGCGCGACACCGCCCATGCCCATGCCGAACACCCCGACGCCCAGGCCGCGCTTGCTCGGCGGGAACCAGGAGTTCACCAGCGGCACGCCGATCGCGAAGGTGGTGCCGCCGAGCCCGAGGAAGAAGCCGACCGCCAGCAGCGCCCCGTACGACTCGCGGGCCGGGATCAGCAGCAGCACCGGGACGATGGTCAGCGCCGACATCAGCGGGAACATCAGCCGGGCCCCGAAGCGGTCGGTCAGCGCACCGACCGGGACGCGGCCCAGCGAACCGACGATCACCGGGACGGCGACCAGGAACGACTGCGCGAACGAGGTCATGTGCAGTGTCTTGTTGAACTCGCCCGCCAGCGGGGCGATCAGGTTCCACGCCCAGAAGGTCAGCGCGAAACCGATGGTGGCGACCACCAGGTTGGTGTAGGCCGTCCCCGACACCCGGTCGTCGTCCGGCGCCCGCTCGTTCGATGCTGTCAGCTGTCCCATGAGACCCAAGCCTCTGCGGACGCGCCGCCCCCGACCGGGAACACGCGCGGGGCGCGGTCATACGGTCATTCAAACGGAGCAGGCTGCGCTACCGAAGGGGACGCGCTTTCAGGGGCCCGGGGAACGGCGGGTCGATGCTGCTGACGGCCGGAGCCCATCGGAGGTTCGTGCTGCTGCGTGTAGTAAACGGAACCGGAAGCCGATGCGCGCTCCGGCAGTGAACCTCGCGCAGACCCGGCCTCGCCGTTCCCCGAGCCCCTGGTGGTGCTCCTCCTGGGCCCCTGGCGGGAGCTCTTGTTCGGGGTAGAGTCGGTGCTCGTGAAGATCGCCCTCGTGGACTCCGGAATCGGACTGCTCGCCGCCGCCGCCGCGATCCGCCGGGCTCGGCCCGACGCGGATCTGGTGGTCTCGGGCGACCCGGACGGCATGCCCTGGGGGCCGCGGACGCCCGGGGACATCGCCGAGCGCGCGCTGGCCTGCGCCCGGGCCGCGGTGGAGTACCGGCCGGAGGCACTGGTGGTGGCCTGCAACACGGCGACGGTGCACGCGCTGGCCCGGTTGCGGGCGGAGTTCGAGCCCGGGCTGCCGGTGATCGGGACGGTCCCGGCGATCAAGCCGGCCGCCGCGACCGGCGGGGTGGTGGCGATCTGGGCGACCTCGCGGACCACCGGCAGCGCCTACCAGCGCGGGCTGATCGCCGAGTTCGGCGGGGCCGCGCGGGTCCACGAGGTGGCCTGCCCGGGGCTGGCCGAGGCGGTGGAGCGGGCCGACGGGGCCGCGATCGCCGCGGCGGTCGCCTCGGCCGCCGCCCGCACCCCCGCCGGGACCACCGACGTGGTGCTGGGCTGCACCCACTACGAGCTGATCGACGACCGGATCGCCGCCGCGCTCCCGGGCCAGGTCCGGCTGCACGGCTCGGCGGGCGCGATCGCCGCGCAGACCCTCCGCCGGCTCGCCCCCGGCACGCCGCCCGGCGGCGGCACGCTGACCGTCCTGCACTCGGGCCGCCCGGCGGTGCTGCCGCCCGAGGCGCTGGCGTACCCGCAGGGCGCGCTGCTGACGGCCGCCGCCCGGGTCTGAGCCCGGCGCCCTCCCCCGGCCGGGGCCCTCCTCCAGCCGGGCCCGGGCCGTCGTGCCTCGGGGTCGGTCGGGGCCGGATCGGGCAGACTGCCCGGGTGACGGTCCTGTGGTGGGTCTCGGTGGTGTCGCTGCTGGCGTGGCTGTGGCTGGCGGTGTGCCACGGCGGGTTCTGGCGCACCGACCAGCGGTTGCCGGGGGGCGGCGGCGAACCCGCGTCCTGGCCGTCGGTGGTGGTGCTGGTCCCGGCCCGGGACGAGGCGGAGGTGCTGCCGCTGTCGCTGCCCGGGCTGCTCGCCCAGGAGTACCCGGGGCGGGCCCGGGTGGTGCTGGTCGACGACCACAGCACCGACGGCACCGGTGGGCTCGCCCGGGAGCTGGCGCGGCGCGTCGGCGGGCTGGAGCTGACGGTGACCACTCCCCCGCCGCTGCCGGCGGGCTGGACGGGCAAGCTGTGGGCGCTGCGGCACGGCGTGGAGCGGGCCGGGGCGGACGCCGAGTGGCTGCTGCTGACGGACGCCGACATCGCGCACCGGCCGGGCTCGCTGCGGGCGCTGGTCGCGGCGGGCGAGGGCGGCGGCCTCGACCTGGTCTCGCAGATGGCCCGGCTGCGGGTGGAGAGCGGCTGGGAGCGGCTGATCGTCCCGGCGTTCGTGTACTTCTTCGCGCAGCTGTACCCGTTCCGCCGCTCCAACCGCCCCCGGTCCCGGACGGCCGCGGCGGCCGGCGGCTGCTCGCTGGTGCGGCGGCGCGCGCTGGAGCGGGCGGGCGGGGTGGCGGCGATCCGCGGCGCGGTCATCGACGACGTGTCGCTGGCCCGGGCGGTCAAGCGCACCGGCGGCCGGACCTGGCTGGGCCTCGCCGACCGGGTCGAGTCCGTCCGCCCCTACCCCGGTCTGGGTCCGCTGTGGCGGATGGTCTCGCGCAGCGCCTACGCCCAGCTGCGCTACTCGCCGCCGCTGCTGGTCGGCACGGTGGCGGGCCTGGCGCTGGTCTACCTGGTGCCGCCGGTGGCCGCGCTGGCCGGGGCCGCGGCCGGGGCGTGGTGGACCGCCGGGGCGGGGCTGGCCGCCTGGGCGGTGATGGCCGGGACGTACGCGCCGATGCTCCGTTACTACCGGCAGCCGGTCGCCGCCGCGCCGCTGCTGCCGTTCACCGCGCTGCTGTACCTGCTGATGACGGTCGACTCGGCCGTCCAGCACTGGCGCGGCCGCGGCGCCGCCTGGAAGGGGCGCACCTACCCGCGGCCGCAGCGGGCCGAATAGCCGCGCGGCGCGGCGGGCAGGATCGGACGATGGAACGTCAGGAGATCTCCCGGATCGCGCACCGCGACCACCCGATCGCCGCCCCGCTGTCCGACGAGTCGGTGCGGGAGCTGCTGGAGCGGCTGCTGCGCGGCCGCTCGGACGGGCGGCTGCTCGACCTCGGCTGCGGCGAAGCCCCTTGGGTGGTGCGGGCGTTGGCCGCGCACCCGGCGCTGCGCGCGGTCGGCGTGGACACCGACGCCGGGGCGCTGCGCGCCGCCCTGCGCAGCGCGCAGCGGCTCGGCGTCGACCGGCGGATCGGCCTGCACCACCGCGACGTGCGGGAGTTCACCGCGTCCGACCCGTTCGACGCGGTGCTGTGCGTGGGCGCGGCGTACGCCTTCGGGGGGATCGGGCCGGCCCTGGACGCGATCGGGCCGCTGCTCGCCCCGGGCGGGGCGGTGCTGCTCGGCGAGACCTACTGGGAGGGCGAACCGTCCGACCTGGCAAGGGAGTTGTTCGGCGACGGGGTCCGCGACCTGGCCGGGACGGTCGGGGCGGTCCGGGCGGCCGGCTGGCTGCCGGTCGCCGGGCACACCTCCAGCCGCACGGAACTCGACGCTTACGAGTGGGCCTGGACCGGTTCGCTCACCGACTGGGCCCTGGAGCAGCCGCCGGGCCCCGACCGCGACCGGGCCCTGCGGACGGCGGCCGAACACCGCGAGGAGTGGCTGACCGGCTACCGCGACGGCTTCGGCTTCGTCACGCTGGTGCTGCGCCGGGCGTCCTGACCGGCCGGCGGCCCTCGTGCTCCGCGAGGGCGACGGCGCGGCGGAGGTCCTGCGCGTACGCGTGCGGCTGCTCCCAGGCGGCGAAGTGGCCGCCGTCCGCGTGCTCGACGAACTCCCGGAGGTCGACGTACCGGGCGGCGAAGCTGCGGGGGGCGGGCTTGGTGTCGTGGGCGAAGGCGCTGAGGACGGTGGGGGTGGCGACGTACGGGACGGGCGGCACGAACTCGGCGTAGGGCGCGAACGAGGTGCCGATGGTGTCGGTGAACCAGTAGGCGCTGATCCAGGTGAGCAGGTCGTCCTCGGCGAACGGGACGTGCGACCAGCTCCGCAGCTTCTCGGCGATCCAGGAGGCGAGCCCGGCGGGCGAGTCGGCCAGGGCGGGGGCCAGCGTGTGCGGCTTGGTGGACTGCTGGGCGATGTAGCCGCCCTCGGCGCGCTGCCAGGCGGTGGCGGCGTCGAGGTGGGCGAGCTCCTCGGGGCCCAGGGCCGAGCGGTCGGCGAAGACCGCGTGCAGCGGCGAGACGTTGGTCAGGTGCAGGGCGGCGACCCGGTCGGGATGGGCGGCGGCGAGGTGCTCGGCGACGTCGGCGCCGAGGTCGCCGCCGGAGAGGACGTAGCGGCGGTGGCCGAGGCGGTGGAGCGCGTCGGCCACCGCCGCGGCCATCGCGGCGGCCGAGGTGCCGGGCCGCGGCGGTCCGGCCGAGAACGGGAAGCCGGGGAGGGCGGGGACCAGCACGTTCAGGTCGGCGAGCAGCGGGAGCACCCGTTCGTACCGGAGCACCGAGTCGGGCCAGCCGTGCAGCAGGACCACGGTGGGGGCGTCCGGGTCGGCCCGCTGGTGGACGAGGCGCAGCGGACCGGTGCCGGTCTCGACGCTCTCCCAGGGCAGGGCGAGGATCCGGGCCTCGTGGGCGCGCCAGTCGTAGCGGTCGCGCCAGTGGGCGAGCAGGCGGGCGAGGAAGTCCGGTTCCGTGCCGCGCTCCCAGCCCGTGGTCGGGGGCAGCGGCGGCCGCCGGGTCGCGGCGAGGCGCCGGCGCAGGTCGTCCAGGTCGGATTCGGGCACGGGGGTGAAGGGCAGCGGCATGTGTACAACCATACACATCATGTGTTCACGCGTACACACGGGACGGGCCGACGCTACCCTGGGGCCATGGACAGCACGACGGCACGACCCAAGGACGCCTCGCGCACCCGCGAGCGGATCCTCGCCGCGGCGCGGCGCGAGTTCGCCCGGGCCGGGTTCGCGGGCACGACGGTGCGGGCCGTCGCCGCGGCGGCGGAGGTGTCGCCGAACCTGATCACCCGGTACTTCGGCGGCAAGGAGGGGCTCTTCGTCGCCGCCACCGAGGTCCGGCTCGACCTGGAACGGGTGTTCGCGGGGCCGCGCGGCTCGCTCGGGCGCCGGCTGGCCGAGGGCATCGTGGCGCGGTGGACCGGCATGGAGGGCGAGGACCCGCTGCTCGTCCTGCTCCGCGCCGCGGGCGAACGCGGCGAGGCGGCCGAGGCGCTGGCGGCGTTCCTCGACCGGGAGTCGCTGGAACCGCTGCGGCGGCAACTGCTGCGCTACGGCCTGACCGAACCGGAGGCGCTCGCCCGCGCCCGGGCGGTCGACACCTTCGTGCTCGGCGTCTCCGCCCGGCTGCGGGTGCTCCGCGACGACCTCGGCGACCGCGCGGAGCTGACCGACTGGATCGCCGACACCGTCCAGCACCTGCTGGACGCGCCCTGACCGGCGGACCGTCAGCGGGCTGGGCGGGCCGGACGGCCGGGAGGACGGCGGGCCGGGCGGTCCGTCAACGGCCCAGCAGGCGGCGGGCGGTGGGCTTCACGAACTCGTACCTGGACATCTGCTCCAGGTCGCGGAGCCAGGCGGTGCGGCCCGGGGGCCGGCGGACCAGCTCGCGGTAGATCTCCTCGAAGGCGGTGGAGACGTGGTCCAGCGAGAACCGGCCGACCACCCACTCCCGGCCCCAGCTCCCCAGCTCCGCACGGCGGTCGGGGGCGTCGGCGAGGGTGCGGATCTGGGCGGCCAGCGCCTTGGCGTCGGCGGGGTGGTCGCCGTGGCCGTACATGCAGCGGGAGGCGTGCGGTTCGACCAGCGGGCCGGGTTCGTGGATCGCGGTGTAGCCGGCCGCGCCGTGCACGATGACGGGCTTGCCGAAGGCCAGGCCGCGCAGCGCCGAACCGCCCATGCCGAGGACGATGTCGGCGGCCTGGTAGGCGGGGCGCGGGTCGGGGCGCTGGCCGGTCAGGACGACCGCCTCGCGGCCGAGCTCCTCGTTGACGGCGGCGGCCTCGGCCCGCAGGTGCTCCTCGCTGGGACCGCCGCCGACCACCGCGAGGACCAGCTTCGGGTCGTCGAGCAGCCGGACGGCGGCGATCGTGCGGGAGACCCCGGCGTCCTTCTCCAGGCCGGCGACCAGCCGGGTGACCACGCAGAGCAGCAACTGGCCGTCGGCGGCCCCCACTTCGGCGCGGAACGCGGCGCCGGAGACCGCGCCCGGCGCGTCGGAGCCGGTGTCGACGGGGGGCTCGATCAGCCGCAGGTCGCGGTGCCCGAAGGCCCGGCCGTCCGGCATCAGGGCGCCCAGGCCGAGCACCAGCGGCTGGTAGCGGGGCATGCCGCGGAGCATCCGGATGCCGTAGAAGGTGGTGACGATCGGGAGCCGGCCCTGCCGGCCGGGGCCGAAGTAGGCGTTGCGGGCGGCCCGGACCTCCCAGGCGTGCACCACCTGGGAGCCGTGCTCGTCGGCGAGCTTGGCGAGCCGGGCCCGGACCACCGCGTGCGGGGTGGCCGGGTCGCCCGCGACCACCAGGTCCAGGCCGTGCCCGGCGGCGAGCTCGACCAGCGGGGCCGGCCCGTCGACGCCCTGGGCGAACAGCACCGGCTGGTGGCCGCGGTCGCGCAGGGTGCGGGCGATGTCGACGGCGTTGAGCTGGGCCCCGCCGAGGGCGAGGTTGTTCAGGTGGACCAGGACCCGGACGGAACGCATGCTCAGTCCTCCCACTGGTGCGGGACGAAGACGGGCGCGGCCATCACGACGGCGCGCGGCGGGGTGTCGAGCATCGGGCCGAAGACGTCGAACTGCCCGGCGGAGTGCCAGCTCATCAGCGTCCCGCCGTCGGTCTTGCCGATCGAGTAGACGCCCGTCCACAGCGTGTAGCGGCCGCGCGGCAGCGGCAGCCGGGGGATGACGCAGGCCACCCGGTGGTCGCCGCCGGTCATCCGGATCTCGTGGCTGATCTGGAAGATCGGGCTGGAGGTGCCCTCGCTGACGCCCAGGTGCAGGGTGGCGTCGCCGCGGTAGTCGCCGCCGAGGGTGAGTTCGACGGTGACCGGCTCGTCGGTGTGCAGGGTGGTGTCCTCGGCGTCCTCGCCGCGCACCTCGTACTTGAGCAGCTGCAGCGGTTCGCCGACCCGGGCGGACGCCTCGGACTGGGCCTCGATGGAGTCGCGGTAGCCGGCCAGCGCGTCGGTGATCCCGGCGTCCACCCGGACGGTGCCCTGCTCCAGCCAGACGCCGCGGCGGCAGATGGACTGCACGGCGGGCAGGTCGTGCGAGACGAAGACGATGGTGGTGCCCTGCTCGGCCACCTCGCGCATCCGGTCCAGGCAGCGCTGCTGGAAGACCGCGTCGCCGACCGCGAGCACCTCGTCGACCAGCAGGACGTGCGGCTCCAGGTAGGCGGCGACCGCGAAGCCGAGGCGCATCTGCATGCCGGAGGAGTAGAACTTCACCTGCCGGTCGATCGCGCCGCCGAGGCGGGCGAACTCGACGATGTCGTCGAAGCGCCCGGCGACCTCGCGGCGCTTGAGGCCGAGCAGCGCGCCGAACAGGTAGATGTTCTCCCGGCCGGTCAGGTCGGGGTGGATGCCGGCCCGGATCTCGATCAGGGCGCCGATCCGGCCGCGCACGTCGATCACGCCCGCGTACGGGTACATCACCCGGGTCAGCATCTTCAGCAGCGTCGACTTGCCGGAGCCGTTGGAGCCGATCAGGCCGACCGACTCGCCGGGCTCGATGTGCAGGTTGATGTCGCGCAGCGCCCAGCGCCAGTCCTCGCCGCGGTCGCCGCGCAGGCGGCGGGCCATCTGGTCGACCCGGTCGCGCAGCAGCATCCGCTGCTGGTCGGCGCGGAACCGCTTCCAGACCTGCTCGGTGCGGATGGTGCCCAGAGGGTAGTCACGCGACATCGGCGATCCCCGTTTCCAGCTTCTTGAAGACCAGGTACCCGCCGACCAGGAAGACCAGCGAACTGGCCGCGGCGATCAGCGTCATCCGGGCGTCCGGCGCCTCGCCGTACAGCAGCGCCTTGCGGTAGCCCTCGATGACCGCGCCCAGCGGGTTGACGCCGACGTAGACCTCCTGGAGCCGCTGCGGGATCTTGGCCAGCGGGTAGGCGACCGGGGTGGCGAAGACGCCCATCTGGGTGATGATCGGCAGCAGGTGGCGGACGTCGCGCAGGTAGACCACGGCGACCGAGAGGATCAGCGCGATGCCGTAGGTGAAGGCGAACTGGATGCCCAGCAGCGGCACCACCCACAGGAAGGTCGCGGCGGGGGCGGTCCAGAACACCAGGAACATCAGGCCCAGCACGCCGACGCCGATCACCATGTCGACGGTGGCGACCAGCATGGTGGCGAGCGGGAACACCTCGCGCGGGCAGTACACCTTGTTCAGCAGGCTCAGGTTGTTGGCCAGGCTGAGCGCGCCCTGGTTCATCGTGTTGGAGAAGAACTGCCAGACGATCAGGCCGAGGTAGGCGAACAGCGTGTACGGGACGGCGCCGGTCTCGATCTTGACCGCCCGGTGGAACACCAGGGTGAAGATCGCGCAGAGCGCCAGCGGGGTGAGCACCGCCCAGGCGAAGCCGAGCACCGCCTGCTTGTACCGGGCGCGCAGGTCGCGCTCGGCCAGGGCGCGCACCAACTCCCGTGCCGCCCACAGCTCGCGGGCCACCTGGAGGGGGCGCAGCCGGCGTTTGAAGACCAGTTCGGGCGGCGGTCCGGCGGGCACCGGGGCGCCCGGCGGGGCGGCCTGGCCCCGCGGCTCGTCGATGACCTGTGCGCGCTGTCCCCCCACGGACTCCCGCCCTCCCCGGAGGCTGTGCTCGCCCCTGGTGCCTGTGCCGTCTGTCTGCCGCCGCCGGTTCCGTGCCCGAACGGCCTCCCCCGGCCCCGGGTGCGGGCGGACCGGGGGAACCGGGCGCACCGCTGTCGTCGGGGCCGGGCCGCCGGTCCTGCCCGGCCGACCCGCGGACCACAATGACACAGAGTGTGCGGGCCGCGGGCGGGTTCGGTGAAGATTGCGGCAGCTCAGCCCGGTACGGGACGGTTCCGGACCGAACGGCCCGTTCCGGCCAGGGAGTTGGCGGCGGCGGTCAGCGGGCGGGCTGCTCGGCGACCAGCTGGTCGAGCGCGGCGGGCATGCCGTCGACGCCGCCGGCCCTGGTCGGCGAGGTGCGGCCGGTGCCGTCCACCACCACGGTGGGCAGTTCGGTGACCTGGTCCTGGGCGAACAGCTTCGGGGCGTCCTGCACCGCCCGGTCCACCTCGGCGGAGCGGTACGCGGCCCGGAACTCCGCCGCGTCGACGCCCTGGCCGGCCGCCCAGTCGGCGGCGGCCTGCTCGGTGGTCAGGCCGGCGTGCTGCTCGCGGACGGCGCGGAACACCGCGGCCTGCAGGCGGTCCACCTCGCCGAGCCGGTCCAGGGTGTAGAACAGCCGTGCGTGCGCCCGCTGTTCGGCCTCGTCCGGGCTGCCGGGCCAGACCGCCGGGACCCGGCGCAGCGTGACGTCCGCCTGGTGCCGGGCCGCCCAGCGGGTGAGCGGCTGCTCCAGCAGCGCGGAGTGCGCGCAGTCGTACCAGAAGAACTCGACCGCCTCGTGGGCCCGCTGGCTCTTCGGCGCGGCCGCCGGCGGTACGGCCTGTTCCAGCGGGGCGACGGCGGGCGACGGCGCGTGCTGCTGGGTCGGCGCGGACGGCCGGGCGGCACCGAACTGGCTCCCGAGGGAGGGCAGTTGCTGGCCGGCCGGGCCGAGCGGCAGCCGGGACGGGGCGAGGCCGGACGCGGCCTCGGCGGCGGCCGGGGCGGCCAGCAGGCCCCCGGCGACGGCGAGCAGGACAGTGGTTCTGAGCAGCGACTTCACCCCGGCAGCCTGGCAGGCGGGGCGTGCGGCGTTCCAGGAGACCGGGCCCCGGTCGGCGGGATTCGCCGGATCGGAGCAATGCCGGGGCGGTGCGGCGGCGGTGCGGCTCGAACGCCCGTCGGGCGTTCGAGACCCTCTCCGGACACTCCCCCGCGGGTCGGCGGACGGGCGCGCCCCCGGACGGTTCGCCCGGCTGCCGGGAGGGGCGGACCGGCCGCCGCCGTACCGTGGGGCCCATGACGAAGCGTGAGTTCCTGGTGCTGACCACCACCCACGAGGACGAGGCCCGGGCCCGCGAACTGGCCGCCGCGGCGGTCCGCGGACGCCTGGCCGCCTGCGCGCAGGTGTACCCGGTCCGCTCGGTGTACTGGTGGGACGGCGGGGTCCGGGAGGGCGCCGAGTGGCGGATCGACCTCAAGACCCGGGCCGAGCTGGCCGAACGGCTGACCGCGTTCCTGGTCGAACGGCACCCGTACGAGACCCCGGAGGTGATCGGGGTGCCGGTGGCCACCGGCTCGGCCGGCTACCTGGACTGGATCGCGGCCGAGACGGCCGAGACGGCCTAGCGACGGGCGACCTCGCGCAGCAGCTGCTGCCAGCCGGTGGTGACGGTGTCGAGGTCGAAGTGGGCCAGCGCGCGGGCCCGGGCGGCGGCCGCGTACGGGGTGCGGTCGGCGGCCAGCAGGGTGCGCAGCGCGTCGGCGAGGGCCGCCGGGTCGCCGGGCGGGACGAGCAGGCCGCCCTCGCCGGGGCGGACCACGTCGGAGACCCAGCCGACGTCGGTCGCCACCGCCGGGAGGCCGGCCAGCGCCGCCTCGATCAGGACGCCCGGAACGCCCTCGGAGTCGCTGGTCAGCAGCAGCACGTCCGCGGCCCGGTAGAGCGGCGCGGGGTCGGCCAGCGGGCCGAGCGGGTGGACCCGCGGGCCCGGGGCGAGGGTGGCGCGCAGCGGGCCCTCGCCCGCCAGCGCGAGGTGGGTGTCGGCGGGCAGCAGGGCGTGCGCGGCCAGCGCCAGGTCGGGGCGCTTCTCGGGGCTGAGCGCGCCGACCCAGGCGATCAGCGGGCCCTCGGCGGGCAGGCCCAGTTCCGCCCGGGCGGCGGCCTTCCCGGCCGGGTCCGCGGCGGGCCGGAAGCGGTCGGCGGGACGGGCGTTGGGCAGGGTGCGCAGGCGGCGGGCGGGCAGCCGGAACCGGGCGCGCAGGACGTCCGCGGCGTGCGGGGAGATCGCGGCGACGGCCGCCGCCCGGTGCAGGAACGCGCCCACCCGCAGTCGGCGCAGCGGGTCGGCCGTCCAGTGCCGGGGGTCGCCGATGTTGACGTACACGAAGGGGGTGCGGGCCCCGAACAGGCCCAGCGCGCACGCCTGCAGGGTCGAGGAGCCGTGCGCGACCACCACGTCGGCGTCCCGCGCGAGGGCGCGCAGGGCGCGCAGGGTCGCCGGGTGGTGCCGGGACGGGCCCAGCACGGGGACGGACGCCCCGGGGTCGGCGTCGGGGTGCGGGTGCAGCGCGGCGAGCACGGAGGACTGGCCGCGACGCGCCAACTCCCGGTGCAGGTCCAGCGCGAGGCGCTGCGCGCCCCGGGCCCTGGGGTCGGTGATGACGTGGAGTACCCGCGGGTCGGCCATGGCGCCGAGAGTACCGGGAGAGCACCATCAGGGGCTCGGGGAACGGCGAGGCCGTGGCTGCTGACGGTTCACTGCCGTTGCGTGCGTCTGCTTCGGGTTCTGTTCACTGCACGCAGCAGCACGGGCCTTCGATGGGCTCCGGCCGCCAGCAGCACGGACTCGCCGTTCCCCGAGCCCCTGTTTTCGCGTCCGCGGGAGGTTTCCTCTGGTTCGGGGGACGCCGGGCGGGTCGGGCTGGGATGCTGATGCGCGGTCAGGGGGTGGCCCGGGCGAGGGGGTTGGCGCGGTGCGCGTGGTGTACGTGATCGACAGCGTGAGTCGGGTGGGCGGGGCGGAGCAGGGGTTGGTGGCGATGGCGCCGCTGCTGGTCCGTTCGGGGGTGGAGTTGCACGTGGCGTTCCTGAAGGAGTCGCCGGGTGGGTTCCAGGAGGAGTTGCGGGCGGCGGGCGCGGGGGTGCACCCGGTGCTGCGGGGGTCGCGGGGGGCCCGGGTGGCGGGGTTGCGGGCGGAGTTGCGCCGGCTGCGGCCGGACCTGGTGCACACGACGCTGTACGAGTCGGACGTGCTGGGCCGGACGGCCGCTCTCGGGTCGCGGGTGCCGGTGGTGTCGAGCCTGGTGAATTCGGCGTACGGGCCGGAGCACCTGCACGCGCGCGGGCTGAACCCGTGGAAGGTGCGGGCGGCGCAGGCGGTGGACGCCGTGACGGCGCAGGGGGTGCGGCGGTTCCACGCGTTGACGGAGCACGTGGCGGAGGTGATGGCGGCCCGGTTGCGGGTGTCGCGGCGGCGGATCGACGTGGTGCCGCGGGGGCGGGACCCGCTGCTGCTGGGGGCGGTGACGCCGGAGCGGCGGGCCCGGGTGCGGGCGGGGCTGGGGTTGGGCGAGGAGGTGCCGGTGGTGTTGGCGGCGGCCCGGCAGCAGTACCAGAAGGGCTTGGACGTGCTGGTGTCGGCGTGGCCGCGGGTGCGGGCGGCGCGGCCGGACGCGGTGCTGCTGCTGGCGGGCAGCCGGGGGGCGGAGACCGGGCGGCTGGAGGAGTTGGCGGCGGCGACGGGGGGCGTGCGGTTCCTGGGGCCGCGGGACGACGTGTTCGACCTGATGGCGGCGGTGGAGGCGTTCGCGGTGCCGTCGCGCTGGGAGGGGCTGGGGAGCGCGGCGATGGAGGCGATGGGGGTGGGGGTGCCGCTGGTGTGCGCGGACGTGGCGGCGCTGCGGGAGACGGTGGGCGGCGGGGAGGAGTGCGCGCTGCTGGTGCCGCCGGAGCGGCCGGAGGCGCTGGCGGGGGCGCTGCTGCGGGTGCTGGAGGAGCCCGGGGAGGCGCTGGTGCGGGCGAAGGCGGCGCGGGCGCGTTTCCGGTCCGGGTACACGCTGGAGCGGGTGTCGGCGCGGATGGTGGAGTTCTACGGGCGGGCGCTGGCCTGACCGGGCGCGGGCGGCGGGCTGCTCCGGGCGCGCACCGGCCCGGCGGGGTGCGGGCGGGCGGTGGCCGAACCGTCGGGCGGGCGGTGGCCGAACCGTCGGGCGGGCGGCGGCCGGTCCGGCGGGCGGACGTTTGATGACGTTGCGTCAGTTCGCGTGCGTGCGTCCTGATTCCGACCAACAGCAGGTGTCAGTATGGCCAAAGTGCTTGCGCCGCAGGTCCGGGGCGGGAAGCATCGACCGCAGGGGAGGGCCGTGGGGGCGGCCTTGTACGTTCACTTTCTGCCGCTGCCGCTGCCGTCGCCGGAGGCGCCCGCGGCCCGGCCGTACCGATGCGCGCCGCCCGCGGGGGCGGGTGCGGCCGTGGGGCGCGTGGGCTCCGTGACGAGGCGAGGGGAACCAACCGGTGGAACCGGCAAATCTGTTCACCGTCCTGCGGCGGTACTGGCGGCTGCTGGCGGCCTGTACGGTCGCCGCGCTGGTCGTGGGTTTCCTGCTGACGCCGGCCGGTGACGCCGTGGACAACGGCAAGTGGCAGTGCAAGGTGGCGATCACCCCGGTCGCGGGCGCGGCGGACACCGTGCGGGCGGACCAGGTGCTGTCGTACGCGCAGGGTTCGGCGGTGACCACGGCGGCGGCGCAGAAGCTGCACGTGACGGACGTGGCGGGGCTGACGGCGCGCCGGACGGTGGCGGCGGAGTCCACCCAGATGCTGCTGTTCACCACGACCGGGCCGACCCAGGCGTCCTGCGTGGAGCTGGCGGCGGCGCTGTCCGAGGCGACGATCACCGGGTACGCGCAGGAGTCGAAGAAGAGCGCGGACGAGTCGATCAAGCGGCTGCGGACCCAGGCGGACGCCCAGCAGTCGCAGCTGGACGACCTGCAGAAGGCGTCCAGCAAGGCGAACGCGAGCGATCAGGCCAAGCTGCAGCCGCAGTTGTCGACGGCGACGGCGGCGCTGACCAAGACCCTGGGGGCGATCGCCGACCTGCAGAACTACAGCCAGACCGACGCGATCCAGCAGTGGGGTTCGATCGACGCGAAGGAGCTGGGCGGCAGCCTGCTGTCCTCGCCCTCGCGCGGGGTGCGGCTGACGCTGGCGGTGGTGCTGGGCCTGGCGCTGGGCGTGGTGGCGGCGCTGATGCTGTCCCGGATGGACACCCGGCTGCGGACCCGGGACGGCACCGAGGAGGCGTTCAACCTGCCGGTGATCGGCGAGATCCCGCGGCTGTCGCGGCGGCTGCGGCGGCTGCGCGAGCCGCTGGTGACGGCCCGGCCGGAGGATCCGGCGACCGAGGCGTTCCGTTCGCTGCGCTCGACGCTGCTGCTGACCGGCCCGGAGTCGCTGTCCGCGCAGTTCGGGCAGGGCGGGCTGGACCCGGACGACCGGCGGGTGCGGCGGGCGGTGGAGCCGGCGCCGGTGGTGCTGGTGATGTCGGGGCGTTCGGGCGACGGGCGGACCACCACGGTGGCGAACCTGGCGGCGGCGCTGGGCGAGACCGGCCGCCAGGTGCTGGTGCTGGACTGCGACTTCCGGCAGCCGGAGCTGAACGCGCACTTCGGGATGGACGAGGGCCCGGGCATGGCGGAGCTGCTGTCCGGCGAGCAGCTGACCGACCCGGTGGACCTGATCCGGCAGACCCGGGTGCCGAACGTGGCGATGATCGCGGGCGGGCACGCGACGGCGTACCCGGCGGCGCTGGTGCTGCGCGCCGGGGAGGTGCTGGCGCTGGCCCGGCGGCACGCGGACGTGGTGCTGATCGACTCCTCGCCGCTGCTGCACGCGAACGACGCGTACGACCTGGTGCAGCACGCGGACGCGGTGCTGGTGACGCTGATGGCGGGCAACGTGCGCCCGGAGGAGGCGGACCGGGTGTCCGAGCTGCTGGCCCGCACCGGGGTGCCGGTGGCGGGGGTGGCGCTGCTGGGGACGGAGGTCGCCACCGGGCGGCGCAACCGTTCGCTGCGACTGCCGGGCCGGCTGGGCGGCCGTCCGGCGCTGGGCCCGGAGCCGTCCCGGCCGGCGCTGCCGCGTCCGGAGCCGGTGGAGCGGGTGGCGGAGCCGCGGCGCCCGGAGCCGCGGCGGACCGAGCACCGGCGGGTGGAGCCGCACCGGCCCGAGCACCAGCGGGCGGACGGCGGGCGGCGCGGCGAGCCGGTGTACGGGCCCGCCGAGCCGGTGTACGGGTCCGCCGAGCCGGGCGGTCGGCCCGACGGGACGACGAGTTGGGGCCGCCGCCCGGTGGAGCTGCCGCCGGAGGAGCCGGTGGAGACCACCATGCAGCTGCGGCTGGGCGAGGACCGGTGACGGGGTCGCGGGCCAGGGTGCTCTGGCTGGCCAAGGGCCTGGGCCGGGGCGGCGCGGAGCAGTTGCTGCTCAACTGCGTGCGCCACGCGGACCGTTCGCGCTACGACATCGAGGTGGCGTACGTGCTGCCGCACAAGGACGCGCTGGTGCCGGCCCTGGAGGCGGCGGGCGTGCCGGTGCACTGCCTGGGCGGCGCGCCGGGGCGGCGCTGGCCGCTGCGGCTGCGGGCGCTGCTGGCGGAGCGCCGCTACGACCTGGTGCACACCCACATGCCGGTGCCGGCGGTCGCGGCCCGGCTGCTGCGGCCGGGCGGCGGGCGGCGGCCGCGGCTGGTGCACACCGAGCACAACCTGTGGGAGCGCTACCGGCTGCCGACCCGCTGGGCGAACGCGCTGACGTACGGGCGCAACGACGCGGTGGTCGCGGTGTCGCACGCGGTGGCGGCGGGGGTCGGGCGGCGCCGGGCGGGCGACTGGCTGACGGTGGTGCACCACGGCCCGGACCTGGGCGGGGCGCCGTCCGGTCCGGCGGCGCGGCGCGCGGCGCGGGCCGAACTCGGGCTGCCCGAGGACGCGTTGGTGGTCGGCACGGTCGGCAACCTGACGGCGAAGAAGGACCAGGCGACGCTGCTGGCGGCGTTCGCGCTGCTGCGCGACAAGGAGCCGGACGCCCGGCTGGTGCTGGTCGGATCGGGGCCGCTGGAGGCCGAGTTGCGGGCGCGGGCGGGTGACGGCGTGCTGTTCGCGGGGATGCGCGCGGACGTCCCGGCGCTGCTGCCGGGCTGGGACGTGTTCTGCCTGAGTTCGCGCCAGGAGGGCCTGCCGGTGGCGCTGATGGAGGCGATGGCCTCGGGGCTGCCGTCGGTGGTGACCCGGGTCGGCGGCATGCCGGAGATCCTGGACGACGACGTGGAGGGCCGGCTGGTGCCGCCCGGCGATCCGGCCCGACTGGCCGACGCGCTGGCCGAGTTGGCCGATCCGGTGCGGCGCGGGCGGATGGGCGCGGCGGCCCGGGAGCGGGCGGGGTCCTTCGACGTGGCGGGCGCGCAGCGGGCGATCGAGCGGGTGTACGCGCGGGTCCTGGCGAACTGAACCGACTGGTGGGGCGTAGTCCGGAGGGGACGAGCACGACGTGGGTGGCGAACTGACGTACCGCGGGCTGGAGTCGGCGGACGTGCCGGCGGTGCTGGAGCTGTTGACGGCTTCGCTGGCGGGCGGCCCGACCGGGCGGCGCAGCGCGGAGTTCTTCGACTGGAAGCACCGGGAGAACCCGTTCGGGTCGAGCCCGGGCCTGGTCGCGGTGGCGCCGGACGGGCGGGTGGTGGGGGTGCGGCTGTTCCTGCGCTGGTGCTGGCGCGGGCGGGACGGCAGCGGGGAGGGCGGCCGCGAGGTGCGGGCGGTGCGGCCGGTGGACACCGCGACGCACCCGGACTTCCAGGGGCGCGGGATCTTCCGCCGGCTGACCACCGAGCTGCTCGAACAGGTCTGCGGCGACGCCGAGTTGGTGTTCAACACGCCGAACGGCAACAGCCTGCCGGGCTACCTGAAGATGGGCTGGCGGGAGCTGGGCCGCGTCCCGGTGGCGCTGCGGGTGGCCCGGCCGGTGTCCTTCGCCCGGGGCGCCCGGGCGGCGCTGTCCCGGCGGCCCGGGCCCTCGGGACCGCCGCGCTGCGAACTCCCGTCCGCCGCGGACTGGTTGGCCGATCCGGGCGCCCGGCGGGCCGGGCAGCTGGCCGAGCTGCTCGCCGAGCGCGAGCGGGCCGACGCGGCCGATCCGCGGCTGCACACCGTGCGCACCGCGCCGTACCTGGCCTGGCGGTACGGGGCGGCGCCGGGCCTGGACTACCGGGTGGTGAGCGTCGAACGGGGCGGCGAGCTGGTCGGGTTGGCGTTCGGGCGGCCGCGGCGGCGCGGACCGCTGGCCGAGTTCACGCTGGCCGAGCTGATCGTCCGCCCGGGCGACCGGGCCGCGGCGGCGCAGTTGTTGCGGGCGGCGGCGTCCTCCGGCTGCGACCACGCCGCCACCCACCTGGCCCCCGGCACCGAGGCCGCCGCGGCCGGGCTGCGGTCGGGCTGCGTGCGGGCCCCGCGCACCGGCATGGTGCTGGCCGCCCGCACCCCGACCGGCCCGCTGCCGGCCGAACGCTCGCTCGCCGACTGGCGGTTCAGCCTCGGCGACCTGGAGGTCTTCTGATGGCGGCGCCGCTCGCCGGCTTCCTCCGCCCGGCCCGGCGGGCCCGTTCGCGTCCGCCGGGCCGCTCGCTGGCGCCGGCCCGGCTGCGCGGGTCCCTGCGGCGCGGCCGGCTGACGCTGCTGGCCTGGGCGGTGGTGCTGGGCTACGTGACGGTGTTCGTGCTGGCGATGGTGCACACCACGTACGACACCTGGGGGGCGCTGCTGGTGGCGCCCGCGCTGATGGCGATCGGCACGCCGGTGCTGGCCCGGGTCGCGGCGGCCAACCCGGAGCGCGGGGTGTTCAAGCTGCTGATGGTGGCGATGGCGGCGAAGCTGGCCTGCGCCTTCCCCCGGTACCTGATGGCGTTCGTGCTGTACGGCGGCGCGGCGGACGCCAAGATGTACCACCAGAAGGGCTCCGAGCTGGCCCGCTACCTGACCACCACGGACTTCACCGCCGGGCTGCACTACGACCTGGGGATGAAGGTCGCCGGGACGGGCTTCGTCATCATCGTCACCGGCGTGGTCTACGCGGTGACCGGGCCGACCCTGGTGGGCGGCTTCCTGGTGTTCTCCTGGCTGGGCTTCTGGGGACTGCTGTTCTTCTGGCGGGCGCTGCAGATCGCCTTCCCGGAGGCGGACTCGCGGCGCTACGCGAAGCTGGTGTTCTTCCTGCCCTCGCTGCTGTTCTGGCCGTCCAGCATCGGCAAGGACGCCTGGATGATGTTCTGCCTGGGCCTGACCACGTACGGGGTGGCCCGGCTGCTGGACCGGCGGTTCGGCGCGTTCGCGTGCATCGCGCTGGGCTCGCTGGGCACCGCGATGGTGCGGCCGCACGTGACGGTGCTGGCGGGCGCGGGCCTGAGCGTGGCGTACCTGTTGCGGCAGCGGCCGCGGCAGGTGTCGGCGCTGGGGCCGCTGCGCACGGTGCTGACGGCGGCGGTGCTGGCGGTGGGCGTGGCGCTGATGCTGCAGCAGGTGTCGGCCTTCTTCGGGACGAACGGCACCGGCGGGGACGCCGTCAACCAGGTGCTGTCGGAGACCTCGCGGCGCACCTCGCAGGGCGACTCGGTGATCAACGCGGCCACCGCGGACGAGCCGGCGCCCGCGTTCAGCCTGAACCCGGTGAAGCTGCCGATGTCGGTGGTGAGCGTGCTGTTCCGGCCGTTCCCGTTCGAGGCGTCGAACGTCCAGAACCTGATCCAGTCGGTGGAGTGCTTCGCGCTGCTGGTGATGTTCGTCCGGGCCTGGCCGCAGCTGGCCCGGATCCCCAAGCTGTTCGTCCGGCGCTCGTACGTGGCCTTCGCCGTGGTGTACACGCTGCTGTTCTGCTGGGCGTTCTCGACCATCAACAACATGGGCATCCTGTCGCGCGAGCGGGTGCAGGTGCTGCCGCTGGTGCTGGTGCTGCTGGCGATCCCGAAACCGGCCCAGGCCGGGCCGGTGCGGCGGCGCAGACCGCCGCTGTGGCGGGCCCAGCCGGGCCAGTGGGGCGCCGCCGCCCGATCAGGGCCCGAGCTTCCGGTCGCCGTCGGCGCTCCGGATCCGTCACGAACCCAGGGGGGCTCGACCTCTTGACTTCCTCCCCGCCCTGGGGGCGGGGGTTCCCCTCAGCCTCGCGGCCGAGCCGCCGCACGTGTGCGCGGCGGTGGAACTTCTTCCTGCTTCACCGACGACTGCCCGCCCGGAGTGCTCCGTTGAGGTCTTACACCGTCTCCACAGGCCGCTGCCGCCAGCCCGGCGGCCAGGATGTTGCGCGCCGCGTTCACGTCCCGGTCGTGGACCGCGCCGCAGGCGCACTCCCAGTCGCGGACGTTCAGCGGCATCGTGTCGCGGATCATTCCGCAGGCCGAGCACAGCTTGGAGGAGGGGAACCACCGGTCGACGGCGATCACCTCTCGTCCGTACCACTCGGCCTTGTACTCCAGCATCGACCGCAACTCGGCCCAGCTCGCGTCACTGATCGCCCGCGACAACCTGCGGTTCCCCAGCATGTTGCGGACCGACAGATCCTCGATCACGACCGCTTGGTTCTCACGGACGAGTCGAGTGGTCAACTTGTGCAGGAAGTCACGCCTGCGGTCGGCAATCCGCGCGTGCACCCGGGCGACCTTGACACGGGCCTTGGCCCGGTTGCTGCTGCCCTTCTCCTTGCGGGCCAGCTCCCGCTGCGCCCTGGCCAGGCGCTCGCGGTCGGCGCGCTCGAACTTCGGATTGGCGACCCTCTCCCCGGTGGAGAGCGTCACCAGGCCGGTGATCCCGGCATCGACACCGACAGCCGCGTTCACCGGAGCGGGCATCGACGGCCGGTCCTCGCACAGCACCGAGACGAACCAGCGCCCGGCCGCGTCCTGGCTGACGGTCACCATGGACGGCGCCGCGCCCTCGGGCAGCGGGCGCGACCACACGATGTCCAGCGGCTCCGCCATCTTCGCCAGCGTCAGAACGCCGCCTCGGTAGCGGAACGCACTGGTGGTGTACTCGGCGGAACGGCGGGACCTGCGCTTGGACTTGAAGGTCGGGTACTTCGCCCGCTTCCCCCAGAAGTTGGCGAACGCCCCTTGCAGATGGCGCAGCGACTGCTGCAACGGCACGGACGACACCTCGGACAGGTACGCCAGTTCCTCGGTCTTCTTCCACGCCGTCAGCATCGCCGACGTCGCGTTGTAGTTCACCCGCTCCCGGCGCATCGTCCACGCCTCGGTACGGGCCTGCAACGCCATGTTGTAGACCTTCCGCACACACCCGAACGTGCGCGACAGCTCGGCCGCCTGCACATCGGTCGGGTAGCAGCGGAACTTGAAGGCCCGCTTCACGTGGGTGACCGCCATGCCTCACACGCTAACACCTCCGCACGTGACCACGTGAACACGTGAAACATCGTCAACTACCGCCATGCCGTACCGCCTTGACGGCGGTCCGGCTTCCCCTGCCCCGCTACGCGAGAGCTTCGCTTCCTCCCCCGGCCGAAGCCGGGGTATCCACGAAGGAGATCCGATGACGACCGACGACCGCACCACCGACCCCGCGACCGGCCGTACGCCTGGCCCCGGCACGACCGGCCGCACGACGACCGACCAGAACCGCCCCGCCGTCCTCGGCGGTGCGCCCGCCTTCCCCGACGGCCTGCCGCTGACCCGCCTGCGGGTGCCCGACCGGGACGGGCTGCTCGGGCGGCTCGGCGAGGTGCTGGACTCCGGGATGCTCACCAACGGGCCGCGGGTGCGCGAACTGGAGGAGCGGGCGGCCGAGTTGATGCGGGTGCCGCACGTGGTGGCGGTGTCCAACTGCACGGCGGGGCTGATGCTGGTGCTGCAGGCCGCGGGGGTCGGTGGGGGCCGGCCGGTGCTGATGCCGGGGTTCACCTTCTCGGCGACCGCGCACGCCGCGCACTGGGCGGGCGGCAGCCCGCTGTTCGCGGAGGCCCGGGAGCGGGACATCACGCTCGACCCGGCCGACGCCGAGGCCCGGCTGAAGGCCGCCGACTCCCCCGTCGCGGTGATGGCCACCCACGTGTACGGGACGCCCTGCCAGACCGAGGAGCTGCAGCGGGTCGCCGACGCGGCCGGGCTGCCGCTGGTGTACGACGCGGCGCACGGCCTGGGTTCGGCGCGGCGCGGCGTGCCGGTGGGCGGCTTCGGCCTGGCCGAGGTGTTCTCGATGAGCCCGACCAAGGTCGCGGTGGCGGGCGAGGGCGGCCTGGTCGCCACCCGGGACGCGGCGCTCGCGCAGACCCTGCGCACCGCCCGGGACTACGGCAACCCGGGCGACTACGACACCCTGTTCCCCGGCCTGAACGCCCGGATGAGCGAGCTGCACGCCGCGGTCGGCCTGACCTGGCTGGCCGGGCTGCCCGAGCGGGTGGCCCACCGGGGCGCGCTGGTGGCCGAGTTCGCCCGGGCCGCCGCCGGGGTGCCCGGCCTGCGCCTCGCCCTGCCGGAGGAGGGCGACACCTCGACCTTCAAGGACCTGACGCTGATCCTGGACGCCGGGGAGTTCGGCCTGGACAACCGGCAGCTGGCCGCGGCGCTGAAGGCCGAGGGCATCGACACCCGCCGGTACTTCTTCCCGCCCGTCCACCGGCAGCGGGCGTACGCCCACCTGGGGCAGGCGGAGGAGCTGCCGCGCACCGACCGGCTGGCGGCCTCGGTGCTGACCGTCCCGCTGTGGTCGCACATGGACGCGGCGACGGTCCGCCGGGTCGCCGACGCGGTGGTGCGTGTCCAGCCCTTCGCGGCGGAGGTCCGGGCGGCGCTCGCGGCCGGCTGAGGCTCGGAGCCGGGCTCGCCCGATCGAGCTTCGCAAGGCGGTTCGGCCGTTAGTCGGATCAGGTGAACTCGGTTGGACCGCAGGGAGGTTGGGGGGTCAGGATGACCGTCATGTTCAAGGGATTCCGCAGCTTCCTGCTGCGCGGCAACGTCGTCGACCTCGCGGTCGGCATCGTCATCGGCGCGGCCTTCACCGCCGTCGTCACCGGTTTCGTCGCGGCCTTCCTGACCCCGCTGATCGGCATCGCCTCCGGCGCGGTCGGCGACTTCAGCAAGGAGTCGTTCACCGTCACCGGGGTCACCTTCCCGTACGGCGCGTTCCTCCAGGCCCTGATCAGCTTCGTGCTGGTCGCCGCGGTGATCTACTTCGCCGTGGTGATGCCGGTCGGCCGACTGCAGAACCGTTTCAACCCGGTCAAGGACACCCCGGTGGCCAAGGCCGACTGCCCCGAGTGCCTCAGCACCGTCCCGGCCGCGGCGACCCGCTGCGCCCACTGCACCAGCGAACTGGCCGGCCGCCCGGGCTTCCCCGCCCAGGCCGCCGCCGCGGCCGCCCGCTGAGCAGCCACCGCAGCACCCACCGCACCACCCCGGCCCGGACGGCTCCCCGCCGTCCGGGCCGGGCCCGTTCCGGGAGCGTTCGGGGGCCGTTCACCGGCCGTTCCGGGCGGCGCCGCGGCGGTCTGGACCACCGCCGGCTTAACGGAACCTTGGCGGAGCCTTTCCGGCGTCCGATCGGAGGCTTTTGTCCGGCGCCGGGTGAGCGGGTGGTGCACGGACGATGGATCCGGGATGACCGAAACGCGGTCTCCTTTCGCCCAACTCTGCCCGACAATGCCCGATTTAAGCGAGCGAAGAGTCTGTAAACAGTTGAACTCCAGGCCGTTCCGCTCTCCTCAGCAGGCACGTTGTGGGCTTACGGTATGCCCCATGACCTCGCCCCGCTCCTACGACGGAGTCGGCTACCCCTCTCCGTCCTTCTCCTCCGGCACGCCCATCTACGACAGCTTGGTCGCAGAGCGCGGCATCCCGCAGATCGCACCCATCAACGTGCCCCCGGCCCTCCCGGCCTCCTCCTGGTCCTCCGCCTACGGCAGCGGTTTCGGCACCGGCTTCGACTCCCCCCAGTCGAACCTGCCCGCCCTGCCCCCGGCCCGCCTCGCGCTCGGCCCCGGCCCGAGCAGCGCCCCGGCCCCGGCCCCGGCGCCGTACATCCCGGTCCAGCCCGGCTACCAGAGCGCCCCGGTGCAGCCGCAGCCCGGCTACGCGAGCGCCCCGCAGGGCTTCCTGCCCGGCCAGCGCCCGGCCGCGCAGTTCCAGCCCCAGCCCGCGCAGGGGTACCCCGCCCCGCAGGCCCCCGGCAACGGCTTCGCGACCGCGCCGCAGAGCTTCACGCCGACCTTCAACTCGCAGCAGTTCGGCGCCCAGCCGGCCCCGCAGCAGCAGTCGTTCGGCGACCAGTCGTTCGGCGGCAACACCCTGCGCCCGGCGGCGGCCCCGCAGCAGTACCCGCAGTACCGGCAGTACCCGCAGGCCGGCTGAGAACCCCTCGTAGGGGGGGCAAGGTCACCACGCAACGACGCGTTTCTCTCCCCCACACCGCCCGCCCGCACCCGCCGCCCGTCCCCGGACCCCACCGGACGGGCCGCCCGCCCGGACGGGCACCGCACGCCCCGCCGCTTCCCCGCCTCCCGGCTCCCCGCCGGGGCGCGGGGAAGCGCCGTACCGGGCCGGCCGCGCGCCTGGCAGGATGGTCGGCATGCCGCGCCTCGCCTCGCTCCACCTGTACCCGGTCAAGTCGATGTACCGGCTCAGCCCGCCGTCCGCCGAGGTCCAACCCTGGGGCCTGACCGGCGACCGCCGCTGGATGCTGGTGGACGCCGACGGCACCGCGCTCACCCAGCGCGATGAACCCTCGATCGGGCGGTTCCGCCCCGTCCCGTCCGCCGACGGCGCCTCGCTCACCCTCACCGGCCCGGACGGCGCCGTGCACACCCTGGCCGCGCCCACGCTGGCCGCCGGCGCCCCCGAGACCACCGTCAGCGTCTTCGGCACCGCCTTCTCCGCCGCCGAGGCCACCGAGGAGACCTCCGCCTGGCTGGCCGAGCGGCTGCCCGCGAAGCTCGGCGGGGTGCGGCTGGTGCACCTGGACCGCCCGGCCACCAGCCGCCCGATCAACCCGGAGTACGCCGCCCCCGACGAGACCGTCTCGATGGCCGACGGCTTCCCGCTGCTGCTCACCACCACCGGCTCGCTGGACGAGCTGAACGCCCGGATCGCCGACGACCACCCCGGCGACCCGGTCAAGGGCGCGCCGCTGCCGATGGAGCGCTTCCGCCCCAACCTGGTGGTCTCCGGCACCGCCGCCTGGGCCGAGGACGGCTGGCGCCGGATCCGGGTCGGCGGCCTGGAGTTCCGGGTGGTCAAGCCGTGCGGGCGCTGCGTGGTGACCACCACCGACCAGGAGAGCGGCGAGCGGCGCGGCCCGGAGCCGCTGCGGGCGCTGGGCCGGCACCACCGCTTCGGCCGGAAGCTGGTGTTCGGCCAGAACCTGGTGCCGGTCCGCCCGGCCGGGGCCGGGACCGCGGACGTGCTGGGGGCGCTGGCGGTCGGCGACCCGGTGGAGGTGCTGGAGCGGGCCCCGGCACCGCTGCCGGACCGCCGCTGACCCGGCCCCGGCGCCGCTGCCGGACCGCCGCTGACCCGGCCCCGGCCGGGTGCCGTCAGCTCCGTGCACCCGGAACCACCCCCCGTTCCGGTCGTTGAACCGGGCGCCGGACCGGGACCGGACCGAGGCGGCGGACCGGGAGCGGACCGAGGCGGCGGCCCGCCGGGTCCGCCCCGCGCGCTACGGTGGGGCCGATCGCGCAGCGTCTCGACGCAACCGACGCAACGACGAAGGCGGGGATGACAGATCGCCATGGGTGAGCTCAGGGTCCGGGTCACGCAGGACAGCGCCTCGCGTTGGCGCCGCCGCGGCGGGGAGTACGCCACGCTCCGCGAGGCCCTGGAGGTCGCCGAGCCCGGTGACACCCTGACGGTGCGCGCGGGGACGTTCCGCGAGGCCGTGCTGGTCGACAAGCCCGTGACGCTGGTCGCCGAGGAGGGCCCGGGCAGCGTGCGGATCTCGCCGCCGGAGAGCGCGGTGCGCGGCGGCACCGCACTGACCGTGACGGCGGCCGCGACCGTCCGCGGCCTGGTCGTGGAGGGCTCCGACCGCTCGACCCCGGCGGTGCTGCTGACGGGCGCGGACGGCGCGGTGCTGGCCGACTGCCGGGTGGAGACCTCCTCCGCGGTGGGCGTGGAACTGGCCGACGGGGCCCGCGCCCAACTGGTCAACTGCGTGGTGGAGAACCCGTCCGGGCTCGGGGTGCGGCTGCGCGCCCGGGCCCGCGCCGAACTGCTGGACTGCGAGGTGACGGCGGCCGGGCAGAGCGGGGTGGCGGTGCTGGCCGGCTCCCGGCTGCGCGCGGAGCGGCTGAAGGTCCGCCGGGCCGGCGGCGCGGGCGTCCTGCTGGCCGACCCGGGGACGCTGGCGGAGCTGACCGGCTGCGAGGTGTCCGAGGTGCGCGGCTCGGGCGTGCAGGCCGAGGCGCAGGCGGTGGGCCGGCTCACCGACTGCACGGTGCACCGGGTCTCCGGCAACGGCCTGAGCCTGGACACCGGCGCCGAACTGGAGCTGTCCTCCTGCCGCATCCACGAGGTGCCGGAGAACGCGGCGGACCTGCGCGGCGGCTCCAAACTGACGCTGCGCCAGGTCACCGTCCACGGCTTCGGCCGGGGCGCGCTCTCGGTGTGGGACGGCGGGACGAAGGTGCTCGCCGAGGGCTGCCGGTTCCACTCCGCGCAGGGCGACTACCCGGCGCTGTGGGTGAGCGACGGCGCCGCCCTGGAGCTGGCCGACTGCGCCCTGGACGACCTGCCCGACGCGCTGTTCGTCCTCGACCAGGGCTCCTCGGCGGCCGTCCGGGACTGCTCGTTCACCGGCATCCGCTCCTCCGCGGTGTCGGTCAGCGGCGGCGCGGGCGCCGACCTGGCGGGCTGCCGGATCCAGGGCGCGGGCACCGGCCTGTGGTTCCGCGACCACGGCTCCGGCGGCCTGCTGACCGACTGCGAGATCGCGGACGTGGCCACCGGCGTGATCGTCACCAAGGGCGCCGATCCGGTGCTGCGCGATTGCACGGTGCGCGGCGCCAGCGAGGCCGGGGTGTACGTGTCGGCGCAGGGCCGCGGCGAGTTCGAGGAGGTCCGGGTCTCGCAGGGCGGCGGCTTCGGCTTCCACGTGATCGACGGCTGCCGGACGAAGCTGGTGCGCTGCCGGGCCGAGCGCAACGCCCGGGCCGGGTTCGAGTTCTCCGAGCCGGGCCCGGTCGCCGAGGGCTGCACCTCGGACGACGCGGCGCCGCTGCCCGCCGTCCCCGGCGTCCCGGCCCCGGCCGGCCCCGCCGCCCCGGCCGCTCCCCCGCTGGCCACCCTGGCCCAGCTCTCCTCTTCCGCCCTGCCCGCCGCCGCCGTGATCGCCCCGATCCCGGACTGCCGCCCGGCGGAGGTGGCGCTGGCCGAACTGGACGCGCTGGTCGGCCTGGCCACCGTCAAGCAGGAGGTGCGCACCCTGATCGACCTGATCTCGGTCGGCCGGGCCCGCCAGCGCGCCGGCCTCAAGGCGCCCTCCCCGCGCCGCCACCTGGTGTTCACCGGCGCCCCCGGCACCGGCAAGACCACGGTGGCCCGCCTCTACGGCGAGATCCTCGCCTCGCTCGGCGTCCTGCAGCGCGGCCACCTGGTCGAGGTGGCCCGGCTGGACCTGGTCGGCGAGCACATCGGCTCCACCGCGATCCGCACCGCCGCCGCCTTCGACCGGGCCCGCGGCGGCGTGCTGTTCATCGACGAGGCGTACGCGCTCGCCCCCGAGGACGGCGGCCGGGACTTCGGCCGGGAGGCGATCGACACCCTGGTGAAACTGATGGAGGACCACCGGGACGAGGTGGTGGTCATCGTGGCGGGCTACACCGCCGAGATGGAACGCTTCCTGGCCGCCAACCCCGGCCTCTCCTCCCGCTTCTCCCGCACCGTCACCTTCCCCGACTACACCGCCGACGAACTGCTCGACATCGCCCGCGCCCAGGCCGCCGAACACGAGTACCGCCTCTCCGACGCCACCGAGTCCGCCCTGCTCGGCCACTTCACCGCCATCGACCGCTCCACCGGCTTCGGCAACGGCCGCACCGCCCGCCAGGTCTTCGAAACCATGGTCGAACGCCACGCCTCCCGGGTCGCCCACCTCCCCTCCCCCACCACCGAGGACCTCCAACTCCTCGTCCCCGCCGACCTCCCGGGCGCGTAAGCCCCGCCAGGGGCTCGGGGAACGGCGAGTCCGTGCTGCTGACGGCCGGAGCCCATCGAAGTGTCCGTGCTGCTGCGTGCCTGAAACAGAACCGGAAGCGGCGGCACCCAACGACAGTGAACCGCCCGCAGCCACGGCCTCGCCGTTCCCCGAGCCCCTGGCGGTGCTCTGCCGAACCCCGTTCAGGGCTCTCCCAGGGCCGCCGCCAGGCGGTCGCGCAGGGCGGTCTGTTCGGCGATGCGGCGGTCCATCGCGGCGAGGCGTTCGCGGGCCAGCGCGAGCATCCGGGGGCTGGGCGGGTGGGCGGTGACGTCGTCGCCGTCGAGGCAGGGCAGCAGGGGGCGGATGTCGTCCAGGGTGAGGCCGGCGGCGAGCAGGGCCCGGATGTTGCGGACCCGGGTGACGGCGCCGGGCCCGTAGACCCGGTAGCCGTTCGCGGCGCGCTCGGCGTCGATCAGGCCCGCCTGCTCGTAGTGGCGCACGGCCCGGGGCGTGGTGCCCGTCTGTGCGGCCAGTTGACCGATCCTCACCCGGCCGATCATCCCACCACCGCGCCGCCGTCGACCGGCAGGACCACCCCGGTGACGAACCCGGCGGCGGGTTCGGCGAGTCGGCCGATCGCCCAGGCGACCTCCTCGGCCCGGCCGATCCGGCCGAGCGGGGTGTGGGCGAGTTGCCAGGCCCGGAGTGCGGCGAGCCGCTCCGGCGGCAGGTGGTCGGCGATGGGGGTGTCGATCGGGCCGGGGGCGACGGCGACCACCCGGACGCCGTGCGGGGCGAGTTCGACGGCCCAGCTGCGGGTGAGCGTGTCGAGGGCGGCCTTGCTGGCCGCGTACACCGAGTTGCCGGGCCAGCCGCGCTGGCCGACGGACGTGCTGACGTTGACGACGACGCCGCGCGCGGCGGTGAGCAGCGGTAGCACGGCCTGGGTGAGCAGGACGGGGGCGGTCAGGTTGGTCGCCAACTGCTCCTCGACGGCTGCCCGGTGGATCCCGCCGAGCGGGGCGCCGCGCGCCACTCCCGCGTTGTTGACCAGCACGTCCAGCCGCCCGTACCGCTCGGTGAGGGTCTCGGCGAGCCGCTGCGCCGCCCCGTCGGCCGTGACGTCCTGGGGCCAGGGGTCGATGCCGTCCCGGCCCCGCGCGGTCTCCGCCAGTGCCTCGGCCCGCCGTCCGACGGCCAGCACCCGCACGCCCTGTTCGGCGAGGGCCCGGGCCGTCGCCCGTCCGATGCCGCTGCCCGCTCCGGTGACCACGGCCACCCGCTGTTGGTTCGTCATGCGGCCATGGTGGAACCCTGCCGCCGGCGTCAGGGTCAAGCGGCGGCCCGGTCGGCTCCGTTCAGGCCAGTCGGACCAGGGCGGTGACGGTGACCGCGGCGAGCACCACCAGGAGGAACGGGGCCCGGCGCCAGAGGGCCAGGGCGGCGGCGGCGAGGCCGGCGGCGCGGGCGTCGAGGGTGAGGTGGTGGCCGTGGGTGAGGGTCTGCTGGGCGGTGAGGGCGGCGAGCAGGGCGACGGGGGCCAGGGTGGCGAAGGTGCGCACGGCCGGGCGGTCGAGGAGGCGGCCGGGGACGCAGAGGCCGAGGAGTTTGAGCAGGTAGCAGCCGGCGGCGGTGGCCAGGAGGGCGGTCCAGACGGTCATCGGGCGGTCCTCCCCCGGCGGACGGCCAGTGGCACGGCGGCCAGGGCGAGCAGGACGGGGACGCCGGTGGGCAGCAGCAGCGTCCCGGCCAGGACCAGCAGGACGGCGGCGGCGGCCACCCCGCGTTCGTGCGGGTCGCGCAGCCGGGGGGCGAGCAGGGCCAGGAAGACGGCGGGTCCGGCGGCGTCCAGGCCGTAGCGGGCGGGGTCGCCGAGGGCGTCGGCGCCGAGCGCGCCGAGCAGGGTGGTGAGGTTCCACAGGGCGAAGATGCTGACGCCGGTGGTGGTGAAGCCGAGGCGGGCGGTGCGCCGGTCGGGTTGGGCGAGGGTGACGGCGGCGGTCTCGTCGATGACCAGGTGTGCGGCCAACGGGCGCAGCGCGGAGGGGAGTTGGAGTCGTTCGGCCAGTCGCATGCCGTAGAAGGCGTTGCGGACGCCGAGCAGCAGCGCCCCGGCGACGGCGGCCACCGGGGCGGCGCCCGCGGCGAGGGCGGCGACCAGCGCGAACTGGCTGGCCCCGGTGAAGAGCAGCAGGCTGAGCGCGCAGGTCTGGGTCACGGTCAGGTGGGCGCCGGCTCCGGCCGCGCCGAAGGCGACCCCGGAGATGCCGACGCTGACCCCGACGGTGAGGGAGTCCCGGAGTACGGCCCGGGTGGGCCGTGCGGTGGGCCCGCCGGTGCCGGGCGGTTGGGTGGTGACGGTCATGCCCCCACGGTGGCGCGGGCGGGCGCCGGGGGTCTTGTACGTTCCTGCACGGCCCGGCGGTAGGCCCCGGGCGGGACGCCGACGGTGCGGCGGAAGTGCCGGGCCAGGTGCGCCTGGTCGACGAAGCCGACGGCGACGGCGACTTCGGCGGGTGGCACGTCGCGGCGCAGCAGTGAGCGGGCGGCGGTGACGCGCTGCTGGTTGAGCCAGGCGTGCGGCGGCAGGCCGTGGGTGTCGCGGAAGGCGCGCAGCAGCGGGAAGGGGCGGGCGCCGACGGCGGCGGCCAACTCGTCCAGGCTGGGCGGGTCGACGAGTCGGGCGTGCAGCAGTTCGCGGGCGCGGGCGACGGCGAGGGCCCCGGCGGGGGCGACCCGCGCGGCGCGGCGGGGTGCGGCGTGGGTGCGCAGCAGGCGGGCGACCAGCAGGCGGAAGGCGGTGGAGGCGGCGAGCGGGTCGTCCCGTCCGGCGGCCCCGTGCACGGCGTGGACGAGGCGGGCCAGTTCGCGGTCGTCGGTGACGGCGGTGGTGAAGGCGGGCGTCCCGGCTCCGGCGGGCCGCAGGTCGGCGGCGGCGTCGAGCACGCTGTCGACGGGCGCGTAGAGCACCCGGTAGCCCCAGCCCTCGGGCACTCCGGCGTGGCCGGTGACGACGATCTCGGGGTTGACGAGCGCGACGGTTCCGGCTCCGGCGCGTTCGGTGCCGCCGCCGTACTGGAACTCCTCGACGCCCTCGGTGATGGCGGCGATCACGTACGTGTCGTGGGTGTGCCGGCCGAAGGCGTGCTCGACGTAGTGGGCGTCGAGGAGTTCCACCTGCGGCAGGGCCCGGTGGACGGAGAAGGCGGCGTGTTCTGCGGGCATCTGACCACCAGGGCTGGGAGCGGGTCTCGGCGGGGCGTCAGCAGGTGGAGTGGAAGAGGGCGCCGGTCGGGCGGGTCGCGGCGAGGGCGTGGTAGAGCTCGACGGCGGCGCGGGTGTCGGCGGTGTGCACCTCCGCCCCGGCGGCGGCGAGGAGTTCCAGGGTGGCCGGGTCGATCCGCAGGACGCGGTCCATGCCGAGGGTGAGGACGACCGCCTCGGCGCCCCGGTCGAGGAGCTCCCGCGCGTCGCCGGGCTGGACGCCGGGGACGTGCCGGGTGCCGTGGACGTTCCAGTCCCAGGGGTGGCCGCCGCCCGGGTACAGCACGAAGTCCTTGCCGGGGGCGAGGCCCTCGACCTCCATCAGGCCCCACTCCAGGCGGGTGATCCGCGGCGAGCGGAGGGCCGGTGCCGGGTCGTCAGCTTCGTTCATGGGCGCGATTGTCGCAGCCGCCGGGCGGCGTCGTCACGGCGGTTTCCAGCGGTCGTCCGGCCGGCCCGTCGGCGTCCGGCGGTAGCGTGTGCGCGTTCGTTCGTCGCACGGTTCGGAAGGCCCATCGGTGGATCATCAGCGTCCCTCCACGGAGGAGATCCTGGCGCGCGTGCCGGAACTCGCGCCGCACGGCCGCGCGGCCGCCCGGCTGTGGCTCGCTCCCGGGGCGCCCGGGCCCGCCGACAGCTCGATCGGCGGCCCGCTGCTGTGGCCCGCCGACGAGCCGTGGCCGGTGTGCCCGGTCGAGGAGGAGGACGGGCCGCACGAGTCCGGGCTGCTGGCGATGGTCCCGCTGGCTCAGCTCCACGCCCGTGACGTGCCCGGCCCGTGGTGGCCCGCGGGGGCGGATCTGCTCCAGGTGATCTGGTGCCCCGTCGAGCACGATGACCCGCCAGCCGGCCAGGCCGACCTGTGCCCGGTGGTCGAACTCCGTTGGCGGGACGCCGCCGCGCTCTCCGCGGCCGGGACGGCGCTCCCCCCGGAGCCGCCGGAGTACTACGAGGACGAGTTCCTGCCGGAGCCGTGCGTCCTCTCGGTGGAGCACCTCACCGACTTCCCCTACCGCGA
Organism: Kitasatospora saccharophila; assembly: GCF_039529925.1. NCBI lineage: Bacteria > Bacillati > Actinomycetota > Actinomycetes > Kitasatosporales > Streptomycetaceae > Kitasatospora > Kitasatospora saccharophila. The sequence goes on along the minus strand of NZ_BAAANS010000011.1, from coordinate 48,265 downwards.
GGAGCTTCCGCCCGAACTCCGTCCGGCCCTCGACCAGTTGGTGCGGGACACCGACCCCGAGGGCCAGGACTCGATCACCCGGGTCCCCGGCTGGAAACTCGGCGGCTGGCCGACCTGGCACCTCAACCACCCCCGCACGCTCACCTGCGGGCGCTGCGGAACCCCGATGACGCTGCTCTTCACGATCGCCAGCGACGACACGGCGGGCATCGTCGTCGGCCGCTGGGGCGAACTGCGGCTCTTCACCTGCCCGGCCGACCACACCCACCCGTTCACGGCCGACCTGCACTGACCGGTGCCCGGGCGGGGCGGTTCAGCCGAAGTCCGGGCATTCGGCGACGTGGCCCTCGGCGACGGGCTGCCAGACCCCGCGGGGCAGGTCCGTCCGCAGCCGGGCCACCTCCGCCGCCGCCGCGGTCAGTTGTTCGGTGGTCAGGTGGGCGGCGGCCGCGTACACCCGGCCGGTGTGGCGGCAGGGCGAGTGCGGGCGCAGCTCCGGCGACCACGGCTCCCCGGCGAGGGCGAACAGTTCGGGCAGCGGCCAGCCCAACGGGCCGGTCAGACCCAGCAGTTGGTACTTGCTGTGCCTGTCCGACTCCCACGTCCGGACCATGCCGACGATGGTGCTCCGGGACAGCCCCATGAAGGGGATCGAGTCGGTGGAGAACCCCCGGTTGCGGAACGCCTTGAGCAGGAAAGCGGCGAACCCGCCCTCGTCAGGGGCCAGTTCGGCTTCGTCGAACCACGGGACGAACGGCGGCGGGTTGGCCTGACGCCGAGCGTCCGGCACCGGCGGCAGCGCCCGGACGTACGCCTCGATCGCGGCCAGCTGCCCGTGGTCGCAGTGGCTGACCGCGTAGGCGAAGTCGCGCAGCGTGCGGTCGTCGCGCTCCGGCGGCAGCAGCTCGGCCGGCACCTCGCGGCCGGCCGCCGCGTACAGGTCGGCGAGCGGGAGGTCCATCTCGTCGGCGAGGAAGGCGAGTTGGGAGGGCGGGAAGGTCGAGCCGTCGGCGGCGAGGGCACGCAGGGCGGCGAGGCGCTCCGGGAGTTCCATGCCGCCCAGGCTAGGGCGTACCCGCACGGCGGTGGGCGGTCTTCCCGCACCCGCCGCACCCGCCGTGCCCGGGGTCAGCGCCGCAGCAGGTCGACCACGCCGGTGAGGTCCTCCCCGGCGCTCCCCGTCTCCAGTCGTCGGCGCATCAACGCGAAGTAGGGGGACAGCAGTTCGGGGCTGACCCGCTGCTCCTCGGCGGTGCGCAGGAAGGTCGGCACGCCGGCCACCTGCATGCCCAGGTTGGAGACGCCGCCCAACGCGTAGTCCCCGGACTCCAGTTGGGCGGCGGTGTGGTGGACGGCCGGGGCCATCGCGGTCAGCCAGTCGGCGAGCAGCGGGGCGAGCGCGGAGGGTGCGACGGACTCCCGGCCGATCAGCGCGAAGGCGTGCGCGGCGACCGTCGCGCCCTCGGCCGCGAGGGCCCCGGCTCGGGCGGCGGTGCGGTTCCAGACGGTCAGCGGGTGTCCGGCGGCGAGCCAGGCCCGGCCGAGCGCGGTGCCCATCGCGCCGAGGCCGAGCAGGGTGAGCGAGCAGGTCAGGGGAGGACGCGATGACGACCGTCAATCGTCCGGGCGCGCCGGACGGGCACGTCTGCGGGATCGACACGGCGCTGGAGGTGATCGGCGGCAAGTGGAAGGTGCTGGCCCTCTGGGCCCTGCACGAGCAGCCGCACCGCCGGTTCGGCGAACTCCGGCGGATGCTGCCCGGGGTGACCGAGAAGGTGCTCGCCGCCCACCTGCGCGAACTGGAGGCGGACGGCGTCGTGCACCGCGAGTCGTACGACGAGGTGCCCCCGCGGGTCGAGTACTCGCTGACGGAGGACGGCGTCCGGCTCAACGGGGCGCTGGCCCCCCCTGGGCGACTGGGGCCGTACGCGGGTGCGGGCCGCCCGTTCTGCGGCCCGACCCGAATCCGCACTCGTGGACGGCACCCGGGGCCCGGGGTACTAGTCTGCCGATCATGGCAATGACACCCGACGAGTTCCACGCCCACGCCCGCGCGGCCGCCGACGGCGAACTCCGGCTCCCGCTGGCCCGGATGACCGCCTGGGAGGTCAGCCCGTTCGAACCGGAAGGGCTGCGCGTCTCGCCGCTGCGCCCGCCGGTGCTGCCCGAGCCGCCGCGCCACGGCGAGGACCCGGCCGACTGCCACGTGTGCGCGGCCCGGGACGAGGGCCTGTGGTTCACCGAGCACTGGCGGCTGGCCCGGGTCATCGGCGTCGGCGTGCCGCTGGCCCTGATGCTGTACCCCCGCGACCACTACGACCTGGCGGCGCTCCCCGACGAACTGGCCGCCGAACTGGGCGTGCTCACCACCCGTGTCGTCCGCCTGGTCGAGGCCCTGCCGCACGTAGCCCGCGCCCACGTCTACCGCCTCGGCGACGGCGCCGCCCACCTGCACCTCTGGTTCTTCGCCCGCCCGGCCGGCCAGGTCCAGATGCTCGGCTCCTGGCTGCCCGTCTGGGACGACCTGCTCCCCGAGTACCCCGCCGAACCGGCCCAGGCGGACGCGGAGACCGTCGCCGACGCCCTGACCGCCTCGTACGGCGGCCGCCGCACCGCGAACGCCTGACGGGGCCCGGCGGCTACCCTCAACTGCCCTGCTGCTCGGACGGGTTGTGGTGGACCTCGCTCCAGACGAGTTCGCGGGCGGTGCCGTTGTTGCGGGAGGGCGGGGAGTAGCGGTGGCCCCAGCGATCGCCGAGGGCGAGGGCTTTGAGGACGGCCAGGTGGTCCTCGGGGCTGGGGGAGCCGTCCTCGGGGCGGAAGATCCGCAGTTCGACGCGGTAGCCGTCGGGGATGACGGTCAGCCTGGCCTCCCCGCCACCCGCCTCGGCGAGTTGCTCGGCGATCTCCCACGCACGTCGCCGCAACACGTCACCGCTCACCGGGCCACCCCCAGCGCGGAGCGGGCCTCGGGGCCCAACTCCGGGGCCGTGATCCGGACGGGAGCGGGGAACTCGCCGCGCAGCACCGCGAGTTCGAGCAGCGCCTCGGCGAGTTTCTGCACCCAGGGCAGTCCGACGCATCCCAGCGCGAGGCCGGCCAGCTCCGGCGGGACGTCGTCGCGGTAGACCGGCGAGAGGCCGGTCGGCGGGTCCAATCTGGCCGCCTGGAAGGCGCGTTCCAGCGAGTCCGCCGCCCGCTCGGAATCGGTGAACCCCCCGCGCAGGAACCGCTGCAGGACGTCGACGGCCACCAGCGGTTGTCCGGTGTACAGCACGTGCTTCCCTTCCTCGATGATGCAGTGCGTTCAGGCCACTTCGGCGGCGGCGACGCAACGCGGGCAGGCGCAGGCCGGCCAGGTCAGCGCCGAGACCAGCGGCAGGTGCAGGTCCTCGTCGGAGATGCAGGAGGAGACCTGCACCCGGGCCCCGTCGGGCCGCACCCGATAGACCCGGATCGTCAACTTGGCTTTCGGGCTCGGGTACGGGCGATCAAGCATGGCTGTGACCTCGCGAATTCTCGTACGGGAGGAACGGGCGAGTACGGCTCCGGCCGGCCCGGGCGGATCGGATCCGCTGCCCACGGCACCGCTCCTCTCCCGCACGCCCCCGAACGCGCCGTCGCGCGGCCCGCCCGCTCCGCGCGCTCGCCCGTGGGAGTGGTGGACCGCCTCGACCACCACCGCCCTCGCCCGCCCCAACCACGATAGGGCGGTGGCCAGTTCTGCTGGCCGAGATCAGCACCCGGCGACCCCGTGCAGGCACGGGACACCAGCACGTTGCCGAGCCGTTCCGCTCCGTGACGCAATGGCTACCGGGAGCGCCCACTGTCCCCTAGGCTTCGAGACTGTTCAACTTGTCTCCAGCGGTTTGTTTGGTAGGTCGAATCACCGTGAACAAGAGGGAACTTGACCCCGAGACGTCCCCGGCGGACGGGATCGGGGCACTGCTCCGCACGTCAAGGGAGCAGCGAGAGTGGACGCAGGAGCACTTGGCGTCCCTGGTCGGCTGCACGTCGTCGTACATCTCAGCGGTCGAGCACGGCCGGAGGAAACCAAGTCAACAGATTGCAACCACACTTGACCGGGTGTTTGGTTCGGGCGAACAGTTCCTCAGAGGACGGAGCGTGGTAAGCCAGCAGGCCCTGTTCGAAGGCTTCCCCGAGCTGGTGCGCAACGAGGCGAAGGCGACAACGATTCGGGCGTACGAGGTCAGCGTCATTCCGAGCCTGCTCCGGACTCACGACTACGAACGCGCCTACCAAGCGGGTCCCGTGTTGCGAGGCGTTGCAACTCAGGAGCAGGCCGACGAACGAAGCGAGGCGCTGTTTCAGAGGCAACGGACCCTGGAGCGGACCCCGGCGCCGTTCTACCACGCGGTAATCGACGAGGCAGCGCTACGGCGACCGGTCGGCGGCCTGGACGTCATGGTGGCCCAACTCCGCCACTTGGAGGCCATGGCCGCCCGCCCCCGTTTCAGGATTCAGGTGGCACCGTTCTCGGTCCCCGAAGCCAGATCGTTCACTCTTCCGGTCGTGCTGCTGACCATGCCGAACAGGTCAGTCATCGGCTACGGCGAGACTCAGAAGCGCGGCTATCTCGAACGCGATCTGGAAACGCTGGAGGAGTGGATCAGTGAGTACGATTACCTCCAAGGCGAGGCGCTGTCCCAGGCCGCGAGTATCCAGTTCATTCGAGAGGTACGGAGAGGCTTTGAACATGGACGAGCTGCATAGCGCCACTTGGCGCAAGAGCTCCCACAGCGCCAACGGCGGGAACTGCGTCGAGGTCTCGGACGACATCCCCGGCACCGTCCCCGTCCGCGACTCCAAGGACCCGCACGGCCCCGCCCTGCTCTTCCCCGCCGCCGCCTGGTCCACCTTCGTGACCGCCGTCCGCACCGGCGGCCTCGACGCCCCGGCGGACTCCGGCCGGTAGCCGACAGCTTCGCTCAATTTCCTTTCGCAGCAGAATGTTTGATGCCCTGGCGCACTCGATTCGGACCGGGCAGCATGGGGGACGGCGGTGCCCCGGCGTTCGAACGCGTCCGCGACCGGGCCGAACCGGCACGCGACCGACCGGTCCGGGTGATTCCGGCACGAGTGTGGAGCTGTCGAACCATGACCACTTCGGTGGATGCGGACGTGATCGTCGTCGGACTCGGCGCGATGGGCAGCCAGGCCCTCTGGCAGCTGGCCCGGCGCGGGGTCGGGGCGATCGGCATCGAGCAGTTCACCCCGGGGCACGACCACGGCGCCAGCCACGGCGAGTCCCGCATCATCCGCACCGCCTACGCCGAGGGCGCCGCGTACGTGCCGCTGGTGAAGCGGTCCTGGAAGCTCTGGCAGGAGTTGGAGCGGGTCTCCGGCCGGAGCCTGCTGGCGCGGACCGGCGGTCTGATGGTCGGGCCCGCCGACTCCTCGGTGATCGCCGGGCCGCTGGCCTCGGCCAGGGCGCACGGGCTCACGTACGACCTGCTGTCCGCCGAGGACCTGCGCCGGGACTTCCCGCAGTTCCGGGTGACCGACGACCTGCAGGGCTTCTACGAGGAGGAGGCCGGCCTGCTGCGGCCCGAACTCGCGGTCACCACGGCCGTGGAGGCCGCGGTGGCGAGCGGGGCCGAGGTGTTCGCCGAGGCGGCCGTCCGGGAGGTCGTGCCCGACCCGGAGCGCCCGCGGGTGGTGCTCGACGACCGCGAGCTGACGGCCCGCCACGTGGTGGTGGCGGCGGGCGGCTGGCTGCGGCAGCTGCTGCCGGGCACCGCGGGGCTGCTCACCGTCGAGCGGCGGGTGATGGGCTGGTTCGGCCACCGGGACCCGGCCGCCTTCGCCCCCGACCGGTTCCCGATCTTCGCCCGCTCCGACTCCACCGGCGAGCACGGCAGCTACGGCTTCCCGTCCCTCGACGGCACGACCGTCAAGGTCGGCCTGCACACCTGGCCCGGCATCGACGAGCCCGCCGACCCGGCGGCCGGCCACCGCCCGCCCGACCGGCAGGACGCCGAGCGCTTCGCGGAGGCGGTCGGCGACACCCTGCTCGGCGTGGACCCGTACCCGGTCCGGATGGCCTCCTGCATGTACTCGCTCACCCCGGACCGCCACTTCCTGGTCGGGGGCCGCCGCGAACTGCCCGGTCTCACCCTGCTGGGCGGGTTCTCCGGGCACGGCTTCAAGTTCGCCACCGTGATCGGCGAGATCGCGGCGGAGCTCGCCTGCGACGGCTCCACCCGCCTGCCCGTCGCGCAGTTCGACCCGCACCGCTTCGACTGACACCGCTCCGGGAGCCGACCCGAGCGGGGCCGCCGTCCGTGTTCTCCGACGCCGGGACCGCACCCCGCCCGGCGCCGCAGCCCGCCGAACTCCTGCTCCTGCTCCTGCTCCTGCACAGGCCGTCGGCCTGCCGGCCCACCGCGCGCGGCCGGGGTGCGGACCGCCGCAACCGCCACCGGGCCTGCCCGGCAAGGGTGTTGAATGGTCGGCGGGAATCGGCGGGAGGGGGCGCCCGGATGCTGCGGTGGCTGTTCGACGCGGGCCTGGCGCTGCTGCTGATGGCGGGCGAGGCCGTGGCCGTGGCCGGGTGGTTCCTGCACGGCAGCTTCGAGGTGCTCCAGGGCAGGCGGAGGACCACGCCCGCGCACCGGGTCGCCCTGGGGCTGGCGGGCACCGCGGCCGTCCTCGCCGGGGTGGCGACCGGCCTGTACTTCCTCGGCCTGCCGGTCGCCGCGACCGTCCAGGGACTGCTGGCCGCCGCCACCGCGCTGCTGCTGCTCCTGGGCCTGGGGGCGGGTCTGGGGACGGGCCTGGGGACGGGGCCGGCCGGCAGCGTGACCGCGATCGTCCTCGGCGGGGCGGCGGCCGGCCTGCTCCTCCTCCACCCGCCCGCCTCCCCGGTCGCCCGGGGCGCGCTGGCCACCGCCGCCGTCCCACTGCTGCTCCTGGGGCTGCTGGGCGCCCCCTGACCGTCCCGGCCGCCGGGGACGGGCGGGGAGCCGGCGGCCGGGGTGGCAGACTGGCCGGCGGGGGTGATCGCGTGCTGATCGGTGTGCTGGGGCCGCTGGAGGTCCGGGGCGCGGAGGTCGCGGGGGCGCGGCTGCGGGGGCTGCTGGTGCGGCTGGTGGTGGACGCGGGCCGGGTGGTCTCCTCCGAGCGGCTGGTGGCGGACCTGTGGGGCGCGGAGCCGCCCGCCGTACCGGGGAACGCGCTGCAGACGCTGGTGTCCCGACTGCGGGCGCTGGGCGGGCGGGACGTGGTGCTGGCCGGGTCGGGCGGCTACCGGCTGGCGGCGGGGGCGGGCGAGGTCGACGCGCTGGAGTTCGAACGGCTGCTGGCGGCGGCGCGCGGCCTGGCCGCCCCGGCGGAACGGCTGCCGGTGCTGCGGCGGGCGCTGGGACTGTGGCGCGGACCGGCGCTCGCGGAGTTCGCCGACGAGCCGTTCGCGTCCCTGGCGGCCCGGCGCTGGGAGGAGTTGCGGCTGACCGCCGTCGAGGAACGGGTGGCGGCGGAGTTGACGCTCGGTCAGGGAGCTTCACTGGTAGCCGAGTTGGCGGAGCTGGCGGCCGCGCACCCGCTGCGCGAGCGGCTGCACGGCCAGTTGATGCGGGCCCTGGCGGCGGCGGGACGTCCGGCGGCCGCGCTGGAGCGGTACGAGGAGACCCGGCGCGAGCTGGCCGAACGGCTCGGCGTGGACCCCTCCCCCGAACTGTCCGCGCTCCACCTCGCCCTGCTGCGCGGCGAGTTGACCACTTCGAAGACCCCCGCGAAGGCCCCGGCGGAGCCCTCAGCGGCGGCCCCGGCTCCAGGCCCGGCCACAGCGCCCGCGCCGGAGCCGTCGGCGCGCCGCTCCCACCTGCCGCTGGCGCTGACCAGTTTCGTCGGCCGCGAGCGGGAGTCCGCGACCGTCCGCCAACTGCTGGACACCACCAGGCTGGTGACGCTGACCGGGCCCGGCGGGGCGGGCAAGACCCGGCTGGCGCTGGAGGTCGCGGCGGGGCTGGCCGCGGACTTCCCGGACGGCGTGTGGCTGGTGCCGCTGGCCCCGGTCACCTCGCCCGCCGAGGTCCCGCAGGCCGCGCTGCAGGCGCTCGGCGTCCCGGACGCGCTGCGGGTCGGCGAGCCGCTCACCCCGCTGCCCTCCCCGGTCGGACGGCTGGCGGAGGCCCTGGAGCGGCGCCGGCTGCTGCTGGTGCTGGACAACTGCGAGCACCTGCTGGACGCGGCGGCCGCGTTGGCGGCCGGCCTGCTCTCCCGGGCCCCGCACGTCCGGGTGCTGGCCACCAGCCGGGAGCCGCTGGGCGTCACCGGCGAATCGCTCTGCCCGGTGCCCTCGCTGCCGCTGCCCCCGGCCGACGACCCGGCGGCCGCCGACTACCCGGCGGTGCGGCTGTTCGCCGACCGGGCCGCCGCCGTCCGCCCCGGCTTCCGGATCGACCCGGGGACGGCGCCGCTGGTCACCGACATCTGCCGGGCGCTGGACGGCATCCCGCTGGCGATCGAACTCGCGGCCGCCCGCACCCGCTCCCTGACGCTGCGCCAGGTCGCCGAACGGCTCGACGACCGCTTCCGACTGCTGACCGGCGGCGACCGCTCCGCCCTGCCCAGGCACCGGACGCTGCGGGCCGTGGTCGACTGGAGCTGGGACCTGCTGGACGCCGACGAACGCGCGGTGCTGGCGGCCCTGTCGGTGTTCGCCGGCGGGGCCACGCCCGAGCACGCCGAACTGGTCTGCGGCCCGCTGGCCCCGGGGGCCGACGTGGTCGAGGTGATCGCCGCCCTGACCGACAAGTCCCTGGTCCGGGCGGCGGCCGACGGCCCGGACGGCGGGGTCCGCTACCACCTGCTGCAGACCGTCCGGGCGTACGCCGCCGAGAAGGCCGCCACCGCCGGCACCGCCGCCCGCACCCGGGACGCGCACGCCGCCTGCTTCCTCGCCCTGGCCGAACGGGCCGAACCCCGACTGCGCGGCCCCGAACAGGCCCACTGGTCGGCCCGGTTGAACGCGGAACGGGACGACCTGCACGCCGCCCTCGGCCACCTGACCGCCACCGGCGACACGGCGGACGCACTGCGACTGGCAGGCGCCCTGGCCTGGTTCTGGACGATCTGCGACCACATCGGCGAGGCCGGCCACTGGACGCGCGCCGTCCGCGACCTGGTCGGCCCCCACGTCCCGCCCGGCCTCGCGGACGCCCACGCGCTCTGCACCGCGCTCGCCGTCCTGCTCCCCGCCCTCGGCGCCGGCCCCGACCACGACCCGGCGGCCCTCCGACAGGCCGCGGCCACCGTCCGCGACCACCTGCCGGACCGCCCGGCCCACCCCGTCCTGCCCCTGCTCGCCCCCTGCTGCGCCCTCCTGCTGGACGACCGGCCGACCGCCCTGCGCGAACTGCGCGCCCTGCTCGACCACCCCGACCCGTGGACCTCCGCCGCCGCCGGCCTCGTACTCGGCCGGATCGCCCTCGCCGAGGACCGGCCGGCCGAGGCCGCCGAGCAACTCGACCGCAGCCGACGGGAGTTCGCGCAGATCGGCGACCACTGGATGCGAGCGGCCGCCGCCGGCTGCGAGCAGTGAGAGGGCTGCGCCTCCAGGGGCTCGGGGAACGGCGAGGCCGTGGCTGCTGCGGGTTCACTGCCGGAGCGCGCATCGGCTTCGGGTTCTGTTCACTACACGCAGCAGCCCCGACCTTCGATGGGCTCCGGCCGTCAGCAGCACGGACTCGCCGTTCCCCGAGCCCCTGGATGCGCGCCCTCCGCCGTCCTCAGCCGAGCCCCTGGATGCGCGCCCTCCGCCGTCCTCATTTCTTCGGGAGGAAGGCCGCCGCCAGGCCCGCCGCCAGGAGGGCGACCGCGCCGGAGGCGGTGAGGACGGCGGACATGCCGTGGACGAAGGCGGTGTGGGCGGAGGAGAGCAGGGCGCCGTCGTGGAGTTCGGCGGCGACGGCGGTCGCGCCGGTCACCGAGTCGCGGGCGGCCGTCGCGGCGGGGGCGGGGAGGGCGGTGACGTCGATCCGGGCCAGGTAGCCGGCGCTGAGCAGGCTGCCGAGGGCCGCGACGCCGAGGACGCCGCCGACCTGTTGCAGGGTTTCCAGGACGCTGGTGCCGACGCCGGTGCGGGTCTCGGGCAGCGAGGCCATCACCAGGCTGGTGGCGGGCACGACGGTCAGGCCGAAGCCGACGCCGACCACGGCCAGCCACAGCGCGGTGGATCCGTACCCGCTGTCGGGTGCGGCCCGCGTGCCGAGCAGGACCCCGGCGGCGAGCAGGGTCAGTCCGGCGGGCACCACGGCGCGGGCGCCGACCCTCGGGACCAGGCTCTCGCTGAGCGCGGCGGACAGCATCAGGCCGCCGATCAGCGGGAGCACCCGCAGTCCGGTGCCGAGGGCGTCGTAGCCCTGGACGGCCTCCAGGTACTGGGGGACGACGAACAGGATGCCCATCACGGTGAAGTTGCCGAGGACGGCGGCCAGGGTCCCCCAGGAGAACCGGCGGTCGGCGAACAGCCCGAGGTCGAGCAGGGGTTCGGCGGCCCGGCGCTGCTGCCGGAGGAAGCCGGCCAGCAGCAGGGCGGCGGCGGCCAGCGGGAGGAGCACCGTCGGGGAGGTCCAGCCGTCGGCCGGGACCAGGATGGTGCCGTAGACCAGGGCGGTGGTCCCGGTGGTGCCGAGGAGCGTGCCGGGCCAGTCGAACGGCGCGCTGCGGGTCCGGTCGCGCGGGCCGTCGGCGGGGAGCAGCAGGGCGCCCGCGAGCAGGGCGGCCGCCGCCACGGGGACGTTGAACAGGAAGACCGAGCCCCACCAGAAGTGGTTCAGCAGCCAGCCGCCGATCACCGGCCCGGCGGGCATGCCGAGGGCGGCGGCGGCCGTCCAGACCGCGATGGCCCGGGGGACCTCCTCGGCGGGGAAGACCTTCGGGAGCAGCGCCATCGAGACCGGCATGATCATCGCGGCGCCGAGGCCCATCGCGGCGCGCACCGCGATCACCGCGCCCGCGGAGCCGGTGAAGGCGCCGGCGAGCGAGGCGGCGCCGAACAGGGCGACGCCCGCGGTGAGCACCCGCCGGTGGCCGAGCCGGTCGCCGAGCCGGCCCACGGGGAGCATCGCCACGCTGAAGGTCAGCAGGTAGCCGCCGCCGATCCAGAGCAACTGCGTGTTGTCCGTGCCGAGTTCGCGGGCGAGGGTGGGCAGGGCCACGTTGATGACCGTCCCGTCCAGGCCGACCACCAGCACGCTCACCACCAGTGCCCCCAGTGCCCACCACCGGCGGGCCGAACGAACCGCTTCCACCACCACGTCCTCCAGCTCTCGGGTACCGACGTGCCCACCTTCGGGGGCACCGCTGGTACGGGGCTGGCAGCGTGCTGGCACGGGCCCGGCGGTACGGGCCCGGCGGCCGGCTCAGAAGACGGCGTTGAACGCGTCGATCCGGGGCCGGTCGAGGTCGGGGCGCAGCCGGCCGGTGCGGGCGAGGGTGACCATGCCGTGCAGGGCGGACCAGGCGAGTTCGGTGTAGCCGCCGGGGTCGTGGCCGGTGACCCTGGCGCTGCGGGTGGCGGGTTCGGCGATGGCGGCGAAGGCGGCGTGCAGGGGGGCGGGGGCTTCGGGGGTGCCGAAGGGGAGGGTGCTGGGGAGGGTGAAGATCGCGTCGTAGAGGGCGGGGTTGGCCGCGGCGAAGGCGAGGTAGGCGCGGGCGACGGCGGCGAACGCCTCGCGCGGGTCCGCGACGTCCGCGGCGGCGGCCCGCAGCAGGGTGGCGAGTTCGGCGCAGCCCTCGACCGCGACGGCGGCGACGATGGCGTCCTTGCCGCTGAAGTGGCTGTACAGGACGGGCTGGCTGTACTCGATGCGTTCGGCGAGGCGGCGGGTGGTGACGGCGTCCCAGCCCTCGGTCTCGGCGAGTTCGCGGGCGGCCCGGACGATCAGCCGTTCCCGTTCGGCGCGTTCGCGCGCCCTGCGTTCCTTGATAGCCATGAACGGAATCCTAGCACCGCTAGACATCTGACGGTCCGTCGGTCTAGCATCATTCCTGTCGCTAGCGCCGCTAGCAAAACGGCGGCGCACGCCGCTCCGCTCCGCACACCGCTCCAGGGGGAACCACCATGTCCGCGCTCACCGGCACCACAACCACCACCACCCGCCCGGCCAGCAGCCGACTGCGCGTCAACCTCGCCACCGTGTTCACCGCCCTGGTCGCCCTGGGCATCGGCTACATCGGCATCAGCTTCCTGGTCTCCCCGGAGAGCACCGCTTCCGGCTTCGGCCTCCCGGTGTGGCCGCAGGGCGAGGCCGCGGCCTTCCTCAACCTCAAGGGCATCCGGGACCTCGTCTCCGGCCTCGTCCCGCTGGCCCTGCTGCTGACCGGGCACCGCCGGGCGCTCGGCTGGGCGCTGCTCGCCGAGTCGGTCACCCCGTTCGGCGACGCCGTCACCATCCTGGCGCGCCACGGCAGCACCGCCACGGCCTTCGGGGTGCACTTCGCCACCGCCGTGTTCGTGGTGGTCACCGCCGTCCTGCTGCTCACCGAGCGGGGCGGCCGGACCGGCGAGGAGAACTGACGAGCGCTCAGCCCTCCGCCCAGTCGCCGCCCGCGAGGAACTCCTCCAGGGCGGCGCGGTGCGGCCGGGGGTCGATCCGCTCGGCGGCGAGCCACTCGTCCGAGTAGTACTTGTCGAGGTACCGGTCCCCCGGGTCGCAGATCAGCGTGACGACGCTGCCGCTGCGGCCCTCGCGGCGCATCTCGGCGACGATCCGCAGCGCGCTCCACAGGCCGGTGCCGGTGGAGGCGCCGGCCTTCTTGCCGAGGACGTCGGCCAGCAGGTGGACGGCGGCGATCGAGGCCGCGTCGGGGACCTTCATCATCCGGTCGATCGCGCCGGGCACGAAGGAGGGCTCCATCCGGGGGCGGCCGATGCCCTCGATCCGGGAGCCGGTGGGGCAGTGCGCGTCCGGGTCGTGGTGCACCCAGCCCTCGAAGAAGCAGGAGTTCTCCGGGTCGGCGACGCAGATCCGGGTGTCGTACTGCATGTAGTGGACGTACCGGGCGATGGTCGCGGAGGTGCCGCCGGTGCCCGCGGTGGCGACGATCCAGGCGGGCTCGGGGTGGGGTTCCAACCGCAGCTGGGCGAAGACCGACTCGGCGATGTTGTTGTTGCCGCGCCAGTCGGTGGCCCGCTCGGCGTAGGTGAACTGGTCCATGTAGTGGCCGCCGGTCTCGGCGGCGAGCTCGGCGGCCACCGCGTAGACCTCGCCCGGGTTGTCGACCAGGTGGCACCGGCCGCCGTGGAACTCGATCAGCTCGATCTTGGCCCGGCTGGTGGTGCGGGCCATCACGGCGATGAACGGGACGCCGACCAGTTGGGCGAAGTACGCCTCGGAGACCGCGGTGGAGCCGCTGGACGCCTCGATCACCGGGGCGCCGGGCCGGACCCAGCCGTTGCACAGCCCGTACAGGAACAGCGAACGGGCCAGCCGGTGCTTGAGACTGCCGGTCGGGTGCGTCGACTCGTCCTTGAGGTACAGGTCGACGCCCCACTCGGCGGGCAGCGGGAAGCGCAGCAGGTGGGTGTCGGCGGACCGGTTGGCATCGGCCTGCACCCGGCGGACGGCCTCCTTCAGCCAGGCCCGGTACTCGGGGTCGGTCCGGTCCACGTCCTGGGTGTGGTCGCTCATCGCACGCTCTCCTCGCCGCCGCCGCTACGCCACCAAGCGTAACAGTCAACTACGATAAGTGACGGTTACCGGGGTTCCAGCTTCCCCTTATGCCAGGCCCCCTCAGCGGCGCCACAGCTGCACGGCCGAGCCGCCGGCCACCGCCAGCAGGCGGCCGTCCGGGGAGAACGCCACCTGCTCGGCGCACTTCACCCGGAAGTTCGAGTGGAGGGCGGCCACGCACCGGCCGGACTCCAGCTCCCACACCTGCGTCCGCTCCTCGCTGACCGGGTCCCCGCCCACCACGAGCTCCCGGCCGTCCGGGCTGAAGGCGAGCGCGAACTCGAACGACCGCCGGCCCCGGACGGTCCCCGGCTCCGGCTCCCCCGTCCTGGGGTCGCAGAGGTACCAGCCCTCGTTCCAGACGCCCACGGCGAGCCGTTCACCGTCCGGGTGGAAGACCAGGCTCTGCGCGACCACGGGGGTGTGTTCCGCCGCCCACTCCCCCAGCAGCCGCCCGCTGCGGTCCCACCGGTGGACGCCGCCCGAGGTGTTGGTGATCAGGCTCTCCCCGTCCGGGGCGAACGCCACCGACCGCACCACCAGGGGACGCCGCTTCAGGTCGGCGACGACCCGGCCCGAGGACAGGTCCCAGAGCCGGGCCGACTCCTCCCCGCCCGCCACCAGCAGGCCCCCGTCCGGGCTGATCGCCATGACGTACGTCTTCCCGGGGAAGGCCAGCGCGGCCGGCCCGCGCCGCCCCGCCCACAGCCGGGCCACCCCGCCCCGCCCGGACGGCTCCAACGGCTCGCCGGTGGCCGTGCTCCACAGCCGCACCGCGTTCCCCGTCCCGGCGGTGGCGATCATGGCGCCGTCGGGGCCGAGCACCGCCGCCCCCACCCTCCGCTCCCCGAGCAGCCGCGGGGCGACCAGCGCCCGGCCGGTGGCCGCCTCCCACCGCCAGACCCCGCCGTGGCCGTACGCGAAGACGCTGCCGCCGTCCGGGCTGAAGGAGACGCCCTGGACGAGGCTCCCCGCCTCGACCGTGAACCGGTGGTACGGGCGGAACGGGCCGTGGGAGGCGTCGGGTTCGCCGGCCGCGACCGGGTCGAGCAGCGTCACCCGGACCGGGTCCGGCTCCGGGGCCGGGACCGGCACGGGGGCGGGGGCCGGGGCGGGGGCCGGGGCGGCGGTGAGCGTCGTCGCGGTGTGGGTCCGGTGCAGGCCGCGCAGGCGCTCGGCGGCCGCGGCGGTCGAGGGCCGCTGCTGCGGGTCCTTCGCCAGCAGCGGGGCGAGGACGGCGGCGAGCGGCTCGGCCGGGCCCGGCGGCAGGGGCTGGGGCTGCTGGGTCAGGATGGCGACGTACAGCGCGGTCAAGGTGGGCGCGGCGAACGGCGGCCGGCCGGCCGCGGCGTGCCAGAGGGTGGCGCCCAGGGCCCACAGGTCGGTGGCGGCGGTCGCCTGCTTGCCCTCCAGCTGTTCGGGGGCCAGGTAGGCGGGGGTGCCGATGAGGACGCCGGTCGCGGTCAGCGCGGTCGTCGCGTCGGCGGACCGGGCGATGCCGAAGTCGGTGAGGACGGCGCCCTGTTCGGTGAGCAGGACGTTGTCCGGCTTGACGTCCCGGTGCACCACGCCCTTGGCATGCGCCTCGGCGAGGGCGTCCAGCAGGGTCAGGCCGAGGGCGACCACCCGCTCGGGGTCGAGGGCGCCGTCCGCGCCGATCTCCGCGGCGAGCGAGCGGCCGCTCAGGTACTCCATGACGATGGCGGGCGCGCCCCGGTGCTGCACGACGTCGAACACCGACACGATGCCCGGGTGCCGCAGCCTGGCGGCGGCCCGGGCCTCCCGCACCACCCGCTGCACCAGCTCGTCGCGTTCGGCGTCCCGGGCGCCCGGCGGGAGCAGCAGTTCCTTCACCGCGACGCGGCGGTCGAGGAGTTCGTCGTGCGCCCGCCAGACCCGTCCCATCCCGCCCTGGCCGATCGGCTCCACCAGGCGGTAGCGACCGCCGATCAACGCTTCCGGGGTCTCAGGCATGGCGGTCATCCTACTGATCCGGGCCTCCCCGCCGGGCGCCTTCGCCCGCACGCACCGGGCGCCCCCGCCCCTGCGGGGCGGGGGCGCCCGACGGCGCGTCAGTCGCTCGCCACCGCCCGCAGGACGTCCAGCTTCGCCGCCCGCGCGGCGGGCCGCAGCCCGGCCAGCGCCCCGGCGGCCAGGCCGACCAGCGCGACCACGGCCAGCCGCCCGGCGGGCAGCGCGAAGGAGCCCGTCCCGGCGCTGTCGGAGGCCCGGGTGAGCGCCCAGCCGAGCAGCGCGCCCAGCGCCAGCCCGCCCGCCGTGCCGAACGCGGCGACCAGCACCGACTCCCAGCGCACCATCGCCCGCAGCTGGGCCCGGCTCTGGCCGACGGCGCGCAGCAGGCCGAGTTCGCGGGTGCGCTCGTGGACGGCCAGGGTCAGCGTGTTGGCGATGCCGAGCAGCGCGATCAGCACGGCGAGCGCGAGCAGCGCGTAGACCACCGAGAGCATCATGTCGACGCCGGAGGCGGAGCTCTGCGCGTACTCGGCCCGGGTCTGCACCTGCGGGTCGCCGTACTCCCGGGCCAACTCCCCGATCGCGGCCCGGCCCCGCTCGACCGTGACGCCGGGCGCCAGCGCGACGGCGACCAGCGTGTCGGCGTCCTGGACCCGGTGCGGCTGCCACGCCTCGCGGCTGATCAGGTAGTCCCCGGCGACGCCGCCGCCCTGGTAGAGGGCGCGGACGGTGAAGGCGGCGGTGGTGTCGGTGAACCGCATCGCCACCGGGCTGCCCAGCCGCCAGCCGTGCGCGTCGGCCTCGGCCCGGGAGACCGCGAGGCCGTCGGTGCCCAGCGCGGCCAGCGAGCCGTCGATCCGGCCGAGGTCGGTGACCTCGGCCAGCGCGACCGGGTCGGCGACGCCCAACCGGGTTCCGTGGCCGTCCACTTGGGCGACGCCCCGGCCGAGGCCGACCGCGCTGCGCACCTCGGGGAGGGCGGCGACGGCGGGGGCCAGCTTCGGGGAGACGCCGCTGCCGCCGGCCCCGGTGGCGGGGGCGGTGACGGCGAGGTCGCCGGCGAAGGTGCGCGAGACGGTGTCGTCCAGGGTCGCCCGGACCGAGGCGCCGAACACGGTGAACAGGGTGACCACGGCGACGCCGACCATCAGCGCGGTCGCGGTGGCGGCCGTCCGCTTCGGGTTGCGGGCCGCGTTGCGGCGGGCCAGCGCGCCGGTGACGCCGCGCAGCCGGGGCAGCGGCGCGCCCAGCACCCGGACGGCGAGCGCGGCGGCGACCGGCCCGAGCACCACCGTCCCGGCCAGCAGGGCGAGCGCCCCGCCGACGGTCAGCGCCAGCGAGGGGCCGTGCGTCGCCCCGACCACCAGGGCGGGCAGTCCGGCCGCCACCAGGACGGCTCCGACCGCCGTGCGCACCAGGGCGCCCCGGCCCCGCGCCGAGTCGTCCACGGCGGTGTCGCGCAGGGCGGCCAGCGGGGCGGTGCGGGCGGCCCGCAGGGCGGGGGCGAGCGCGGAGCCGGCGGCGACCAGGGTGCCGGTGAGCAGCGGCAGCAGGACCGTCGCGGGGTGCACCACGGTGCCGCCGGTGGGCAGCGTGAAGCCGATCGCCGCGAACAGCGCCTTCAGTCCGGCGGCGACGCCGAAGCCGCCGAGCAGGCCGAGCCCGGAGGCGAGCGCGCCGAGCGCGAGCGCCTCGCCGAGAGTGGTGCCGAGCACCTGGCGGCGGCCGGCGCCGAGGGCGCGCAGCAGGGCGTGGTCCCGGGTGCGCTGGGCGGTGACGATGGCGAAGGTGTTGTGGATGGTGAAGGTGGCGACCAGCAGGGCGACCCCGGCGAACACCAGCAGCAGGGTGGTGAACAGGCTCAGGAAGCGCCCGGAGACGTCGGCGGTGGACTGCGCGGTGGCGTCGGCGCCGGTCAGCGCCTCCACCCCCGGCGGAAGCAACGGGCTTATCGCGTCCACGAGTTGGCGTTGGCTCAGGGTGTCCGAGCGGAGCCGGACGGTGGACACCTGCCCGCTGCCCTTTGGCGTCAGGTGGGCCTGGGCGTCGGCCAGGGTCAGCGCGGTGAAGGTGCTGGGGCCCATGCCGTCGGCGTCGGCGCCGAAGGTGGCGATGCCGACCACGGTGATCCGCACCGGGTCGGGGGTGCGCAGCACCGTGCTGTCGCCGACCTCCAGCCCGCCCGCCTTCGCCGCGCCCCGGTTG
Organism: Kitasatospora saccharophila; assembly: GCF_039529925.1. Taxonomy (NCBI): domain Bacteria; kingdom Bacillati; phylum Actinomycetota; class Actinomycetes; order Kitasatosporales; family Streptomycetaceae; genus Kitasatospora; species Kitasatospora saccharophila. The sequence continues at coordinate 30,386 of NZ_BAAANS010000011.1, read as the reverse complement.
ATCACCGCCTCGCCGGGCGCGGCGGGGGCCCGGCCCTCGGCGAGCCGGTACGGGTTGAGCTTCGGGTCGTCGATCCAGTTCCCGGCCAGCGTGGGCGGGCCCTGGCCGCCGACCGGCTTCCCGTCGGTGCCGATCAGCTGGCCCGCGCCCTGCACGGACGGCTCGGCGGCGCTCACCCCGGGCGCGGCGCGCAGCTTCGCGGTCAGCGACTCCTCCAGCGGGGCGCGGACCCCGCCGGGCACGTTGGGCGCGTCCAGCACCCGGGCGCTGCGGACGACCGCGTCGGTGCCCGCGTTGGCGTCCGCGAACAGGGTGTCGAAGTTGGCCCGCAGGGTGTCGCCGAGCACCATGGTGCCGGTCAGGAACGCCACGCCCAGCACGATCGACAGCACGGTGCCGAGCAGTCGGCGCCGGTGGGCGAGCAGCGAGCGCGCCCCGATCCGCACGCTCGCGTTCACCGGGCGGCCGCCGTGCCGCGCCGGCCGTCGAACGCCTTCATCCGGTCCAGCACCCGTTCCGCGGTGGGCCGTTCCATGGTGTCGACCAGCCGGCCGTCGGCCAGGAACAGCACGGTGTCGGCGTGCGCGGCGGCGGCCGGGTCGTGGGTGACCATCACCACCGACTGGCGCATGGTGTCCACCGCGGAGCGCAGCAGCCCGAGCACCTCGCCGCCGCTGCGCGAGTCCAGGTTGCCGGTCGGCTCGTCGGCGAACACCACCTGCGGCCGCCCGGCCAGCGCCCGGGCGACGGCGACGCGCTGCTGCTGGCCGCCGGAGAGTTGGCTCGGCCGGTGGTGCAGCCGGTCGCCGAGGCCGACCACGTCGATCAGCGCGTCCAGCCACTCCCGGTCGGGGGCGGCGCCGCCGAGGTCCAGCGGCAGGGTGATGTTCTCCCGCACGGTGAGCGTCGGCAGCAGGTTGAACGCCTGGAAGACGAAGCCGATCCGCTCCCGGCGCAGCAGCGTCAGCTCCCGGTCGCCGAGCCCGGACAGCTCGGTCTCCCCCAGCCAGGCCCGGCCGCCGCTGAGGGTGTCCAGGCCCGCCGCGCAGTGCATGAGGGTGGACTTCCCCGACCCGGAGGGCCCCATCACGGCCGTGAAGGCGGCCGCGGCGAACTCCACGCTGACGCCGTCCAGCGCCCGCACCCGGGTCTCCCCCGCGCCGTACTCCTTCACGGCGTCCTCCACCCGGGCCGCGGCCGTCACCGCTTCCCCCCGTCCGCGCGGTGCTCCTCGGTCAGGACGCCCCGGCGCTCCCGGTACTCCGCCGCGTCGATCTCCCCCTGCGCGTACCGCCGCCCCAGCACCGCCAGCGGAGCGTGCTCCCCGCCCCCGCACCACCCGCGCCGCCGCCACGCCGCCCGCCGCAGCACCGTCACCACCAGCACCACCACCAGCAGCCAGAACAGCGGGAACACCAGCACCCACGGCCCCGGCCCGTGCCACCCGTCGGCCAGCAACGTCACCATCACCACTCATCCCCTTCGGTCGAGCCGCCGGCTCCCTGCCGGCCCCTCCACCGTCCCCCGCACCCCGGCCCCGGCACGTCCCCCACCGGGCGACACCCGCCCTACTCCCCGCGCACTACCCCAGCCACCCCGGCCGGACCAGCCCCGACTCGTAGGCCAGCACCACCAGTTGGGCCCGGTCGCGGGCGCCGAGTTTCACCATCGTGCGGCTGACGTGCGTCTTCGCGGTGAGCGGGCTGACCACCAGGCGGCGGGCGATGTCCTCGTTGGTGAGTCCGAGGCCGACCAGGGCGAGGACCTCGCGTTCGCGGTCGGTGAGGACGTCGAGGCGGGTGGTGGCGGGCTCCTTGGAGCGGGCGGCGAACTCGCCGATCAGGCGGCGGGTGACGCCCGGGGAGAGCAGCGCGTCGCCCGCCGCGGCGACCCGGACGGCGCGCAGCAGGTCGCCGGGCTCGGTGTCCTTGACCAGGAACCCGGCGGCGCCCGCGCGCAGCGCCTCGAAGACGTACTCGTCCAGCTCGAAGGTGGTCAGCACGACCACCCGGACGTCCGCCAGCAGGCGGTCGGCGCAGATCCGGCGGGTCGCGGCGAGCCCGTCCAGCCGGGGCATCCGGATGTCCATCAGCACCACGTCCGGGCGCAGTTCGCGGGCCAGCGCGAGGGCCCGCTCGCCGTCCTCGGCCTCGCCGACCACCTCCAGGTCGGCCTGGGCGTCCAGCAGGGCCCGGAACCCGGCCCGGACGAGCGTCTGGTCGTCGGCGAGCAGCACCCTGATCACGTCGTGTCCCCGTTCTCCGTGGTGGCGGCCGGCACCGGCAGCCGGGCCCGCACCCGCCAGCCCCCGGCCCCGTCCGGTCCGGCCTCGACGCTGCCGCCGAGCGCGGCGGCCCGTTCCCGCATGCCGGTGAGCCCGTTGCCGCTGCCGCCGGCGTCGCCGCCGCCGGCCGGGCCGGGGTCGGCCACCGTCACCGCCAACCCGCCGCGGTCCCAGGCGAGTTCGACGGTCGCGGTGCGGGCCGTGGAGTGCCGCAGCACGTTGGTCAGGGCTTCCTGGACGATCCGGAACGCGGCGAGTTCCAGCCCGGCGCCCGCCTTGGCCGCCCGGCCGCGCCGCTCGACCGTCACCACCAGCCCGGCGTGCCCGGCCTGTTCGACCAGTTCGTCGAGACGCGCCAGCCCGGGGGCGGGCGCCCGCGGCGCGCTCGCGCCGGGGCCGCGCAGCGTGCCCAGCACCTGGCGGACCTCGCCGAGCGCCTCCTTGCTGGTCGCCTTGATCGTGGTCAGCGCCTCCCGGGCCTGCTCGGGACGGGCGTCCAGCAGTTCCAGCGCCACCCCGGCCTGCACGTGGATCAGCGAGATCGAGTGCGCCAGGATGTCGTGCAACTCCCGTGCCATCCGCAGCCGTTCCTCGTCGTGGCGGCGGGCCCGGGCCTCCTCCTCGGCGGCCCGCACCGCGGCGATCCGCTCCTGCCGGAACCTGGCCAGCTCGGCCCCCGCGAAGACCAGCAGCAGCCAGGCCGTGACGCCCAGCTCCTGCCACCCCCGCACGGCGTGCTCCGGGGCCCGCGACCAGCCGTCCGGCGGCACGTAGCCCGTCAGCAGGTGCACCAGGTAGAAGCCGCCCGCGCTCAGCCACGCCGCCCGCCGGTGGCCGTGCCGGACCGCGACGAAGAACGCCACCACCATCGCCAGGAACCCCGGGCCGTACGGGTACCCCGCCCACAGGTACCCGGCGGTCACCGCCGCCACCGCCACCACCGTCGCCGCCGGCCACCTGCGCCGCAGCACCAGCAGCGCCGGGCCGAGCACCAGCAGCAGGTACCCCCAGCCGTCCAGCGGCACCCGCCCGCCCTGGTGCCGCTGCGCCGCCGTCGTCCCCACCACCTGGGCCACCGCCACCACCGCGGCCCCCGCCACCGGCCACCCGGCCTTCGCCGCCCGCACCCACGGCGGCACCCACAGCGGACGCGATTCACCCATACCGGAAGGCTAACCACCCCGGCCCCGCCCACCATCGTCCCGCCGGAGCAGACACGCGTACTACCCGTGGAGTACGGCAGGGCGGCGCGCGTATTCAGGGGCTCGGGGAACGGCGAGCCCGGGGCTGCTGACGGTGCACTGCCGGAGCGCGCATCGGCTTCGGGTTCTGTTACCGCACGCAGCAGCACGGACCTTCGATGGGCTCCGACCGCCGGCAGCACGGCCTCGCCGTTCCCCGAGCCCCTGAATGTGCCTACCGGATCGGCACCGCACGCCCCGTGACGCGCACCCGCTCCTCCCCCTCGGTGAGGTCGACGGTGAGAACGCCCGGCCGGCCGAGGTCCTCGCCCTGGTGGAGGGTGAGGCGGGCGGTGGTGAGGCCGCGCAGCTCGCGCAGGTAGCCGCCGAACGCCGCGGCGGCCGCGCCGGTGGCCGGGTCCTCGACGACGCCGCCGACCGGGAAGGGGTCGCGCACGTGGTAGGTGGTGGCGTCCTGTTCCCAGACCAGTTGGAGGGTGGTCAGGTCGAGGCGGCGCATCAGCGCGGCGAGGGCGTCGAAGTCGTAGTCGAGTTCGGCGAGCCGGGCCCGGCTGCCCGCGGCGAGGACGAGGTGGCGGGCCCCGGCGTAGGCGATCCGGGGCGGGAGGCGGTCGTCGAGCTCCGCGGGCCGCCAGCGCAGGGCGGCGAGCGCCTCGGCGACGTCCTGCGGGTCCGCGTCCTCGACGGTGGCGGGGACGCTGGTCAGGGTGGCCAGGTGGCCGCCGTCCGCGTCCCGGGTGACCTCGACGGGGACGGGTCCGGCCGGGGTGGCGAAGTGGAACTCGCCGGGGCCGTGCCGTTCGCCGAGGGCGACCGCGGCGGCGATGGTCGCGTGCCCGCAGAAGGAGACTTCGGCGAGCGGGCTGAAGTAGCGGACGGCGTGCGTCCGGGGCCGGTCGGGGTCGGCGGTGAGGAAGGCGGTCTCGGAGTAGCCGAGCCGGGCCGCGGTGGCGAGTTGCTGTGCGTCGGTGAGCCCGGTGGCGTCCAGCACGACGCCGGCCGGGTTGCCCCCGGCGGGGTCGGCGGTGAAGGCGGCGTAGTGCAGTGGTTCGGGCCGGCCGGCTGCCGGTGCGGTGTCGGTCATGCCTGCTGAACGGACCGGCCCGGCACGGGGATTCCCGACCGGGGCCGGGTTACCCGGTGGGTGCCCGGACGAAACACCCCCGTGGGACGAACGTTCGGGAAGGAACGCTAGACTGCCGCCTCCAGCTCGTACTGCATCGAGGATAGAAAAACATGGCTGAGGCCCACCCGAAGGTTGTTGTGGTTGTTCCGACCTACAACGAACGGGAGAACCTGCCGGTCCTGGTTGGTCGGCTGGCCGACCTCGGCATGGACAACCTGCACGTCCTGGTCGTGGACGACAACTCCCCCGACGGCACCGGCGACGTCGCCGACAAGCTGGCGGCCGACTCGGGCGGCAACATCTCGGTGCTGCACCGCACCGAGAAGGACGGCCTGGGCCGGGCGTACATCGCCGGCATGTCGCGGGCGCTGGAGGACGGCGCGGACATCGTCGTCCAGATGGACGCCGACCTGTCGCACCCGCACACCGCGGTCCCCGCGATGGTGGAGAAGCTGACCACCACGGACGCCTCGGTGGTGCTGGGCTCGCGCTACGTCCCGGGCGGCTCGACCGCGTCGGAGTGGCCGTGGCACCGCAAGGCGCTGTCCGCGTGGGCGAACTTCTACGTGAACGCGATCCTGCGCCTGAAGGTGAAGGACGCCACCGCCGGTTTCAAGGCGTGGGAGGCGCAGGCGCTGCGCGCGGTCGACCTGGAGTCGGTGCGCTCCAACGGCTACTCGTTCCAGGTCGAGATGAACTACCGGGTCGTCAAGCGCGGCATGCGCATCGCCGAGGTGCCGATCCGCTTCGAGGAGCGGGTCGAGGGCATGTCGAAGATGAGCCTGGGCGTGCAGCTGGAGTCCGCGGTGGCCCCCTGGAAGCTGCGCTTCGGCAAGTAAGCGCGCACGGTCGTGCCGGACGGCGCGGGTGGACGGTCCTCCGTCCCCCGCGCCGTTCCGTTTCCCCTCCCCCGCGCCGGGCCCCGGCGGGACGCGCCTCAGGGCGCCGCGACCGCCTGCGGGTCGTCCAGGTAGGGCTCCCAGGCGAGTTCGGCGGCGCCGACCAGTCCGGCGTGGACGACCTGCGCGGGGACGATCGGGATGCGTCCGCTGCGGCCCCACAGGCAGCGTTCGGCGACCACGGCGGCGAGCCGGTCGGGGGCGGCGGCGAGCAGGTCGAGGTGCAGGCCGCTGAGCACGATCCGGTCCGGGTTGAGGATGTTGACCAGTCCGGCGAGGCCGAGCCCGAGCCGGTCGACGACGTGTTCGAGGGCGTCGGCGGCGGCCGGGTCGCGGGCCAGTTCGCGGGCCTGCGGGAGCAGCGGGCGGTGCGGGTCGGGGCGGCGCTTCGCGGCGGCGAACAGCGCGTCGGTGTCGGTCTCGGCGTTGAGGCAGCCGCGGTTGCCGCAGGCGCAGGGGCGGCCGAGCGGGTCGACGGTGAGGTGGCCGACCTCCAGGGCGAGGCCGGAGCTGCCGGTGTGCAGGCGGCCGTCGATGACCAGGGCGCCGCCGACGCCGCGGTGTCCGGAGGTGACCAGCAGCAGGTGGCGGGCGCCGCGGCCGGCGCCGTGCCGGTGTTCGGCGAGGGCGGCCAGGTTGGCGTCGTTGGCGACGGCGGTGGGCAGGGTGGCGCGGGCGCGCGGGCCGGGGTCGGTGCGGGCGACGGCGGCGGCGAAGAGTTCGGCGACGGGGGTGCCGGGGGGCCAGCCGAAGTGCAGGGCGGCGAGGGCGGTGCCGTCGGGTTCGGTGACGGGGTTGGGCAGGGCGAGCGCGGAGCCGAGGATCCGGCGGCGGCTGTCGCGGGCGAGCCGGGCGCCGGTCTCGGCGACGGCGGCGAGCAGCGCGGCGGGCGAGGTGTCGGCGGGCAGCGGCAGGTGGACGGGGTCGTGGAGGCGGCCGCCGAGTCCGGCCAGCGCGGCGGAGACGCCGTCGGCGTGCAGTTGGGCGGCGAGGACGGCGGGGCCGGGGTCGGTGAGGGCGAGCCGGTGCGAGGGCCGGCCGCGGCCGCCGCCGGCGGGGCGGGAGTCGACGGTGATCAGGCCGAGCGCCTCCAGTTCGCCGGTGACGGCGCCCGCGGTGGCGCGGGTGACGTCGAGGGCGCCGGTGAGGGCGGAGCGGGTGGGGGCCTGTCCGGTGTGGATCAGGCGCAGGGCCGGTCCGAGCAGGGTGCGGCCGCGGTCGGGCGCGGCCCGCTTGGACGCCCCCGGCTGCGGACGCGGAGTCTGGCCCGGAGTCTGACCCGAATTCGGGCTTGTAGGTGTGTGCGGCACTCCCCTATTCTGACTTTGTGCCGCTACTGAACAAAACAGAAGCCCGCTCCTCCCTCCTCTCCGCTGCCCCTTCGAAGACCCCGTCCGGCCGCAGCTCCTCCTGGTCGGCGGCACGCCTCGCCCTCACCGCCTTCTTCACCGTCGACGGCTTCCTGTTCGCGTCCTGGGTGGTCCGGATCCCGGACGTCCGCGCCCAGGTCTCCGCCTCGCACAGCGCGCTGGGCCTGGCCCTGCTGTGCATCTCGGCCGGCGCGGTCGCCACCATGGCCCTGATCGGGCGGCTGTGCCTGCGCTACGGCTCCCGCCCGGTCACCGTCGCCTCGGTCGCCGTGTTCTCGCTGGCCGTGGCGCTGCCCGCGCACACCCACTCGGTGCTCGCGCTCGGCGCGGTGCTGCTGCTGTTCGGCGCGGGCTACGGCGCGGCCAACGTGGCGATGAACAGCGCCGCGGTCGACCTGGTCGCCGAACTCCGCCGACCCGTCATGCCCAGCTTCCACGCGGGCTACAGCCTCGGCGGCCTGCTCGGCGCCGCGCTCGGCGGCCTGCTGGCGGGCCGGATCAGCGCCTCCTGGGCGCTGGCCTCGGCCACCGCGCTCGGCCTGGCCGTGACGGTGCTGGCCGGCACCGCCCTGCTGCGCGCCCCGGCGGCCCTCCCCCGGCCGAGCGCCACCGCCCCCGCCACCGAGGCCACCGCCGCCGCCCGCCCGTCCCGGCACGCCCGGCTGCTGGTCGTCCTGCTCGGCCTGACCGCCCTGTGCACCGCGTACGGCGAGGGCGCCCTCGCGGACTGGGCCACCCTGCACCTGACCGACGACGTGCACGCGAGCGGCGCGCTGGCCGCCACCGGGTACGCCTCCTTCGCCTTCGCGATGACCGCGGGCCGGCTCTCCGGCACCTGGCTCGCCGAGCGGCTGGGCCAGACCAGGGTGATGCTGCTCGGCGGCCTGACCGCCTGCGCGGGCATGACGACCGCCGCGCTGGCCCCGTCCGTCCCGGTGGTGCTGGCCGGCTTCGTCCTGGTCGGCCTCGGCCTGGCCAACGTCTTCCCGCTGGCCATCGCCCAGGCCGGGGCGACCGCCGGGCCGCAGGGCGTGGCCACCGCCTCCACCCTCGGCTACGCGGGCATGCTGATCGGCCCCCCGGTGATCGGCTTCCTGGCGGACGCGCTCTCGCTGCCCGCCGCCCTGCTGACCGTCGCCGCCAGCTCGGCCCTGGCCGGAGTGCTCGCCCTCACCGTCCGCCGCCACCGCGCGGCCTGACCGCCCCGCCCGCCGGAAGCACCACGGCGGCGGCCCGGACGCCCCCACGCGCCCAGGCCGCCGCCTCGCCGTCCGCTCGCACGGACGGCAGCTCGTCACGGCTGGTACAGCTGGCCGATCAGGGTCACCTTGCCCCGGGCATCGAGCTCCACCTCGTACTGGTTGCCGAAGCAGCGGTACGGCGCGGCCGGCTCGGCGTTCTTCAGGCAGGTCTCCTGCACCTTCATGAAGGTGGTCAGGTCGACGCCCCTGGACTTCAGGTCCCCGTCCAGCAGCGTGGTCCTCACGTCGTTGTCGAACTCGTAGACCCGGGCGTCGCCCCCGGGCTCCCATTGACATCCTCTCCGGCCTGGGGGCCGGGGATTCCCGCCTGCTCCCACACCGGTGGGGTGGGTCGCTTCGGGTGGGTTCCTGCTTCGCTGCGCGGTGCGGGCACGGATGCCCGTCTGACCCGCGCTCCACAGGCTGTCACCGCCAGTCCGGCGGCCTTGGCGACGTTGACCGCCGCGTTCACGTCCCGGTCGAGGACCGTCCCGCATCCGCCGCACGTCCATGCGCGGACGTGCAGGGGCTTGGGGCCGTCCTTGACGCCGCAGTGCGAGCACACCTGGCTGGTCGGCTCGAAGCGTCCGATCCGGACGAACTCCCGCCCGTAGCGCGCGGCCTTGTACTCCAGCACGGCCACGAAAGCCGACCAGCCGGCGTCGTACACGGACTTGGCCATACGCGTGCGGGCGAGTGCCTTGACCGCCAACGTCTCCACGGCCACCGCTTGGTTCTCGCGGATCAGCCGGGTGGAGAGCTGGTGGTGGAACTCGCGCCGCGCGTCGGCCACCCGCGCGTAGGCGCGGGCCACCTTGCGGCGGGCCTTGTCGCGGTTCCTACTGCCCCTCTCTTTGCGGGACAGGGCACGCTGGACCTTCTTGAGCTTCTTCTCGGCACGGCGCAGGAATCGCGGGCTGTCGATCTTCGTCCCGTCGGACAGGACCGCGAAGTGCGCAAGCCCCAGGTCGATGCCGACCGCCGTGTCGGTGTCGGGCATGCGGGCCAGGTCGGCGGCAGAGTCGGTCTCGATGACGAAGCTCGCGAAGTACCGGCCCGCACTGTCTTTGACCAACGTCACCGTAGACGGCGTCGAGGGCAGGGTGCGGGACCACTTCACGGCGAGGTCGCCGATCTTCGGCAGACGCAGCTTCCCGCCAGGGGTGATCTTCCACTTGGCGTTCGCGGTGAAGCGGACGGCCTGCCGGGTGTCCTTGCGGGACTTGAAGCGCGGCGCACCCGTGCGGGGCCGCTTGCCCTTCAGGCCGTCGAAGAAGTTCCGGTAGGCGGTGTCCAGGTCCCGCAGGGACTGCTGCAACACGACGGCCGACACCTCGCCCAGCCAGACGCGTTCCGGGGTCCTCTTCGCCCCGGTGATCAGCGCCTTCGACAGCTCCCCCGCCCTCGGGGACGGCAACCCCGCCGCCCGGGCGTCCTCACGGGCACGCAAAGCATCGTTGTACACCACCCTTGCACACCCGAACGTCCGGGCCAGCGTCGCACGCTGACCCGTCGTCGGGTAGACGCGGAAGGAGTACCTGAGCTGCACAACCGCACCGTAGCCTCTCAATCCACGACCGGACGCCGTAACGACCCGACCGGTCGACACCCGCCCGCACACTCGGCCTTCGTGACCGAATACCGCCAGAAAGTGGCCACCGGCCAGCCCCCGCCCGGCCCGAAGCGATCATGCGGAGCATCCCCGCCGACTCCGGGCCGCCCGATGAAGCCCAACGGCAGGGGCGACCACGTCCACCCGCCCAAGGCCACCCCGCCCAAGCCGGCCAACAGCTCGAAAGGCGTCGACTCCTGCCACATGTGCCAGGAGTTCCCCAACCCGGTCGAGCACGACCGGCGCGCACAACGCCTCCGGCCCCGCCCGCACTTCGCCGGCTCCGCCGACGGCGCACCCCTGCCGGTGGTCCGCCAGTACACCGAGCAGCACAACCGCCCGACCCGACGCCTGCGGCGGACACCTTCCACCGCGCGGACGGGTACCCACCGCCTACGTCAGAGCAGGGCTCAGAACCGCTTCACCACCGGACCGAAGCCCGGCGCACTGCGATTAGTCCAGGTAACCGTCGTTGGGCACGTCGGGACCGCAGACGAACCCGGTCGACCTGGCGCGCATCCAGACGTGCACGGAGTACGCGTTCTCGGTGGCCTCCAGCACCGTCCGGCCGGCCGCGTTCGCGGTGCAGTCAGGACGGCGGCCACGGTGAGACGGTTGAGACGCATGGTGCGAATCCCCCCGGAACTAGTGCGGACAGCGCGGATCCGGCCGTGTTTTCGTCAGCGCCCCCGCGGCCCGACCTTCACTTCCAAGATCCATCGGACGGACATCCTGCCCGACCCGACACCCCCCACCACGCCGGTCCGCCCCGCCCGGTTTCCTCCGTTGCGCAGCTGTGACAGTCGTTGCACCCCGCGCGACTTCCGGCGAACCCCCGCGATCCGCCCACCCGTTGAACCGGCGCTACCTCAACTCGCCTCCGGCGATAACGCCTTCGACCCGGTACGACTCCCCCGCCGGGTGCCCGAGCCGCGCCGCCCACTCCTCCGAGACCCGCGCCCCGACCGAGCGCGCCGCCACCAGGGCGGGCGGCAGCGCGTCCCGCTCCAGCAGCCGCCCCCACTGCGCCTCCGTCAGCGCCAGGTACCGCAAACCCGCCAACTCCCCCAGCACACCCAGGTCCCGCACCACCGCACAACCCGACAGGTCCAGCCACCACAGCGCGGGCAGCGTCCGCAACGGCGCCAGGTCCAACGGCACCCCGCAGGCCAGATCGAGCGCCCCCAACCGCGGATGCCCGGCCAACGGCGCCAACCCCTCACCGTCCAACCCGGCCCGCAGGAACTCCACCGGCAGCGGACGCAGCACCGCCAGACCGGTGACGGTGCGGGCCCCAGGTCGAGCCGGCGCAGCCGGGGCGCGGCGGCCAGCGGCGCGAGGTCGAACGCGGTGGCGGGGGCGCGGGGCGTGATCCGCACCGACTGGAGGTCCGGGCCGGGGGTCTCGGGCAGCCCGCCGTCGTTCCACTCCGGCTCCTCCGGTTCCTCGTCCGGGTCCAGGTCGAGCAGCAGGTAGGGCGGCCAGTCGTCCTGGAGCGCGTAGTGGCCGCGTTCCAGCAGGTCGAGGTGGTGGACGAGCAGCGAGGTGACGGAGTCGGCGACGTACAGCGGGCCCTCGTAGTTGTCGGCCCCGATGTCCAGCACCTGTCCGGGTCGGCCCGCCGGGGCCGGGGCGAGGTCGACGGCGTGGTGGTTGCCGCTGCCGTCGGTGCTGAACGGCACCCACCCCGGGTGGTCGTGGCAGCGGCGGACGGCGCCGTGCGGCCGGGGTTCGAGCGGGACGACCGCGTCGCCGGGTTCGTCCCAGGCGAAGTGGAACTTCCCGGCGTAGCGCAGGTGTTCGGCGGCCTCGACCATCTCGTCGAGCGTCAGCAGCTGCCGGCCGTCGATCAGGTCCGTGGTCCCTCCGCCGCCGTCGGTGGTGAGGTAGAGCGCCCGCAGGTCGTCCGGCAGCCGGTGCCCGAGCCGCCGTTCGGCCTCGGCCAGCTGCTCGGGCATCGCGGGTGGCGCCAACTGCTCGGCCTCGCCGAGCAGTTCGGCCCGGCCCCGGAGGAAGGCGTGCAGCGCCGCGACGGCCCGGTCCGCGTCCCCGGCCGGGGGCAGCGCGGAGCCGGGGGCGCTCTCGTCCAGCAGTGGGTGGACGTACCCGGGGTCGAGGACCGCGGTGTCCCCCGACAGCACCGTCCCGGGCTCCGCGGTGCACTCGAACGCCCCGCCCCGCTGCCCCCGCACCGTCAGCCGGGCGCTGCGCCAACCCCGTTCGGCCGCGATCGCCACCAGCAGATCCCCGGCCCCGGGCACCGCCCGCATCAGCCGCGGCCCCTCGCCGGGCACCGCCCACCACCCGTCGCACTCCGGCCCGCCCGGCCCGCCCTTGACGGCCAGCTCGAACCCGGTCCATCCCTCGGGGGCCCCGGCCGCCACTGCGGCGACGAACTCCCTTACTTCCTGCTCCAATTGGCTGTCCGTCACTTTCCTGCCTCCAGTGTTCCGTACATGTGCAGCGGCTCGCCCCCGGCGGGAACGAAGCGCCCGGACCAGGCCCTGAGCCGCTCGTCCGTGGCGTCCCCTCCCGCGAGCCGGGCGACGGCGAGGGCGGGCGGCAGCGCGTCCCGCTCCAGCAGCCGCCCCCACTGCGCCTCCGTCAGCGCCAGGTACCGCAAACCCGCCAACTCCCGCAGTACGCCCAGGTCCCGCACCACCGCACAACCCGACAGGTCCAGCCACCACAGCGCGGGCAGCGTCCGCAACGGCGCCAGGTCCAACGGCACCCCGCAGGCCAGATCGAGCGCCCCCAACCGCGGATGCCCGGCCAACGGCGCCAGCCCCTCACCGTCCAACCCGACCCGCAGGAACTCCACCGGCAGCGGACGCAGCACCGCCAGACCGGTGACGGTGCGGTGGCGGACCCCGAGCACCCGCAGGCCGGGCGCGGCGGCCAGCGGCGCGAGGTCGAGGGGGCCGGCGCCGGCCTCGCCGTTGACGGTCACCCGCCGCAGGGTGGGTGCGACGACGGCGGGCAGGTCGGGGCCGAGGGCGGACGACTCGATCCGCGGCGGGCGGACCGATTCGGTGAAGTCCAGGTACGGCGGGTGGGCGGGGTCGATCTCCTCGCCGTCCTCGGGGGCGTCCTCGATCTCGTAGGCGCCCCGGTCGAGCAGGTCGATCCAGGCGGCCAGTAGCGAGGTGACGGAGTCGGCGACGTACAGCGGGCCGTCGTGGAAGTCCCGGCCGCTCTCGATGACCTGGCCGGGGCGGCCGTGCTCGGCCGGGGCGAGGTCGACCGCGTGGTAGTTGCCGTCGTCGGCGGTGGCGAACGGGATCCAGCCCGGGTGGTTCAGGCAGCGGCGGACGGTGTCGGGCGGCCCGGGTTCGGCCATGACGCGGACGTCGGTCGGCTGGTCGAGGTCGGGCCGGTGCGGGTGGCGCGCCCAGTTGGCGTGGGCCCGGACGGCCTCGTCGAGCGGCAGCCAGCGCAGGGAGCCGAGCCACAGCCCGTCCGCCATGACGTCGCAGCCGTTCGCGACCCGGTAGAGCGCCCGCAGGTCGTCGGGCAGCCGGTGGCCGAGTCGGCGTTCGGCCTCCTCGATCTGCCCGGGCGTCAGGGGTGGATCCAACGGCCGTTCGTAGCCGGTGAGTTCGGCGACCCGCCGCCGGTACTCGACCAGCAGCGCGACGGCCCGCGCCGGGTCCCCGGCGGGTGGCAGCACGGAGCCGGGCTGGTCCCGGCCGGGTGCGGGGTGGACGTACCCGGGGTCGAGGACCAGCAGGCGGCCCCGGGTGGCGGGCGGTTCGGGCGTCGCGGTGAGGGTGTACGGCCCGGCCGGGGCGTGCTCCAGGTGGAGCCGGGCGCGCGGCCAGCCGCGTTCGGCGGCGATCGTCGCCGCGAGGGCGTCGAGGTTCGCCGGTTCGGCCTGGAGGCCGTGCCGACTGCCGTCCGCCAGCGTCCACTCGCCGTGGGTGCCGGGCCCGTCGCGGCTGTCGACCGCCTCCAGGCGCAGTTCCGTCCACCCCTCGGGCGCGCTGCGCGCCAGCCGGGCGACGACCGCCCGCAGGTCCCGTTCCAGCCGTTCCAGCTCTTCCGGCCGTTCCACCGTCACCGCTCCCTCACCGTCCGGGTACGCCGGGATGATCGCAGGCGGCGCCGACAGGGCCGCGGCGCGGGGCGCCGACCGGGCTACCGCGCGGGGGGCGGCTCGCTCTCGCCGGGCAGGCGGAGGTCCCAGCCGACCAGGGCGCGGAGCTGTTCGGCGGTGACGCCCTCGGGGACGGGGCGGGGCGGGTCGTGGCGGATGGGGGGCTGCCAGCCGTCCTCGGGGCTCCAGCCGCGGATCTGGCGGGCGGGGGCGCCGGCCACCACGGCGTAGTCGGGGACCTCGCCGGCCACCACGGAGTTGGCGGCGACCACCACGTTGCGGCCGATCCGGGCGCCGGGCAGGATCACCGCGCCGGTGCCGATCCACGAGCCGGCGCCGATCGAGACGGGCTCGTTGCGGGGCCACTGCTTGCCGATCGGCAGTCCGGTGTCGCGGTACTCGTGGGCCTGGTCGGTGATGTAGACGTCGGGGCCGGTCCACACGTCGTCGCCGAGCTCGATCCGCTGGTGGCCGACGATGTGGCTGCCGCGGCCGATGACGCAGCCGCCGCCGATCCGGACGATCGGTTCGGGGCCGAGGTCGAGCCCGGGCAGGAAGCCGGCCGAGAGGGTGACGCGTTCGCCGATGATGGAGAACGGGCCGATGGTGATCCAGCGCTCGTTGAAGACGGTGCCGAGCGGGAAGGCGAGCTTGGTGCCGTCGCCGAGCTCCCCGAACCGGTACGGGCCGGGGTTGCGGTTGCTGACCGCCCCGGCGTCCTGGACCCAGCGCCAGCCGCGGTGCACGGCGCGCCCGGCGGTCCGGCGCGCGCGCTCGCGGACGGGTCCGAGCAGTCTGCGGGCGATCGACATGGGCTCACCGTAGCGGCCGGTGCGGTCCGGCGGCCCGCAACGGGACCAAACTCACACCGGCCGGTAACTTCCGGTTCGGGAGCGGGCTCGGAAGCGGGCCCGGGAGCAGCCTCGGAGCAGGCTCGGCCAGGTCAGCGCGCCCAGGGCGCGGGCCGCTTGGCCAGGAAGGCCCGCATGCCCTCCTGCGCCTCCTCGGAGGCGAACAGCTTGGCCGACAGCGCGACCAGCTCCTCGCTGTGCCGTTCGAAGGACTCCCGGACGGCCGCGTTGGCCAGCAGCTTGGACTCGGCCAGGCCCTGCGGCGAGCAGAGCCGGAGGGCGTCCAGGACGGTGCGCAGCGCGGCGGCGGAGTCGTCGGCGGCCTCGGTGACCAGGCCGATCCGGGCGGCCTCGGCGGAGTCGAAGGTCTCGCCGGTGAGGTAGTAGCGGGCGGCGGCGCGCGGGTCGAGCTTGGGGCGCAGCGGCAGCGAGATGACGGCGGGGGCGAGGCCGAGCCGGGACTCGGTGAAGGCGAAGGTGGCGTCGGGTCCGGCGACGGCGAGGTCGCAGGCGCCGACCAGGCCGAGTCCGCCGGCCCGGACGTGGCCGTCGACCAGGGCGACGACGGGCTTGGGGCAGTCGACGATCGCGCGCTGCAGGGCGACCAGGCCGCGCGGGGCGGCGGTGGGGTCGTCGCCGGTGGCCTCGGAGAGGTCGGCGCCCGCGCAGAAGACCCGGCCGGTGTGGCCGAGGACGACGGCCCGCACCCCGGGGTCGGCGGCGGCGTCGGCGAGGTGCGCGGTGAGTTCGGCCATCAGCCGGGTGGAGAGGGCGTTGCGGTTGTGCGGGGAGTCGAGCACCAGGGTGGCGACGGATTCGTCGGTGGTGCGGCGGACGTACGGCGCGGCGGGGGTCATCTGGCCTGGCCTGCCTTCCGGCTGAGGGTGGGTCGGACGGGGCTTCGCCTGCACCCTGGCACACGGTGGCGCTACTGACCAGTACCCGATCTTCCCCGTGCCGTGCCGCCACCGCGCCCGCAGCGCGCCGCACAGCGCTCCGTACACGTCCTCGACTCCCTTAAGGTCTAGACCTATTGACAGTTAACGGACAAGGTCGCTTGAGTGCTGGCTACACCGCTCGTTCCCCCACAAGGAGTGGCCGAATGTCCCACACCCGCACCACCCACCGGCCGGCGCACCGCGCCGGCTCCCGCCGCGGCAAGGTCGCCGCGCTGCTCACCGGCGCGCTGGCCGCGACCGGCCTGGCCGTCATGGTGCCCACCACCTCGACCGCGGCCACCGCCTGCGCGACCCCGTACGCGGCCTCGCAGGTGTACACCGGCGGCACCTCCGCCTCGTACAACGGGCACAACTGGAACGCCAAGTGGTGGACCCAGGGCGAGACCCCGAGCACCGGCGGCTCCGGCGTCTGGGCCGACCAGGGCGTCTGCGGCTCCGGTGGCGGCACCAGCCCCACCAACTCCAGCCCGGCCACCAAGAGCCCGACCCCCAGCCCGAGCCCCACCCTGCAGGACTGCAACCTGCCGATCTGGGTGGCCGGCACGCAGTACACCACCGGCACCACGGTGAAGTACGCGCCCAACGGGAAGTTCTACGTCGCCACCCACGACAACCCGGGCTACGACCCGACGGTGTCCACCTGGTACTGGAGCCCCACCACCTGCACCACCGACGGCACCCCGAGCCCGGGCCCGTCCACCTCGGCCTCGACCACCCCCAACCCGAGCGGGTTCGTGGTCTCCGAGGCCCAGTTCAACCAGATGTTCCCGAACCGGAACTCCTTCTACACCTACTCCGGCCTGGTCGCGGCGCTGAAGGCCTACCCGGCGTTCGCCAACACCGGCTCGGACACCGTGAAGAAGCAGGAGGCGGCGGCGTTCCTGGCCAACATCAACCACGAGACCGGCGGCCTGGTGTACGTGGTCGAGCAGAACACCGCCAACTACCCGCACTACTGCGACACCACCCAGCCCTACGGCTGCCCGGCCGGGCAGTCCGCGTACTACGGCCGCGGCCCGATCCAGCTCAGCTGGAACTTCAACTACAAGGCCGCCGGCGACGCGCTCGGCATCGACCTGCTGAACAACCCGAACCTGGTGCAGACCGACGCCTCGGTCGCCTGGCAGACCGGCATCTGGTACTGGATGACCCAGAACGGCCCGGGCACCATGACCGCGCACAACGCCATGGTCAACGGCAACGGCTTCGGCGAGACCATCCGCTCCATCAACGGCTCGCTGGAGTGCAACGGCGGCAACCCCGCCCAGGTGCAGAGCCGGGTCAACGCCTACACCAGCTTCGCCTCGATCCTCGGCGTCCCCACCGGCTCCAACCTGAGCTGCTGACCCGCTGAAGGACGACGGGCCCCGGCCGACCACGCGTCGGCCGGGGCCTCCCCCGTGCCCGCCCACCGGCGCCGCACCGGCACCCCGGCGCCGCCGCCGCACCCTCAGCTCCGCACCAGCGCCGTCATCCCCCAGCCCGCGGCGGCGAACAGCGCGGCCAGCAGCGCCCAGCCGAGCAGCCCGTGCGCGACCACCACCGAGGTCATCAGCACCGGGCCGAGCATCAGCGCGCCCGACGTGCCGGTGTTGAGCACGCCCTGGTAGGCGCCGTGCGCGCCGTCCCGCGCCAGGTCGTAGCCGAGCGCCCAGGCGCCCGCCTGGCTGTACACCTCGCCGAGCGCCTGGCAGGCCACGCCGCCCGCCACCAGCAGCGCCGCCGCCCAGCCCGGCAGCCCGGCGGCCAGGCCCAGCACCAGGCAGGACGCGGCCACCAGCAGCGCCCCGCGGCGGAACACCAGGGCCGCGGCCCGCGGCCGCTCGGTGCCCCGGGTGGCCCGCACCTGGAGCGCGATCACCAGCGCGGTGTTCACCAGCAGCCCGCCCGCCACCATCCAGCGCGGCGCGTCGGTGTCCCGCACCACCCACAGCGGCAGCCCCACCTCGATCATCACGAACTGCAGGCTGACCACCGCGTTCAGGCCGGTCAGCGCGAGGAAGGCCCGGTCGCGCAGCGCCGGGTTCGGGCCGCCGGCGGAGCGCGCCGCCTGCTCGGGGGTGCGCGGCGTGGACGGCACCAGCAGCAGGTACAGCACCGCGATCACCCCGAACGAGGCCGCGTCGGCCAGCAGCGCCGTCAAGTAGGCGCCCCGGGTGTCCAGTTGCAGGACGGCCGCGGCCCCCAGGGTGCCCACCGCGAGGCCGGTGTTGGTCACCGAGCGCAGGTAGGCCCGGCCCGCCACCCGCCCGTCCACCGGCAGCACCTCGGCGAACAGCGCGCCGCGCACCGCCGAGCCGCCCCGGTCGGCGACCGCCACCAGGCAGGCCAGCACCGCGAACACCGCGAGCCGGTCCACCAGCACGTACGCCGCCGCGCACACCGCCTGCGCCGCCAGCAGCACGACCAGCACCGGCCTGGGCCCGTACCGGTCCGACAGTCGCCCGGCCGGGACGCCCGCCGCCACCCCGCACGCCCCGGCGAGGGTCAGCACCAGGCCGACCGCGCCGACGCCGAAGCCCATCACCCGGGTGAAGTAGACCACTCCGAGCGTCATGCCCAGGCCGTTGCCGACGGTGTTGACCAGCGTGATCGCGGACAGCCGGCGCAGCACCGGGTCCTCGGGGAGCAGCCGGGCCGGGCGGCTGCGGGCGGGGGGCGGCGGCACGGCCCGGTCGGCCGCGGGAGCGGTGGAGGTCATGCCCCGATCAGACCGGGTACGGAACGCCCGTGGTATTGATTTAGCCCCCGCCTGAATCGTCCGGGCGGGAACGGACCCCGGGGGGCTCGGTGCTGCTGCGGTTCCGGCTGGGCCTGGCCGACCTGGCCGCCACCTCCTTCGCCTGCTCGCCGCTCCAGGAGGCGGTGCTCAGCCTGCGGATGTGGACCCATCCCGGCCGGTACCCGCACACCGCCGCGTTCGAGGCGATGCGCCCGGCCTTCGAGGCGCTGCCGCAGGCGCCGCTGCTGCGCGCCCTGGTGGCGAGCAACAAGTACGTGCCGGACTTCCTGACGCCCCGGCCGAGCACGCCCTTCCCGGAGTTCCGCGCCGAACTCGCCCTGGTCCGGGCCTTCGACCCGGCCCGGCTGGCCGGCGAACTCGCCCTCGCCTTCCTCCCGCACGACCGGGCGCTGCCCCCGCTGCTCGCCGAACGCGCCGACCGGCCCGCCGCGCTGATCGCCGAGCTCGCCGACGCCCTGGACGCCTACTGGACGCACGTCCTGGAGCCCGCCTGGTGGCCCCGGGCCCGCTCGGTGCTGCACGCCGACATCGTGCACCGCTCCCGCGTGCTGGCCGAGCGCGGCACGGCCGGGCTGTTCGCCGACCTCGACCCGCGGCTGCACTGGTCGGAGGGGACGCTGACGATCGACATGCCCGGGACGGGCGAGCTGGACGTCCGGCTGGACCGGCAGGGCCTGGCCCTGCTGCCCACCTGCTTCGCCCGCGGCGCGATCACCGCGATCGGACCCGACCTCTCCCCGTCCGTCAGCTACCCCGCCCGCGGCCAGGGCAACCTGTCCGGCCCCGCCGACCCGCCGCCCGCCCCGCACGCCCTGGAGCAACTGCTCGGCGCCCCCAAGGCCCGCCTGCTCGCCCTGCTCCAGGAACCCGCCGCCACCACCGAACTGGCCCGCCGCCTGGGCGTCACCCCCGGCGCCGTCAGCCAGCACCTGGCCGTCCTGCACGCCACCCGCCTGGTCACCCGGGCCCGCCACGGCCGCCTGGTGCTCTACGCCCGCAGCCCGCTCGCCGACCGCCTGCTGGGCCCGTGAGAGAAGCCCCACCAGGGGCTCGGGGAACGGCGAGCCCGGGTCTGCTGACGGTGCACTGCCGGAGCGCGCATCGGCTTCCGGTTCGGTCAAGGACACGCAGCAGCACGGACACTCCGACGGGCTCCGGCCGTCAGCAGCATCGACTCGCCGTTCCCCGAGCCCCTGATCGCGCGTTCCGCCTCAGCAGAAGGCCAGCACCGCCCCCGTCTCCACCGAGTGGCGCGCCGCCAGCCGCAGTTGCAGGCAGATGAACGCCTCGGTGCCGTAGCGCCGCCAGTCCCCGGCCGCCGGGTCCGGGTCCTCGGCCGCGTCGGCGACCTCCGCGGAGTCCGGGTCGAGGCCGTCGGGCAGGCCCAGGGCCCGGGCCAGCTCGTCGAGTTCGGCGAGCAGCCGCACCGAGGAGCCGAGCAGGCCGCCGGAGAGCTCCAGGTCGGCCAGGACGGGGGCGAAGTCCACCGGCACGTAGTAGCCCTCGCAGTCCGAGTGGTGGAGCAGGTGGTCGAACGGGCCGGGCCGCTCGTCGGGGATCTCCTCGTAGGCCGCCCGCAGCACCGGGTCGTCGGTGGCCCGCTCCCCCGCCGCCAGTGGTGCGGGCAGCCGCCCGTGCGCGGCCAGGTGCGCGGCGAGCCGGCGCAGCGTGTGCAGGCCCGAGTAGCCCCAGAGCCGGTCGCCGAAGCGCGGCCCGTCCTCCGGCTCCCGCCAGCCGGGCAGCCCCTCCGCGGTCAGCACCCGGGTGATCTCCGCGCACTCCGCGCGGAACCACTCGGCGGTCTCCTCGTCGGCGCCGATCAGCGCGCCCACCATCAGGTCCAGTCCCATGCCGGTGATCCTGCCAGCCGCCACCGACAGCGGTGGATCATGGAGCCGACGTCCCGTCAATCTCCCTCCGGTATAGACCTGTTGACGAGTTGGTCCAGTCCACTTACCCTCCTGAGTGCCGCTCCCGGCACCCCTGTACGGAATCCCCCACACCAGACAGGGAGTACCGATGCACGTCCGCTCCAGGCAATGGCTCAGGGCCCGACTGCTGGCCCTGCTCGCCGCGCTCGCACTGCCGCTAGCCCTGCTCGCCGCCACGCCCGCGAACGCCGCGGCCAAACTGACCGCCACCTTCACCAGCGACAACTACGGGTCCTGGTGGAAGGGCACCTTCATCGTGAAGAACCCCAACGCGACCGCCGTCAGCGGCTGGACGCTGGAGTTCGACCTGCCCGCGGGCGTCACGATGACCGGCACCTACAACGGCACCTCCACCACCACCGGCAGCCACGTGGTCGCCACCAACGCGTACTACAACGCGACCGTCCCGGCGAACGGCTCGACCGAGCCGTACAGCTTCTGGTTCATCGGCAACGGCCCGATCACCGCCCCGCTCAACTGCCGCGTCAACGGCGACAAGTGCGACGGCACCCCGGACGTCCCGCCGACCGCGCCGGGCGCCCCGACCCTGGTCGACGCCACCGCGCACAGCCTCTCGCTGAGCTGGCCGGCCGCGTCCAAGGGCGACTTCCCGGTCGCCTCGTACGACGTGCTGAACGGCTCGGTGGTGCTCGGCTCGGCCACCGGCACCTCCACCACGCTGACCGGCCTGACCCCGGCCACCACCTACGGCCTGACCGTCCGGGCCAAGGACACCCGCGGCAACACCGGCCCGGTCAGCCCGGTGCTGAGCGCCGCCACCGTCGACCCGGCCAGCGACACCGTGCCGCCCACCGCGCCCGGCAACCTGCGCTCCACCGGCGTCACCAGCACCAGCGTCTCGCTGGCCTGGAACGCCGCCACCGACAACAAGCGGGTCGCCGCCTACGACGTCTACCAGGGCGCCAACCTGGTGCAGACCGTCACCGGCGCCACCACCACCGCCACCGTCGGCCAGCTCTCCCCCGCCACCCCGTACTCCTTCACCGTGCGGGCCCGGGACGCCGCCGACAACAACTCCCCCGCCTCCACCACCCTGAACGTCTCCACCGGCGACCTCGCCGGGCCCGGCAAGTACTCCCGGGTCGGCTACTTCGTCCAGTGGGGCATCTACGGCCGCCAGTACTTCGTCAAGAACCTCGACACCTCGGGCAGCGCCGCCAAGCTCGACGTCATCAACTACGCCTTCGAGAACATCGACCCGACCAACCTGACCTGCATGGCCGGCGTCACCAAGGGCACCACCGCCGACCCGGAGGACCCGGACCAGGGCACCGGCGCCGGTGACGCCGACGCCGACTACGCCCGCCCGATGAGCGCCGCCCAGTCCGTGGACGGCGTCGCCGACGACGGCTGGTCGACCCTGCGCGGCAACTTCAACCAGCTCAAGAAGCTCAAGGCGAAGTACCCGAACCTGAAGGTCGTGGTCTCGCTCGGCGGCTGGACGTACTCCAAGTTCTTCTCGGACGCGGCCGCCACCGACGCCTCCCGCAAGAAGCTGGTCTCCTCCTGCATCGACATCTGGATCAAGGGCAACCTGCCCGCCTACAACGGCGCGGGCGGCCCCGGCACCGGCGCCGGCATCTTCGACGGCATCGACATCGACTGGGAGTGGCCCGGCTCCCCGGACGGCCACCCCGGCAACCACTACTCGCCCAACGACAAGCAGAACCTGACCCTGCTGCTGGCCGAGTTCCGCCGCCAGCTCGACGCCCTCGGCGGCTCGCACAAGCTGCTCACCGCCTTCACCCCCGCCGACCCGGCCAAGATCGGCCAGGGCTGGGACCTCTCGCAGATCTTCCAGTCCCTCGACATCGCCAACGTCCAGGGCTACGACTTCCACGGCTCCGGCAGCGACAACTCGTGGGAGCCGAACAAGACCGGCCAGCAGGCCAACCTGTACGCCGACCCCAACGACCCGTACAACTTCCACTTCTCGGTCGAGAGCGCCGTCAACACCTACCTGGCGGCGGGCGTCAACCCGCGCAAGCTCACCATCGGCTTCCCGTTCTACGGCCGCGGCTGGCAGAACGTCACCGACGGCGGCGCGCACGGCGCCTGGCAGGCCGCGGGCGGCGCCGCACCCGGCCAGTTCGCCGAGGAGGCCGGCACCCGCGGCTACAACAACCTGATCACCTCGGTGCCCAACCTGACCGTCTACCACGACCCGGTCTCGGTCTCCACCTACGGCTACACCGGCAACGGCGGCCAGTGGTGGAC
This sequence comes from Kitasatospora saccharophila, assembly GCF_039529925.1. Classification (NCBI taxonomy): domain Bacteria; kingdom Bacillati; phylum Actinomycetota; class Actinomycetes; order Kitasatosporales; family Streptomycetaceae; genus Kitasatospora; species Kitasatospora saccharophila. The sequence continues at coordinate 7,834 of NZ_BAAANS010000011.1, read as the reverse complement.
CTTCGACGACACCTGGTCGATCGGCCAGAAGACCGCCTGGCTCAAGTCCAAGAACCTGCTCGGCGCGATGGTCTGGGAGATGTCCGGCGACACCCCGTCCGGCACCCTGATGAACGCCCTGGACGCCGGCCTGAAGTAACCCCGGGACGCGGGCGCGGGGCGGCCCCCCGAATCCCAACCCCCGCGCCCGTCCGCACCACCCGCCCGGGAGGGAACCCCCTCCCGGGCGGGCCCGCACCCGCTACTGGCGCCCGGCGACCGCGGCCAGCTTGCGCGCCGCCCGGTGGTCCCGCATCAACTGCGCGAAGGTGGTGTGCCCCTGGGTGGTCCGGGCGAACGCCCGCCACGCCGGGTTGATCACCGACACCGCCAGGTGGAACAGGTACGGGCGCTTCTCGAACGAGGCCAGCATGACCTTGCCGGCCCGCATCTCCACCCCCAGCCCGGCCTTGATCGCGAACGCGTAGTTCAGCGCCTGCCGCCGCACGTCCGCCGCGCCGGACGCCTCGGCCACCTGCACCGCCCACTCGCCGGCCAGCCGGCCCGAGCGCAGCGCGTACGAGATGCCCTCCCGGGTCCACGGCTCCAGCAGCCCCGCCGCGTCGCCCGCGACCAGCACCCGGCCGCGCGACAGCGGCGAGTCCTCGGCCCGGCAGCGGGTCAGGTGCCCGGACTCCACCAGCGGTTCGAACCCGGACAGGCCCAGCCGCCGGACGTACGCCGCCAGGTACTCCTTGGTCCGCTCGCCCTCGCCGCGCGCCGAGATCACGCCGACGGTCAGCGTCCCCGAGTCGGTCTTCGGGAACACCCAGCCGTAACTGCCCGGCAGCGGCCCCCAGTCCAGGTGGATCCGGCCCGCCCAGGCCCGCGACACCGACTCGGGGACGGGGATCTCCGCCTCCAGGCCCAGGTCGATCTGGTCGAAGCTGACGCCGACGTACCGACCGATCCGGCTGGCCGAGCCGTCCGCGCCGACCACCGCCCGCGCCTCCACCTTCCGGCCGCCCGCCAGCGTCACGAACACCGTGCGGCTGTCGCCGCCCCGCTGCTCGACGCCGGTCGCGGTCACCCCGGTCACCAGCACCGCCCCGGCCTGCTCGGCGGCCTGCACCAGGCGCAGGTCGAACTCGTCCCGGTTGACCACGCCGAACAGCATCCGCTTCGAGCGCCGGGTCCGCGTCCACCGGCCGTTCAGCGCGAAGGTCACCGCCGAGATGCGGTCCTGCAGCGGCAGTTTGAAGTCCTCCGGCAGCGAGTCCCGGGACGGACCGATGATGCCGCCGCCGCAGGTCTTGTACCGGGGGTGCTCGGCCTTGTCCAGCAGCAGCACCCGCCGACCGCTGCGGGCCGCCGCGTACGCCGCCGAGGAGCCCGCCGGGCCCGCCCCGACCACCACGACGTCCCACACGCCGTCGAGCCGCGCCGCCGTCCCGTCGTCCTGCCCGTCCTGCGGGTCGGTGCCCGCGAACCCCTCCGACGCCCCGTCACCGGCGTCGTCGGCGAGGGCCTGGTCCTGAGTGCTACCGGTGTCAGTCACGGTCGCCCATCCTAATCTGCCCGCCCCCCGCCGCGGCCCTCCCCCGCCCCTCCGGCCCCGGCGTCGCCTTCCCAGGTCAAGCCCTTGCCAAGGCCGCCCCGAACCGCTTCAGTGGCCCCCATGCCCCACATCGCGCTCCCCAACGACGACCCCGGCATCCGGGGCCTGCTCGCCGCCAAACCCTCCTCCGGCCTGCGCCTGAGCGAACTCGCCGAACAACTGCTGCGCGGCGACTCCCCGCTGGGCGTCGGCGAACGCGAACTCATCGCCGCCTACGTCTCCTCCCTCAACCGCACCCGCTACTGCGCCGGCGCGCACGGCGCGACCGCCGCCCACCGCCTCGACGGCGACTTCGCCCTCGTCGAAGCCGTCCAGGACGACCTCGCCACCGCCCCCGTCACCGACCTGATGCGCGCCCTCCTCCAACTCGCCGCCAAGGTCGCCGACAGCGGACTGTCCGTCACCCCCGCCGACATCGCCGCCGCGAAGGCCGCCGGCGCCGACGACGAGACCGTGCACGACACCGTCCTGATCGCCGCCGCCTTCTGCATGTACAACCGCTACGTCGACGGCCTCGCCGCCCTCACCCCCGAGGACCCCGCCATCTACCGCGCCATCGGCGCCCACCTCGCCACCAACGGCTACCTCTAACCGGACGAGCCTCCCCGAGCACCGTCAGGGGCTCGGGGAACGGCGAGTCGATGCTGCTGAAGGTCGGAGCCCATCGAAGTGTCAGTGCTGCTGCGTGCCGTAAACAGAACCCGAAGCGGCGGCACCCAACGGCAGTGAACCGTCAGCAGCCACGGCCTCGCCGTTCCCCGAGCCCCTGAACGCGCGCACTGCCGAGCAGCGCCGCCCCCACCGCCAGCCCCGCGCCCGCGCCGAAGCACGCCTCGTCGACGAAGCCGCGCTCGCGGCGCCGCACCCGTTCCGCCGCCCCGGCCAGCGCTGCCGCGGCCAGCAGCGCGGCCGTGCCCCTCCGGCTCTCCCGCCACGGCCCGGCGTACCGGGCGAGCACGGCCAGCCCCGCCAGCGAGGTCCCGTACTGCAGGACGCCGTGCAGCGGGACACCGCCGACCCGCCGTTCCAGGACCGGCAGCGCGCGGACCCCGGCCCGGCCGTGGTGGGTGAAGGAGTCCCAGACCAGGTGGGTGGTGGCGCCGACGGCCAGCGCCCCGGCGGCCCAGGGGAGTTCACCGGCCGTCGGCCGCCCGGCGGGCAGCGCGCCGTTCCACCGCCCGGGCACCGCCGCCCGCAGCGGCTCGCGCCACACCCCGTACCACCCGGCGACCAGCCCGGCCCCGATCACCACGTCGACGGTCGGCGCGGCCCACCACCGGTGCGTCAACCCGCCGTGCCGGTACGCCCCCCGGACGAGGGACTCGGCGAAGAACGGCACGTCGGGCGCCATCGCACCGGCGACCAACCCGGCGGCGACCAGGGCCCCGCGCCGCCGCGCGGCCCGCAACCCGGGCAGGACGGCGGCAGCATGACTGAGGGTGAACGGCATCCCCCCATCCTGCCCGCTACCTCTGAGGAGCCCCGACAGGGACTCGGGGGACGGCGGGTCCATACTGCGCATCGGCCCCGACAGGGGCCCGGGGAACGGCGGGTCGATGCTGCTGACGGCCGGAGCCCATCGAAGTGTCCGTGCTGCTGCGTGCCGTGAACAGAACCGAAAGCCAATGGCGCGCAACGGCAGTGCACCGCCCGCAGCCACAGCCTCGCCGTTCCCCGAGCCCCTGAATGCGCGCGCTCTGCCGAGCCCCCGGCAGGGGCTCTCATCGCGCGGGCGCCACCCCCGTCGCGGCGGGCCGCCCGCCCTCCAGGTAGCGCAGTTCGCCGACCGCCCGGGCCTCCAGCGCGGCGGTCAGCCGTCGCATCCGGGCGGCGGGCAGCATCTCGGCGGCCTCCCGGAGGGTGGCGAAGTGCCAGTCGCGCAGTTCCCCGGCGGGCAGTCGCAGCCGCAGCACCTGGGAGGGGCCGAGCCGTCCGCCGTCGTAGACCAGTCGCAGGCCGCCGCGGCCGCGGCCCGCGCCGGGTTCCCAGTCGACGGCGAGCAGTCGCAGTTCCTCGGGCCGCAGCCGCAGGCCGAGTTCCTCGGCGACCTCGCGGACGCCCGCCGCGGTGGGCGGTTCGCCGCTCTCGACGACGCCGCCGGGGAACTCCCAGTGCGGCTTGTAGGCGGGGTCGACCAGGAGCACCCGGTCCCGGTCGTCGAAGAGCAGCACCGCGGCGGCGACGGTGTCCCCGTCGCCGCCCTCGCTGCGCACGATCGGGCAGCGGGCGCCGCCGCCGCGCACCAGTTCGGCGATCCGTTCGGCGCTCTGCCGGGGGGTCAGGACGCCGTTGTCGACCATCCGGGCGTCCCCGGCCAGCCAGCCGCGGGCGGTGAGGTAGGCGGGCAGCGCCTCGCGGGCGCGCCGGCGCAGCCTCGCGGTGGCCTCCGGGTCGCCGGGGACGTCCTCGCGGGTGGCGATCCGGGCCCGCAGGATGGTCTCGACGGGGTCGAGGACGACGTGGTGGACGGGGATGCCGCGGCCGGCGAGCAGGCCGAAGACCTCGTCGCGGTGTTCCTGGCGCAGCAGCGTGGCGGGGACGAGGACCGGCCCGTCGGCCTCGGCGGCGAGCGCGGCGGCGCTCTCGGCGGTCAGCCGCCGCCAGGCGGGCGACTCCCACGGGTCGGTGTCCTCGCGGCCCGGGCGGGCGGCCCGCAGGACCGGCTCCAGGGTCTCCGGGTCGAACAGCACGCTTCCCGGCAGCAGGCGGAGCAACTCCCGGCAGGCGCTCGTCTTGCCCGCTCCGAAGGCCCCATTGACCCAGACGATCACAAGCATCCCTGCCCCTCCTCGGCGGCCCGGCCGCGCGGCCGGGCAGCGCGGGGCACCGGCCCCCGCGCCTCTCCAGTGGTACCCACTCCCCGGCCTCCTGAAAGGGAGCGCCGAGGGGCGGGTTCGTGCGCGGGGGGGCGCGCGCCGGGTGACGGAACGGAGGACGGGTCCGGGGACGAACGGACGGCGGCACGGACGGCGGGGCGGGTTACCCGTCGCCCTCCAGCAGCCGCTTCTTGAGCACCTTGCCCATCGCGTTGCGCGGCAGGTCGTCGACCAGCACCACCCGCCGGGGGCGCTTGTGGACGGAGAGCCGGCCCGCCACGAAGTCGACCAGTTCGCGTTCCCCGACGCCGCCGCCGTCGGCCGCCACCACGTAGGCGACCACGGCCTGTCCGAGGTCGGGGTCGGGGGCGCCGACCACCGCGGCGTCGGCCACGCCGGGGTGGTCGCGCAGCGCGGCCTCGACCTCGCCGGCGCCGATCCGGTACCCGCCGCTCTTGATCAGGTCGACGGAGGCGCGGCCGACGATCCGGTGGAAGCCGTCGGGTTCGATCACGGCGACGTCCCCGGTGCGGAACCAGCCGTCGGCGGTCCAGGACGCGGCGGTGGCCTCGGGCCGGCCGAGGTAGCCGTCGAACAGCGTCGGCCCCTGGAGCTGGAGTTCGCCGACGCCCTCGCCGTCGGCGGGCACCGGCCGCCCGTCCTCCCCGGCCAGCCGGGTGCGCACGCCGGGCAGCGGCACGCCGACCGCGCCGGGGCGGCGTTCGCCGTCGGCCCGGGTGGCGACGGTGATCAGCGTCTCGGTCATGCCGTACCGCTCGGCGGGGGCCTGCCCGGTGAGTTCCCGCAGCCGTTCGAAGACCGGCACGGGCAGCGGGGCGCTGCCGGAGACCAGCAGCCGGGCGGCGGCGAGCTCGCGGGCGGCGGCGGGGTCGGCGGCGATCCGCGACCACACGGTGGGGACGCCGAAGTACAGGCTGCCGCGGGCGGCCGCGTACCCGGCGGGGGTGGGCCGGCCGGTGTGGACGAGCCGGCTGCCGGTGCGCAGCGCGCCGAGCACGCCGAGCACCAGGCCGTGCACGTGGAACAGCGGCAGGCCGTGCACGAGGGTGTCCCCGGCGTCCCAGCGCCAGGCGTCGGCGAGGCCGTCGAGCCCGGCGGCGACGGCCCGGTGCGGGATCAGCGCGCCCTTGGGGGCGCCGGTGGTGCCGGAGGTGTACAGCACGAACGCGGTCCGGTCGCCGTCCTCGGCGGCGGGCCGCCAGCCGCCGGACGGACGGTCCGCCAGGTCGACCGGGAGGGCCGTCAGCCCTTCGGCGTCCTCGGGCAGTCCGGTTCCGGCGAGCAGCGCGGCGCCGCTGTCGCGCAGGATGTGCGCGCGCTCGACCGGCCCGGAGTCGGGCGGCAGCGGCACCACCGGCACGCCGGCCAGCAGGCCGCCGACCACGGCGGCGACCGTCTCGGCGGTCGGCCGGGCCAGCACCGCCAGGCCGGGCGCCCCGGCGGCGCGTTCGGCCACCGCCCCGGCCGCGCCCAGCAGTTGCTCCAGGGACAGCGCCGTCCCGTCCACCGTGATCGCGTCCGCCCGGTCGCCGTACCCGCCGTCGAGTGCTGTCAGCAGTCCCATGCCGCCCGACTCTACGAGTCCGGCCCGGCCGCGCGCAGCAGCGCCCCGCCCACGGGTCGCCGCCACCGCGCCCGCGCCCCGCCCGCGCCCCGGAGCTGGGACGTTACCGAACCCCGCCGTTCCCTTTACCGAACCCGGTGGCCTGTCGGGGCCATGCCCACAGCCGTCTCGGACTATGGAAGGGCCCGGCGGCTGCCGATGTGATGGGGGCGCCCCGACCGGACCAGGCCGGGGAACCGTCTCTTCGAGGAGTCCTCCTTGGGTATGCACCCCGCCACCGCGGGCACCCGACGCTCCACCGCGCTGCGGGCCGCCGCGCTGCTCGCCGTCGGGGCCACCGCCCTGACCGGGGCGACGGCCACCGCCCGGTCCGCCGCCCGCCTTCCCGCGGTCTTCAAGCTGCGCCCCGCCTCGGCCGGGCAGATCGACGCGGTCGGCCGGGTGGCGCCGATATCCACCTCGGACTGCGTCGCCCAGATCGGCATCCACTGCTACTCGCCGCTGCAGTACCGCACCGCCTACCACCTGGACCCGCTCTACCAGCAGGGCGTGACGGGCAAGGGCCGCACCATCGTGATCGTGGACTCCTTCGGCTCGCCGACGATCCAGCACGACCTGGAGACCTTCGACAGGCAGTGGGGCATCCCGGACACCCGGGTCGAGGTGGTCAAGTGGGGCGACGTCCCGGTGTTCGACCCGACCAACGCGGACCACACCGGCTGGGCCGGCGAGACCACCCTGGACGTCGAGTACGCGCACGCGATCGCCCCCGACGCGCACATCGTGCTGGTGGAGACCGGCGTCGCGGAGACCGAGGGCGTCACCGGCCTGCCCGAGATGATGGACGCCGAGAAGGCCGTCATCAAGTCGCACGACGTGGACGTGGTCTCGCAGAGCTTCGGCGCGACCGAGAACACCTTCCCGGGCTACGACAAGGGCGACTTCAAGTCGATCGAGAAGCTGCGGTACGCCTTCAAGTTCGCCGCCGCCCAGGACGTCACCGTGCTGGCCGCCTCCGGTGACAACGGCGCGACCGACGCGACGGAGAACGGCAGCGACCTGTACCCGTACAGGGTCAACTCCTGGCCGTCGGCGGACCCGCTGGTCACCTCGGTCGGCGGCACCCAGCTGACCCTCGACGACGGCGGCAACCGCACCGCGCCCGACCGGGTCTGGCACGACGACTACGGCGCGGCGGGCGGCGGCGTCTCCGGCGTCTTCGAACGCCCCTGGTACCAGGCCGCCGTGGGGAACGTGACCGGCGGCCACCGCGGCACGCCGGACATCTCGATGAGCGCGGCCGTGGACGGCGCCGCCTGGACGTACGAGTCCTACGACCCGACCCGGGTCGGCTGGCACCTGGTCGGCGGCACCAGCGAGGCCACGCCGATCTTCTCCGGCGTCGTCGCCCTGGCGAACCAGCTGGCGGGCCACCGCCTCGGCCAGCTCAACCCCCGGCTGTACGCGCTCGCCCTGCTGCCGCAGCAGGTCAGCGGCATCACCGACGTCACCGCGGGCGACAACTCCTGGGACGCGGTGACCGGTTACCCGGCCGCCAAGGGCTACGACCTGGCCTCCGGGCTCGGCACCGTCGACGGCACCCGCTTCGTGCACGCCCTCGCGGGCCGCTGACCGCGCCACCCGCCCACGGCACGACCGCACGGCAACACGACGGCGCGGCCCCCGGAGACCCCGGGAGCCGCGCCGTCCGCCGTTGCGGGCCGGATCAGCCCTTGCGGGCCTTGACCTCGTCGGTGAGTTGGGGCAGGACGTTGAAGAGGTCTCCGACGACGCCGTAGTCGACGAGTTCGAAGATGGGGGCTTCGGGGTCCTTGT
>NZ_BAAANS010000010.1:0-176111 GCF_039529925.1 Kitasatospora saccharophila | reverse complement strand
GGGAACCATCGTGGGCAACCCCCTGAAAGCCATGCCCGGCGTCTCTGGGCCTCTGGACCTTACGACGGCCCGTCCAACCCACCAACAACGTAGGACCCCCTGACCGGCTGCCCTCACGCCCTCGGTCTCGATGAAGGGACCGGGGGCGGCACCGTGTGCCGGTGTCAGGTGCGGACGACGAGTTTGCCGACGTGGCGGCCGTGTTCGAGGTCGTCGTGGGCGGTGCGGATCTCGTCCAGGGCGTAGACGTGGGTGGGGCCGACGCTGCTCTCGCCGGAGGCGACGCGGTCCAGGTGGCGCTGCAGGACCTCGGCGGGGAGGTCGGCGGCTCCGCCTCCGTAGGCACTGAGGCGGACGCCGCGGGGGAGGTAGTCGATCGGGTAGAAGTCGGGCACGGTCCACTGGTTGGAGAGCATGCCGGTGAAGCAGACCGTGCCGTGGACACGGGTGGCGGCCAGGGTGTCCGGCAGGGTGGGCGTGCCGACCAGTTCGAGGGCGGCGTCGACGCCCTCCGGGAACAGGGCGCGGACCTGCGCGGCGACGGCGCCGTCGTCGACCAGCGGGTGGTCCACGCCGTGGTCGGCCAGCGCCTTGAGGCGGTCGGCGCTGCGGGTGGTGGCCAGGACGGTCGCGCCGGTCTCCTTGGCCAGCGTGGTCGCCACCAGGCCGAGCGCGGAGGTGCCGCCGCGGATCAGCAGGGACTGGCCCGGGCGCAGGTCCAGTCCGACGGTGAGCGAGCCGTACGCGGTCTGCAGGGTCTCCGGGACGGCACCGACCACCTCCCAGGGCAGGTCGGAGCGGAACGGGACGACCTGGCTGCGGGGTACGACGGTGTACTCGGCGTAGCCGCCGTCGAAGGTGCGGCCCATGCCGCCCATCAGGGCGGCCACCTGCTGGCCCGGCGTCAGGACGCCGTCCGGGTCGAGGTCGACGGTGCCGGTCGCCTCGATGCCGGGGATCCGGGGGAAGGTGACGCCGTCGGCGAGGCCGAGCCGGGTGTGCAGCTCGGAGCGGTTCAGGCCGAACGCCTCGACCTTGATCCGCACCCAGCCGGCGGGCGGCTCCGGGACCGGTCGCTCGACCAGCCGCAGTCGCTCCACCGTGCCGGGGCCGTCGAGGACGACCGCTCGCATGGTGTCGTTCATCTGTTCCTCCAGGGTCAGCCTGTGGGGTGGAAATGGCGTAGCTCCGCGGCGTCGGGGGCGAGGTCGGCTATGACGGCGCCGAAGACCGCGCTGATCGCGCGTGCCTGGCCGGGGTCGGCGTGGGCTGCGAAGTGCGCCCGGACACCGGCCGCGTGGACCGGCCAGGCCGCTTCCAGCGCGGCCAGCCCCTGGCCGGTCAGGACGGCGTACCAGGACCGGCGGTCGGTGCTGTTGTGCTCTCGGGTGACCAGGGAGCGGCGTTCGAGTGAGTCGACGAGCCGGGTCAGGCCGCTGCGGCTGTAGACCATGGCGCGGGCGAGGTCGGCCATCGGCAGCCGCCGCCGCGGGGCTTCGGAGAGCTGGACCAGCACGTCGTAGTCGATCAGCGCCATGCCCGCGTGCGCGCGGAGGTCGGCGTCGAGCCGCGCCACCAGGAGGGCGTGGCCTTTGAGGACGGCGCGCCAGGCGTGTTCGCTCGCCGTGTCCAGCGTTTCTTCTGCCATGCGGGAATGGTACGCCGCACTATGATTGTTCCTGCAATCATCGGCACAAGAACCACATGCCGCGAGGAAAGGGTTGGGACGATGAGTGACACCACGGCCGTCCGAGAACTACTGGACACCTACGCCAAGGCGCTGAACACCTCCGACGCCGCCCTCGCGGCCTCGCTGTACGCGCCCGACGGGGTCTTCATGCCTTACCAGGCGCCGACCGCGGCCGGCCCGCAGCAGTTGCTGGAGGCGTACCGGCAGATCTTCGAGCAGATCCAGCTCGACGTGGAGTTCACGATCGAGGACCTCACCGTCGACGGAGGCACCGCCCACGCCGTCACCGGATCGGCGGGTCGGGTCACCGTCCACGCCGACGGCAGCCGTGCCCCTGAGCGCAACCGGGAGCTGTTCGTCTTCGTCCGCACCGACGAGGGGTGGCGGATCGCGCGCTACATGTTCAACAAGACCGCCCCGGCGAGCGCCGGCTCCTGACCGCACCCGCCGCGGCGCCGTTCCGGTCCGCTCGGCGGACCGGAACGGGTCCGGCCCTGGCGGAGGGCCGTGCCGGGCACCCTCTCTGACAGTCTCGACTGAGACGCCCGGTATGTCGGGTTAGTCTGGATAGCGAGGCAGAGGAGATTCCCCCGGCATGGCCAGCACCACCAATCCCGACCCGGCACCGAAGCCGAAGCGGCGGACGTTCTCACCGGAGTACAAGCTGCGGATCGTCGCCGAGTACGACGCCGCCCCCAACGGGGAGAAGGGCGCGATCCTGCGCCGCGAGCGGCTCTACCACTCCCACATCGTCGAGTGGCGCCAAGCCCGCGACGCCGGGGCGATGGCCACGCTGACCGACCGGCGGACCTCACCGGCACGGCCGAAGAAGGCCGCCGAGCAGGCCGAGCTGGAACGCCTGCGCAAGAAGGTCGCCCGCCTGGAGAAGGACGTCGCCCAGCGCGATGCCGCCCTGGCCGTGCTGGGAAAAGCACACGCGCTCTTGGAGATGCTCTCCGAGAGCGCGGACTGAACCGCGCCGTCGAACCGGTCCTGGACGAGGCCCTCACCGGTCTGGTGCCCGAGCTGAGCACCACGGCGGCTTCCAGCCTCATCGGCCGCTCCCGAGCCACCCACTACCGCAAGCTCAACCCGCGCCCGGCCGTCGGGCGCAGGCCCCGGCCGTCCCCGGCCTCGGCGTTGAGCGCGGCCGAACGGGCAGCGGTGCTGGAGCTGTTGAACCGCACCGAGTACGTTGACCTGCCGCCGGCCCAGGTCTGGGCGCGGGAACTGGACGCCGGCGTGTATTGGTGCTCCGAGCGGACGATGTACCGCATCCTCAAGGCAGCCGGACAGTCCGGCGAGCGCCGACGCCAGGCCACCCACCCCGCCAAGACCGTCCCGCAACTGCTGGCCACCGCCCCCTGCCAGGTCCTGACCTGGGACATCACCAAACTCCGAGGCCCCAACAAGGGCGAGTGGTACCACCTTTACGCGATCATCGACATCTACAGCCGCTACATCTGCGGCTGGACCGTCGAAGCTGCCGAGGACTCGCGCCGCGCCGAGGAACTGATCCGCGAGACCATCGAACGCAACGGCATCGTGCCCGAGACCGTGCACGCCGACCGGGGCGCCTCGATGACCTCCAAGGCCGTGTCCCAGCTGCTGACCGACCTCGGCGTGACCCGCAGCCACTCCCGGCCGAAGGTCTCCAACGACAACCCGTACAGCGAAAGCCAGTTCAAGACCATCAAGTACTCGGGCGACTTTCCCGAGCACTTCAACTCCCTTGCCCAGGCACGCGAGTGGTGCGACGGCTTCTTCGCCTACTACAACCACGAGCACCGGCACAGCGGAATCGGCCTGCACACTCCCGCATCCGTCCACTTCGGCACCGCCGACCTGGTGCGCGAGCAACGGGCCATCACCCTCGCCGAGGCATACCTCCGCCACCCCGAACGGTTCGCCCGACGACCCACACCACCCGAGATACCAGCACAGGTCTGGATCAACGAACCGAAGCAGGAGACAGAACCCACTCAAGAGTCCATATAGAAGCAAACTGTCTCATTTGACTTGACAGCTTCCGCCTTGCCGCGGATGGGACGCGGGAGCGGCGCTCGCCTTCCGGGTGTCCGGGGCGCGTTCGATGTATCGTCGGCGCCAGGTGCGGGGCGTGTCCGGTGCCGGCGAGAGGCGTCCATGATCGAGCGGTCATCGGCGCACTCCGGGGCGATTCGTGACCTCTGCGTCAGTGCGGCGGTCGACCGGCGATGTGATCAGGGCGGCGGGCGAGCGCCCGGCTGCCTACTGGCAGACAGATTAGTGTGACTATAGGTTTAAAGGATTCTTCCCCCGGCCAGCGCGAACTGGAGCGGGTGGACGCCCGGGGCGGCGCGCAGTTCGAACAGCGGGCGCCAGCAGGCGGCGGGGCGGCGCCCGGCCCGGTCGTCGTCGACGGCGGCCAGGTAGCGGGCGGCGAAGACGGAGTCGAGTTCGGCCATGGTGGCCGGGTCGTCGAAGTACGCGGTGGCGAGGTGGTCGCGGACCAGCCGGGTGACGGTCAGGTACATCGCGTTGAACACGGCGACGCCGTCGCCGAGCGGGAGTCCGGCGGCCAGTTGCGTCATCCGGTCGACCACCTGGTCCACCGTCAGCACCGGTGCGGTCATGCGGGTCCTCCGAGACGGGTGGTCGGACAAGCGGATGGTGGGCTGATACGCCGTCAGCCTTCCGTCACCTTCGCAGGCGCGGCCGCCGCTGCCAAGGCGCACACGTGGCGCGGGCGGGTGGAAAACGGGGGGAGCGGGGGCGGCGGGGAGCGGGGGGCGGGGGTGGGAGCGGGGCGGGAAAAACCAGGTGCGCGGGGTGGGGCCGGTGGGGCAGCATGGGCGGCGACGGCGCTGCCGGGCGCATTTCGCGTTCCCGCCGTTCCCTGTTCCCGGAGGTTCGCGTGGTGAAGCGATATTAGAGGCGGTGCACACCGCCCTCCGGCCTGCCCCGTTCCGTGGGCGGCCGAGCCTCCCGGTCCTCCTCGGACGACCCGCTGACGTGCTGATGCGCTGACCCGCCCCCCCGGCGCGGGCCGCTGACGCGCGTCGTCGCGGGCCGTCGACACCTGCCGCGAGCCGTGGGCGGCCGCCCCTGCGCGGGCCGGCCGGCAGCCCCTGCCCGTCCGGCCCTCCTCCGAACCCCCGCACCCCTGTTCGCGCCGCGCGGCCGTGCCCCGCCGCCCGCGTGCGCCGACGCACCCCGAGAGGACGGCCATGACCGCCACCGTTTCCGACCCCAGCACCCTGTCCGGCCCCGGCGCCGTCTTCGACCGAAGTGTCGAGCAGGTCCGTGAACTGATCGAGGAGGAGGGGGAGTTGCGGGAGGGCCCGGAGCTGGGCCGGCTGCTCGGGCTGCTGGCGGAGCGCCGGGGCGCCGACCTGTCGGGCCTGCCGCCGCGCCGACAGGCCGAACTGCTCGGCGCCCGGGCCGCGCAGGTGCTGCCCGGCGGCGACCGGCTCGCCGAACTGCTCGCCGAGGGGCGGCCGCTGACCGTCAAGTTCGGCATCGACCCGACCGGCGCCGAGGTGCACCTCGGGCACGCCGTGCCGATGGTCCTGGCCAGCCGCCTGCAGCGGATGGGCCACCGGGTGGTGTTCCTGGTCGGCGACGTCACCGCCCGGATCGGCGACCCCTCCGGCCGCAGCGCCGAGCGTCCGCCGCTCACCGCGGACGACGTGCGGCGCAACGTCGCCACCTACCGGCAGCAGGTCGGGCCGTTCTTCGACTTCTCCCGGGCGGAGTTCCGGTTCAACAGCGAGTGGCTGGAGCCGATGACGCTGCCCCGCTTCCTGGAGGTGCTGGCGCAGCTGCCCGCCTCCGCCGCGCTGCAGCGCGAGGACTTCCGCACCCGGCTCGCCGAGGGCAGCGGGCTGACGCTCGCCGAACTCGTCTACTCCGTGGTGATGGCGCTGGACTCGGTCGAACTGGCCGCCGACGTCGAGATCGGCGGCCTCGACCAGCTGCTCAACCTGCAGATGTGCCGCCGGGTGATGGGCGCGGCCGGGCAGCAGCCCGAAGTGGTGCTGGCCACCGGCCTGATCGAGGGCACCGACGGCACCGGCGCCAAGATGAGCAAGTCGAGGAACAACTACGTCGGACTGGGCTTCCCCGCCGAGGAGATGTTCGGCCGGCTGATGTCCTGCGCGGACCGGCTGCTGCCCGAGTACCTCCGCGCCCTCACCGAACTCCTCGACGAGGAGGTCGAGTCGCTGCTCGCCCAGACCGAGGACGGGCGCCGGCACCCGATGGCCGTCAAGACCCTGCTGGCCGCCGCCGTCACCGCCGCCGTGCACGGGGAGCGGGCCGCGCTCGCGGCGCGGGACGCCTTCCGGGCGCGGTACTCGGTGCGCCGCTACTCCCAGGCGGGGCCGCTGCCCTCCGTCGACCCGGGCGCGCACGGCGCGACGACGCTCGGCGAACTGCTGGTGCGGGTCAGCGGCGAACTGCCCGGCCTCAACCAGGTCCGCCGGGTCGCCGGGGCGGGCGGCCTCAAGCTCGTCGTCGAACACACCGACGGCACCGGGCGGACCGTCCCGCTCGGTCGGGCGGACGTCGACGAGCGGCTCCGGGTGGTCCTGGGCGCGCACGGCCTGGCCGACCCGCGGGCGACCCGCCGGGTGTTCCTGCGCTGCGGGCGGAAGGTGCTGGAGCTGACCTGAGGAGCGGTCTTCCCGGGGCCGTCCGTTCGGGGGCCGTCGGGGTGGTAAGTGGCCTATCCTTGGCGCGATTTGGCACATGATCAATAGGAGTGGGGGGCGATGACCGCGACCGTCGTGGTGCGTGCGCAGCAGCCGGGGATCGGCCGGGCGGGGACGTTCGGCGTGGTCGTCGACGGCGTCAGGGTCGGCTGGGTCAGGCAGGGGGAGAGTGCCCGGTTCCCGGTGGCGCCCGGCCCCCACGCGGTGCGGATCACCGCGAGGGACCGCACCGGCTCCAACACGGTGACGGCGGCGGCGACCGAGGGCCGGGAGGTCCGGGTCACGGCCCGGGGGACGGGGCTCGGCATCGCGCTGCTGCTGCCGCTCCTGGGCGGGATCGCGGTTCCCCCGGTCTACGTGGTGGCGACGATCGTCCTGCTCGCGGTGGTGTTCCGCACCGTCCCCGGCCTGATGTTCCGGGTGCGGGTCGATGACGCCCCCGAGCCCCGGAGCACGGCGGCCCCGCGGGTCGCCGCGGAGGAGGCCGAGGGGGCGGGTCTGTGGTGGGAGTCCGATCCCGCGCTCGCCAAGCGGTTCCGGAAGGCGTCCGGCTCCTGACGCCCGGTGGGCGGCCACGGTCCGGTGGCGGCGTCAGCCGGCGGCCATCCGCAGGACCACCGGCAGCGGGAGGGCGGGGTTGCGGGCCGCGTCCGCGGCGCTGCCGGGGGCGCGGAGCAGGGTGACGGTCGCGGCCGACGGCAGGGGCGGGTCTCCGGCGGCGCGGGCCCGGACCGCCGGGTCGGGGTCGGCGGCGAGGCGCACGGCCAGCGCGGCCAGCGCGGTCGGCGCGCCGGGGTCGTCCAGGGCGAGCAGCCGGTACCGCGGCCGCGGGTCGTCGGTGTAGCGGCGCAGGCCCGCGCGGGGGAAGTCGGGGTGGCCGCGGGGCCGGTCGGGGAAGGTGAAGCTGCCCGACCACCAGCCCCACACGTCGAGCGGGGTCTCGGCAGGGGCGTCCGCGCAGGACTCGGTGAGGAACGGCCGCACCACCCGGTCCTCGTCCCGGCCGAGCCGGGTGGCGACGTCGGCGGCCAGTCGGGGGCGCGGGCCACGCTGCGGCGGACCCGTGGGTTCGGGTGGGCGGCCAACTCCGCATCGCGTCCGGGGCGTCGAACAGCGCGCCGACCCACCAGAGGGCGTACGTCCGGTCCTCGGCGGGGACGCCAGGGACGGCGTCGGCCGGTTCGGCGATCTCCGCCGACGTCCGGGGCGGCACCGCGCCCGGCCCGGACGGGCGTTCCACCCCCACTCCGGTGCGCTGCCCGGGGCGGGCGGCACCGTCGTCCCGCAGTTCGCGCAGCAGCGTGAGCAGAGCTCCGTCCGGGCGGGCGGGGCTCAGGCGAGGTGCAGGGTGATCGGGTTGGTGAGGGCGGCCATCGGGCCCCAGGGGAGGTCGGGGCCCATGGAGTTGCCCTTGCCGGGGGTGCCGTCCGGCCGGGGGCGGCGGACTTCGGCGCGGACGTAGCCGGCCAGCGAGGCGGTGGTGCGCCAGCGGACGGTGGCGGGGGCGCCGTCGGCGGGGAGGGTCTCCTGGTGCAGCTGGCCCTCGTCGGTGAGCAGGCGGGCGGTGCCGCCGGGGACGCCGGAGACGGTGAGTTCGACGTCGACGGGGGCGTCGGCGGGGACGGTCAGGCGCTCGCCGATGCCGGCCCGGCGGCCGTGGCCGGTGGCGGCGAACTCCAGCTGCACGGCGGCGGACTCGGCCAGCCAGCTGCGCCCGGCGCGCAGGCCGTCCAGGATCGCGGGGCGGCTGAGGTCGTCGGCGAGGACGACGTTGTGCGGGCTGCCGATCGGCTGCGGGTCGCTGTGGGCGTCGCTGTTGCCCATCGCGGGCAGCCAGTCGCGGCCCTCGCGCAGGGCGGCGGCGAGCTGGGCGTCCCAGGTGTCGACGGCGGACTCGTCGTCGTACGTCCAGGGGCCGTTCCACACCTCGACGGCGTCGGCGTCCTGGTAGCCGAACTTCCACTGGCAGGCCACGTACGGGCAGTAGGGGTGGGCGGGGACGACCAGGCCGCCGCTGCGCCGGACCTGGCGGGCGAAGCGGGGGAACTGCCCGTCGCGGGAGCGGTAGCGCCAGTCGACGAACTGGCCGGGGTCGAGGCCGAGGGCCAGCCAGTGGCCGTTGCGGGTGGTGATCTCCTCGCCGGGGACGATCAGCAGGTCGTCCCCGGCGAGCGGGCCCCAGGCGCCGTGCGAGGAACTGGTGTTGTGGTCGGTGGAGACGATGAAGTCGAGCCCGGCGGCCCGGGCGCCCGCGGCGACCTCCGCGGGCAGCCGGCGCCCGTCCGAGTGCACGGTGTGCAGGTGGCAGTCGCCCCGGTACCAGGCGCGGCCGCGGCCGCGGGCGCGTTCGGCCGGATAGTGCGGGGCGAAGGCCGGGCCGGGGGCGCCGAAGCGGAGGGTGACCTGCACCGAGTAGGTCAGGCCCTGCGGGGCGACCTGGTAGGGGCCGAGCACCACGTGCCAGGTGCCGGGGTCGACCGGGCCGGGCAGGTAGCCGGGGGTGGCGGCGGTCGCGGAGATGCTGAAGGAGCTGCGGAAGCCGCCGGACCAGCCGCGGAAGCCCCGGCCGCCGAGGTCGGTGCCGCGCTGGTCGAAGATGCCGATGTCGCAGGAGTTGCCCGGGGTGCCGGCCGGGACGGCGGGCCGGTCGTAGCCGTAGGAGACCGCTATCTCCCGCACCCCGCGCGGGACCTCCACCGGGAGGTAGACGAAGTCGGGCGCGCCGGTGGGCAGTTCGCCGGTCAGGGTGATCACCCGGTCGGCCGGGGTGGCGGTCGGGGAAGGGGCGGCGGCGGCCGGGGCGGGGGAGGCCAGGCCGGTGGCGGCCGCGGCGCCGGTGGCGAGGCCGGTGCGCAGCAGGGTGCGGCGGCCGGGCACGGCGGACGGGTCGGACGGGTCGGTGGGCATCGGGGCGGGCCTCCGGGCGGCGTGGGCGGGCGGGTCCACCGCGGTCCCTACCCGGCGGGGTGAACCGGGGGTGAGTCGGGGGTGTGTCGGGGCCCACGGGTGTGCGGAGGGTCCGTGAAGGCGGGGTGGGAGAACGTCGGCCTAGCACCATCGGTCGGGAACGGTCGGAAGTTTGCCGGGACTGCCGCTCTTCCGGGTGAATCCGACGCGCGGGACTACTGCGGGGGCGCGTGGTGAGACAAGCCTATGAGTCGGGCGCGAGCCGGTGGATCCGTTCCGCCGGGCCCCGCACGGCGCCCCCGAGCAGGGCAACTCTCCTGGGGGACAAGAACTCTGACGGACCGTCAGAGCGATCGTGCACCGGCTATGCTGCTTCGCGCCCCGGGCCCCGCCGCACCGCCCGGCCCCGCCCGCCACCCGTCCCCCCGAGCGTATGAGGATGCTGATGCTTCGAGCCGGATCGTCACCAGACGGATCGTCTGCAGGAGGGCGGCTACCCGCGGCCGTGCTCGTCGGCCTGCTGCCCGCGGTGGTGATCGGCGCGGCCGTCGGGCTCGCCGCCGCCGCGGCCCCGGGCGCGGCGACCTCGGGGACCATCTGGTGCGGCCTGGTGGGCGCCGCGGCCGTGGCGGTGGCGGGCTTCGAGGCGGTGCGCCGGGGCCGCGCACTGGAGTGGGCCCGCGAGGAGGCCGCCCGGCAGGACGCCGAGCACCGCCACCGGCTGGCCCGGCAGCAGGCCGGCATGCTCGAACTCGCCAAGAACGACCTCCCGCAGGCCGTCGCCCGGATGCAGGGCGGCGAGTTCATCACCGACGTGCTCCGCTCCTACGAGCAGCAGCACGTCCACGACGCCGGCGACGAGTTCCACGACTTCCGGCACGCCGTGCTGCGCGCCGTCCTGGACGCCGTCGACAACGAGGAGGCGATGCGCGAGTCCGCGCAGCGCGCCTTCGTCAACATCGCCCGCCGGGTGCAGGCCATCGTCCACCGGCAGGCCATCGACCTGCGCAAGATGGAGGACAGGCACGGCGACGACCCCGCGGTCTTCGACGACCTGCTGGTGATCGACCACGGCAACGCCCTGATCGGCCGCCTCGCCGACTCCATCGCCGTGCTCGGCGGCGCCCGCCCCGGCCGCCAGTGGAACAACCCCGTCCCGCTGTACAGCGTGCTGCGCGGCGGCATGTCCCGGATCCTCGACTTCCGCCGGGTCGAACTGCACCCGGTCTCCGAGGTCGCCGTGGTCGGCCCGGCCGTCGAACCGCTGATCCACGCGCTCGCCGAACTCCTCGACAACGCCACCCGCTACTCGCCGCCGCAGACCAGCGTCCACCTCACCGCCGTCGAGGTGCAGACCGGCATCGCGATCGAGATCGAGGACGGCGGCCTCAGCCTCGGCGAGGAGGGCCGGGCCCGGGCCGAGCGGATGCTCGCCGAGGCCGAGTCCGGCATCGACCTGAACGGCCTCGGCGAGGCCCCCCGGCTCGGCCTGGCCGTGGTCGGCCGGCTCGCCCGCGCGTACGGCTTCCAGGTCTCGCTGCGCCCGTCCGCGTACGGCGGCGTGCGCGCCGTGCTGATCGTGCCGGACGTCTACATCACCACCGCGCCCGCGCCCAGCCGCGCGCACGGCATCGGCCGGATCGCCACCACCACCCCGCTGGCCTTCCCCTCCCACCCCGGGCAGCCCGACAGCGAGGCGTACCCGGCGGCGGTCGGCGCCGAGTACGCGGACACCCCGCCGCGCCCCCGCCCCGCCGCCGCGACCCACACCCCCGCCGGGGGCTTCGCGGCCACCGCGGCCTTCCCGCGCGCCGTGCCCAACCCCGCGCCCGCGCCGGTCGCGGCGCCGTCCGCCGGGTTCGGCCTCGCCGCCGTCCCGGACCAGGACGAGGTCCCGGTGGTCCTGGAGCGCGCCGCGAACGGCCTGCCCCAGCGGCGCCGGCACGCCGCCCCGTCCCGCTTCGGCGGGGCCGCCCCCCGCGCCCCGCAGCCGGCCCCGGCGCAGAGCCCGCCCCCGGCCCCGGCGCAGAGCCCGCTCCCGGCCCCGGTGGCGCAGACCGCCCCGGTGCCGCAGACACCCGCCCCCGAGCCGGTCCAACCCGGCCTGTGGCTGGCCGCCTTCACCAACGGCGTCAACGGCACCGCGCCGCCCGCCGGACCCGGCGGCCCCGGCCACGCCAGTGACGAATCAGCAGGGAAAGGCGACAAGTGATTCAGCAACGGACCAACATGGACTGGATGCTCAGGGACCTCGCGGAGACCGTCCCGTGCATCCGGCACGTCATCGTCCTGTCGGCCGACGGCCTGCGGCTGGCCCAGCACGGCACCGACCCCGACACCGCGGACCGGCTGGCCGCCGCCTGCGCCGGACTGCAGAGCCTGGCCAACGCGGTCGGCCACGAGTTCCCGGGCGGCGACGGGCGGATGCGGCTGGTGGTGATCGAGGTCGGCGGCGGGTTCTTCTACCTGATGGCGGCCGGCTCCCGGGCCTACCTGGCGGTCCTCGCCGACGAGGGCGTGGACGCCGGGCTGGTCGGCCAGCGGATGCGCGACCTGGTCGCCCGGATCGGCGAGCACCTGACCACCCCCGTCCGCGGCAGCGAGCAGATCGCGTGATCCGCACCGCCGCCGGACGGACCGGCCGCCGGGCCGCGTCACCGGCCGCGGGCGCCCGGCCCGCGGCGGCAGCAACAGCGGCGGCCGCAGCAAGAACAGCGGCGGTAGCAGCGACGACAGCGGCGGCCGTGGCGACAGCGGCCACGGGGCCGACCGGAACGACCGGGAGGGTCGGGCCGACCGGCCCCGCCGGAACACCGCCGACGGGCCGACCGGCCGCCGGCCACACCGAGGTGCGGGGATGAGCAACCAGGACTGGGCGGACGCCAACCCGGAGCGGCTGTACGTGATCAGCGGGGGGCGCGACCGCAAGTCCGCCACCGCCGGGTTCGACCTGGTCACGCTGGTCGTCGCCCGCGCCCGGCCCGAACCCACCATGCAGCCCGAGCACGCCGCGATCCTGCGGATCTGCTCCTCCCCGCTGTCGGTCGCCGAGATCTCCGCGTACCTGCGGCTGCCGAACAGCCTGGTCACCGTCCTGCTCGCGGACCTGCTCGCCGAACGCCGGATCGAGGTCCGCGCCCCCGTCCCGCCGGCCGCCCTTCCCGACCTTTCCCTGCTGGAGGCAGTGATCCATGGACTTCAACGGCTCTGAGCCGCGCGGGCCGCGCGAGGCCGAGCTGCTCCCGGCGACCGTGGCCACCGCCGTCAAGGTCGTCATCGTCGGCGGCTTCGGGGTCGGCAAGACCACCCTGGTCGGCGCGGTCAGCGAGATCCGCCCGCTGACCACCGAGGAGACCATGACCGAGGCCGGCGTCGGCATCGACGACCTGGCCGGGGTGGAGCGCAAGAGCTCCACCACCGTCGCGATGGACTTCGGCCGGATCACCATCAGCGACGAACTGGTGCTGTACGTCTTCGGCACGCCCGGCCAGGAGCGCTTCTGGTTCCTCTGGAACGGCCTGTTCGAGGGCGCGCTCGGTGCGGTCGTGCTGGTCGACACCCGCCGCCTGGAGGTCTCCTTCGACGTGCTGGGCCGGCTGGAGGACCGCGGCGTCCCGTTCGTGGTCGCGATCAACGGCTTCCCCGAGTCGCCCGGCTACCCCGTCGACGAACTGCGCGCCGCGCTCGACCTGCCGCACCACGTGCCGATCGTCCAGTGCGACGCCCGCTCCCGGGAGTCCAGCCGGGACGTGCTGATGGCCCTGATGCGCTACCTGTACGACCTCGCCGCCCGGCCCGCGGGGACGGCCGCGGCCGCCCAGCCGGTCGGCTGACGCCCGGCCGGGCAGTCGGTCGGCCGGGCAGTCGGTCGGTCTGCGGCCGGCGGTCCACCCATTCATCCTTTTCGCACCGGAGTTGCCCCGTGACGTACGAAGAGCACGCGTACCAGGGCGGGCTCGTCCCGCCGCCCGGCTGTCCCGCCCACCGCGCCGGCGGCGGGCCGGGGGGCGGTGAACTGCTGCGGCTGTTCGGGCCGGAGGCCGAGGCCGACCCGGCCGGTTTCTACGAGAAGCTGCGCGCCGAGCACGGCGAGGTGGCCCCCGTACTGCTGCACGGCGACCTGCCGGCCTGGCTGGTGCTCGGCTACTCGGCCAACCTGACCGCGATGCGCACCCCGTCCCGGTTCTCCCGCGACTCGCGGCGCTGGACCGAGTTCCGCCAGGGCCGGGTCGCCCCCGACTCGCCGGTGCTGCCGGTGATCGCCTGGCAGCCGACCTGCTCCTTCGTCGACGGCGAGGAGCACCGGCGGCTGCGCACCGCCGTCACCGACGGCCTGAACCGCTTCGACCGGCGCGGCATGCGGCGCTTCGTCACCCGCTTCTCCGACCAGCTGATCGCCGGGTTCGGCGACAGCGGCCGGGTCGACCTGGTCTCCCAGTTCGCCGAGCACCTGCCGATGCTGGTGATGACCCAACTCCTCGGCATGCCCGAGGAGTACGGCCCGCGACTGGTCGAGGCCGCCCGCGACCTGGTCAAGGGCACCGAGACGGCCGTCGCCAGCAACGAGTACGTGGTCGAGTCGCTGCGCCGCACCGTGGAGCGCAAGCGCAGCGACCCCGGGCAGGACCTGGTGACCTGGCTGATCGAGCACGAGTCCGGGCTGAACGAGGAGGAGGTGCTGGAGCACCTGCGCTCGGTGCTGCTCGCCGCCAACGAGACCACCAGCAACCTGATCTCCGAGACGCTGAAGATGGTCCTCACCGACAGCCGGTTCCGCGCCCACCTGTCCGGCGGCCAGATGACCCTGCCCGACGCCCTCGACCAAGTCCTGTGGGACTCACCGCCGTTCATGCTGGTGCCGGGCCGCTGGGCGACCGGCGACACCGAACTCGGCGGACGCGCGATCAAGGCCGGGGACATGCTGCTGCTCGGCGTCGCGGCGGGCAACGCCGACCCGGTGGTCCGGCCCGACCTGGACACCCCGCTGTTCGGCAACCGCTCGCACCTGGCGTTCGGCAGCGGCCCGCACGAGTGCCCCGGGCAGGAGATCGGCCGGGCGATCGCCGAATCCGGCATCGACATCCTGCTGACCCGGCTCCCCGACCTGCAACTCTCGGTCGAGGAGAGCGAGTTGGTGTGGCGGGGCAACTGGATGTCGCGCCACCTGACCGAGCTGCCGGCCCGGTTCACCCCGCGCTCCGAGCTGTACCCGCAGCAGGCGGCCGGGGCCGCGGGCGCGGCCGCGGGGGCCGGGACGGGGACGGTCGGGGGTGCGGGGGCGCTGGCGTCGACGCCGTCCGCCGCTCCGGCCGCTCCGGCCGCTCCGGGGGCGACCGTTCCCGGTCCGCGGTCGGCGGTCAGGCCGCCGCTGCCGCCCGCACCGCCGGTGGTGCCGCCGCAGCGGCGCGGGTGGTGGAGCACGCTGCTGGCCCGGCTGCGGGGCTGAGCGGAGGGCGGTCCGCCGGGCGGGGTCAGAACGGCCGGGGCAGGCCGCCCACCGCCATCAGGGCGAGCAGGGCCAGCGCGATCAGCAGCAGGACGGCCAGTTCGCCCCACAGCAGCCGCCGGTCGTGGCGGCGGTCCACCGGAGTCAGCTCGGCGGCCCGCCGCCGCACCGGCTCGGCGGTGTCGGCGGTGTCGGTGGTGTCGGCCGTGGTGGCGACGGGCGCGGGGGCGGCTGTGGCGGCGGCGAGGGCCGCGGCGACCACGGCGGCGTCGGTGCTGCCGGTCGGGGTGCCGGTCCCGGTGCTGGTCGGGGTGCCGGTCCCGGGGTCGGTCCCGGGCTGCTCGGGGGTCATGATCCGATCGCCACCTTCCCGGTCTTCTCGGTCTTGTCCCAGGCGAGTTCGGCGTGCCGCAGTTCGTGGAACGCGGCGGCGACCAGGCAGGCGGCGAGCAGCGAGCCGTAGCCCGCCAGGTGCAGCAGCGGCGGGGCGAGCCACCGCAGCCGGGTGCCGGTGAGCTCCTTGGCCAGCCAGGCGATCGGCATGCACAGCGCCAGCCAGGCGTACACCAGCAGCATGAGCAGGTGGCCGGTGAGCGGCCCGGCTCCCGCCAGCAGCGGCAGGAACAGCCCGGGCAGGGCGGTGACCAGCAGGATCGCGGTGGCGACCAGGCCCGGGTAGATCAGTGCCTCGCGCCAGCAGCGGCGGAAGGTGCGCGGGTCGACCAGTGCGGACATCAGGGTGAGCAGCAGGTAGCAGACCAGGTTGGTGACCCACAGCCAGTGGAACAGCGTCCAGGCCAGGCCCCCCGCGTCGGTGAGGAAGAGCAGCAGCAGGGCGCCCGAGCAGAGCGTCAGCAGCGCCGGGGTGAGCAGCAGGGTGAACCAGATCAGCCCGAACAGCCAGGAGCCGAGCCGGTGTTCGCCCTGCGCTGCGCGGCCGCGGAACCACACGTGCCGGTAGCGGCGGGTGACCTGGAGGTTGCCGCGGGCCCAGCGCAGCCGCTGCTTCCACAGGCCCGCCAGGTCGCCGGGCTCCTCGGCCAGCACGGTCGCGTAGCCGTCGAACACCACGCGGCGGCCCGCGAGTTGGGTCTCGAAGGTGGTGACGGTGTCCTCGGCGAGGGTGTCGGTGTCGATCCGCCCGCCGAGGTCCTCCAGGTTGGCCCGGCTGTGCAGCTGCGCCCCGCCGGCCAGGCAGGCGACCGCGCCGAGCACGTTCTGCGCCCGGCGGGCGGCGGCCTGCGCGGTGATGTACTCGTAACCGATGTACCTGGTAAGGTAGTTGCCCCGCCTGCCGCTGCCCTCCTTGATGTACGCGGTGACCGCGCCGACCCGCGGATCGGCCAGGTGCCGGGTCATCCGCCAGAGCGCGTCCCGGTCGAACACCACGTCCGCGTCCATGATCAGGACGGCCTCGGCCCAGTCGTCGGCGAGGACGCGGGCCAGCCCGTGGTTGAGGGTGTGCGCCTTGCCCTGGCCGCCGTGCTCGCGGCGCAGGTGCACCACCTGCCCCGGGTGGCGGCGGATCAACTCGGCCAGCACGGCCGGGGTCTCATCGGTGGAGGCGTCGTCGACCACGTGGATCCGCAGCCGGTCGGGCGGGTACTCCAGGGCGAGCAGGCCCTCGACGGAGCCGGGCAGCACGGCGGCCTCGTTCCAGGCCGGGACGAGCACGGCGGTGCGCGGCAGGTACGGCTCGCCGCGGTCCCGGTACAGGCGGCGGAAGCGCTGGAGGCCGATCAGCAGGAACTGCAGCACGGCCACCAGCAGCGGCAGCGCGCCGAGGAACACCACGAGGACGGCCAGTGCGTCCAGGAACCAGTTCATCGCCGGGGCTCCGCGAGGACGCCGCGGCGGGTGTCGCGCCGGGCGGCGGAGCGGGCTTCGGCCAGTGCGCCGGTCACCCAGGCGAAGGCGCCGACGTCCTCGGCGCGGTGCGCGTCGCTGCCCGCGGCCAGCCGGACCCCGGCGGCGGCGAGGGCGGCGGCGGTGCGCGGGGACGGGCAGTGCCACTTCTCGTTGAGCTCGACGGCCACGCCGCGGGCCCGGCAGGCCCGGGCCAGCGGGGCGAGTTCGGCCGGGTCGAGGTCGGCCTCGGCCAGGCCGCACTTGGGCAGCACGCTGAACAGGTGCGCCAGGTGCGCGGTGCGCCCGGCGGGCAGCCGGGTGACGGCCCGGGTGGTGGCGGCCAGCAGCAGGCGGCGGGCCCGGGCCGGGGTGAGCGCGCCCGCGGCGAGCCGTTCGCGGACCTGCTCCGGGTGGGCCGGGCCGTCCGGCAGCGGGAACCGGTGGTCGGCCAGCGCGACGTGCTCGACGCCGGTCAGGTCGGCGGGCAGGTCGATCCGCCCGCCGGTGTCCAGGATCTTCGCCTCCACCCCGCACACCACCCGCAGCGGCCCGCCGGTCGGGGAGGCCGGGGAGGTCCGGACGGCCGGGGAGGTCCGGACGGCCCGGACGGCGGCCGTGTACGCGGGCAGGTGGTCGGAGTCGGCGCGGACGTGGTCGGCGACCACCAGGGTGCGCAGCCCGGCCGCCCCGGCGGCCACCACCACCCGCTCCAGCGGGTCGCGGCCGTCGGAGAAGTCGGTGTGGGTGTGCAGGTCGGCGGTGATCGGCGGGAATCGACGCTCCGTCATGCCGCCACGGCCTCTTCGGCGAAGGTCTCCGTGCCGGCGGCCTCCGCGGCCCCGGCTCCCGTGCCGACGGCCTCCGTGTCGTCCGCGAGGTCGCCGAGTTCGTCCGGGCGCAGCACGACGTCCTGCCAGTGCCGGACCACGGCCACCTCGCGGTGCGCGATCCGTTCCGGCAGTTCGGCGCCCAGCAGTCCGGCCACCGCCCAGCGGGCCAGGTCGACGCCCGCGGCCCGGCTCAGCGAGAGGCCGCCCGGCGGGCGGGGGTTGACCTCCAGCAGGGCGGGCTCGCCGTGGCGGTCCTCGCGGACCTGGACGTTCAGCACGCCGCGCAGCCCGAGGGTGCGGACGGTCTCCTCGGCCAGCCGGGACAGCGCGGGGGCGGCCAGCACCCGTCCGGCGACCACGATGCCCGAGTCGGTCTTGTCCCGGGAGCGCGGCACCGCGGCGACCACCCGGCCGGTGCCGTCGGTCAGCACGTCCACCGAGTACTCGGTGCCGGGCAGCAGTTCCTGCAGCAGGTAGGAGTGGTCCCGGGGGAGCCGGGCCAGGGCGGCCGGTCCTTCCACGATCCGCACGCCCCGGGAGCCGGAGCCGGTGCGCGGCTTGGCGATCGCCGGGAAGCCGCCGGGGAAGTCCGCGCCGCCGGCCGGGCCGAGCGTCCGGGTCTCGGGCAGGCGCACCGCGCCCGCGCAGGCCCGGGCGAGGCGCCACTTGTCCAGGCAGTCGGCGACCGCCTCGGCGGGCGGCACCAGGACCCGCACCCCGGCCGCCGCGAAATCCGCCGACCTGCCTGCCAGCGGCAGGAGTTCGGCGTCCACGGTGGGCACCAGCACGTCGATCGCGTGCCGCCGGCACAGCCGCAGCAGCGCGTCCGCGAAGCCCGGGTGGGCGCCGGGCGGCAGCAGCATCCGGCGGGCGCGCGGCACCAGGTACAGGCCCGCGCCGTTCGGGTCGATGTCCGCCGCGTACGGCTCGACCGCGCCCGCCAGCGCGCGCAGGAAGCCGACGCCGGACGGGCCGCCCGCGCCCGTCACCAGCACCCGCGGCGGGCGGCCCAGGGCGGCCGCCAGGTCGGGGGAGGGGTCGGGCGCGGGCGGCGGGGTGGTCTCAGTGGGCGTGGAAGGGAGCGGCATCGCGGAGCACCTCCAGCGGTTCGGCGTAGCGGGAACGGGAGTAGCGGCCCCAGTAGCGGGCCGTCGAGCGCAGCAGGTCCTCCTCCAGGTACCAGCGGCTGGACGACTGCGAGCCGTGCGCGCGGATCGAGGCGAGCTTGGCCTCGACGTCCTGCTCGCGCAGCGGCACGAAGCGGTTGGGCCGGTAGTCGACGGTCGCGGACGGCGACTGGTAGCAGAACACCCGGGGCACCTGGCGGCAGGCCACCCGGGTGGCCCGGTGCACCGCCCGGTGGTCCTGGTGGGTGTCGTGGTCGGAGTGCACCAGCACGAGGTCCGGCGCGGCCTCGGCGACCGTGCGCTCGATCACCCGCACCGTCGCGCTGTCGTCGCTGATCGACCCGTCCGGCAGGTCCTCCAGCACCAGCCGGGCGCCCATCGACTCGGCCGCCCGGTGCGCCTCGCGGCGCCGCTGCTCCGGGTCGCCGCCGTTCGCGCCGGGGGAGAGGGTCAGCACCGTGATGTCCCAGCCGTCGTCGGCCCGGCGGTGCAGGGTGCCGCCCACGGCGATCTCCACGTCGTCGGGGTGGGCACCGACCACCAGCATGCCGACCCGCTCCGGGCCCGCGGCGGCGGTGGCCGCCCGCGGCACCTGCCGCGGGCGGGCGAGGGCGTGCGCGGCGGAACTCACCAGGGCGTCCGGGTCGTGCCGGGCGACCAGGTCGGCGGCCCGGCCGCGCAGCGCGGCGACGGCGCGGGCGGCGTCCGGCCGGTCCTCGGTGACGATCACCGGGGCGGCCGGGTGGTGCGCGTGCCAGTCCTCCAGGAACTCGGTCAGCCCGTCCCCGGCGAGGGCGCTGTCGCACACCGCCAGGTCCCAGCCCCGGCCGGCCTGCCCGGCGGCGCGGAACTCGCGCGGCGAGGCGGCGGTGCGCACGTGCGCGGCGCCGTGGGTGCGCAGGACCTCGGCGGTGGCCGCCGCGGCGGCGGCGTCCCGGTCCGCGACCAGCAGACGGGCCCCGGCGAGCAGGGCCCCGGGGTCAGGGGCGGAGGGGCGCTGGTCGTCGCCCGTCCCCCTGTCGGATGCTTGGAACATACAACCGATCCTGCTCCGGTCGCGGGGGCGGCGACCACGGTCCGGAGACCCGGATCAAGTGGCTTTGGTCCTGGTTCACCCGCGGCGTCAGCGGGGAGGCCGCGACCCGCGGGCCGTCGCCGCCCGGGCCGCCGCCTCGGCGAAGGCGCGGACGAACGGGTGCGGGCCCTCGTGCTCCGGGGACAGCTCCGGCTGGAACAGCGTCGCCAACCAGAAGGGGTGGGACGGCAGTTCGGCGACCCGGACGGCACCGTCCGGGTCGTGCCCGGTGAACCGCATCCCGTGCGCCCGCAGCGCCTCCAGGTAGCCGGGGGCGAGCGTGTAACCGCAGTTGTAACGGGCGGTGGCCCGCTCCGCGCCCAGCAGCCGGTGCGCGGCCGAACCCGGGGAGAGCCGGATCCCGCCCTCCTGCCGGTACAGCGAGCAGGACAGCGGCACGATCACCAACTCCCCGGCTCCGGGCTGCTGTTCGGCGTGCGCCGCCCCGGCGATGCCGCACGCGTGCCGGGCGAACTCCAGTACCGCGTGCTGGAAGCCGCCGCACGTCCCCAGGAACGGCACCCCCCGCTCCCGGGCCGTCCGGGCCGCCGCCACCGCCCCCGCCTCGCTGCGGTACGGGCTGCCCGGCACCAGCCAGATCCCGTCGAACTCCGCCAGCTCCGCCGGGTCCACCTCCGCCGTCCCCACCCAGTACGGTTCGACGGCCGGCCCGCCCGCGTCCGGCAGCGCGGCCAGCATCCGCGGCCCCTGCCGGTGCGCCGGGACGTGCGGGGAACGGTCGCCGACCAGGGCGATCCGGGCGGTGGGGGCGGTGCTCTGGACGCGGTGGGCGGTGCTCTCCGTGGTCTCCATGTCCAGCCATCCTGGCCGCGCCCGCCCGGGCGGTCCAACGCGCGTTCCTGCTGGCCGATCAGCGCCGCTGATCGGCCCGTCCGGCGGGGGCCGCACACTGGGGGGCGTGGATTCGCACCTGCTCAGGACGCTCGTCACCGTCGCCCGGCTCGGCTCGTTCTCCGCGGCCGCCCTGGAACTCGGCTACACCCAGTCCGCGGTGTCGCAGCAGATCGCCGCGCTGGAGGGCGAGTTGGGCGCGCCGCTGCTGCACCGGCGACCGGTCGGGCCGACCGAGGCCGGGGAGCGGATGATCGAGCACGCCCGGCTGCTGCTGGAGCGGATGGACGCCGCCCGGGCCGACGTCCGGCGGCTCTCCGGCCCCGAGCGGCCCGAACTGCTGCTCGCGACCTCCCCGTTGGGGCTGGACGCCACGGTCGCGCGGGCCCTCGCCCGGGTGCGGGAGGCGGAACCGCGGCTACGGATCCGGGTCCGGGTGCTGCCCCGGCGGGCGGTGGCCGTCGAGGTCGCCGCCGGACGCTGCGCGATCGGCGTCACCGACGGCTACACCGCCCCCGGCGGACCGCTGGCCCTGGGCGACCTCGGACCCGTCCGGCAGGCCGGACTGGGGGAGCAGCCGTGCGCGGTGCTCTGCCCGGCGGGCCACCCGCTGCGCCGCCGGACGGCCGTCGACCTCGACCGGCTCGCCGACGCGTCCTGGCTCGACGCCTCCGGCATCGCCGCCCCGCTGGCCGACCTGCGCGCCCTGACCGGCGGCGCCTTCCCGGCCGCCGCCGGCTACGAGGGCCAGGACGCGACCGCACTGCTCACCCTGTGCGCGACGGGCCACGGCCTCGCGGTGCTCCCGCACACCCTCGCCGCCGGCACCGGGGCGCCGGCCGGGACGGTGGCCCTGCCGGTGCGCACCCCCCGGCTGGTGCACCGGCGGGAGGCGCTCTTCACCCCGGCCCTGGACGGCCCGGCCCGGGCCCTCCTGGACGCGCTGCCGCGCGGAGGGTGAGGGGCGCGGATCCCCGGGGCCGGTGGTGCAGCCCCACCAGCCGCCGGGGCGCTCCCGGCGCCTTCGGGCCTTCCGGTCTTCCGGCCTTCCGGCCTCCGGGCCTTCCGGCCTCCGGGCCTTCGGGCCTTCGGGCCTTCGGGCCTTCGGGCCTTCGGGCCTTCGGGCCTTCCGGCCTTCCGGCCTTCCGGCCTTCCGGGGCGACACCTCCCGGCGCGCCTGCGGCCTGACGACCGAGCACTTCGGCCCCGGCCACAACGGCACCCTGACCGTCGTCGTCAACGGCAGCGCCCTGATCGGTGCCGTGCCCGCCCCCGACCCCGTCACCGCCTGACCCGCCCCCGCCCGACCCGCCGTCACGGCCGCGGCGCCGCTAGGCGTCCTGCGGGGCCATGTCGTAGGTGACCCACATGGTGCGGGTGGCGAAGCGGTCGTACTTGGTGCGGGCCCGGTGGTTGTCGTCGGCGGTGATCCAGCGGACCACGCTCCAGCCGCGTTCGGCCGCGGTCTCGCGCAGCCGGGCGAGCAGGGCGTCCGCCGCGCCGGAGCCGCGGGCGTCGGGGGCGACGAAGAGGTCGTCCAGGTAGCAGCCGGTGGACGCGGAGAGCGGGCGGGCGAACGGGCGGTAGTGGGCGAGGCCGACCAGGCGGCCGTCGGGGGCCTCGGCGACCAGGGCGTCCACCTCGTGGGCCGGGTCCTGGATCCAGGACCAGGTCAGGGCGGCGGCTTCCTCGGTCTGGTCGACCCGGTAGAACTCGGCGTAGCCCCGGTACAGGGCGCGCCACTGGGCGAAGTCCTCGGGGCGGGCCGGGCGGACGGTGGTCCGGGCGGGGGCGGTGGGCGGCGTCACGGTGGCTCCTGGGGTGCGGCGGACGGCGGGGTCGCCGGTGCAGGCTACCCCCTCCGGAGCGGAAGTGGATCATGCGGGTCGGGCCGTCCGGAGCGGTTCCGCCGGCGCACGGGGAGCAGGGAACGCGGAAGCCCCCGACCGCTGCCGCCGGGTGGGGCCGGTGGCAGCGGTCGGGGGCGCGTTGCGGTCCGGTGGCCGGACCGGAGGGCCCTCCCCCACAGGGGGCCGTCGGCCGGTCAGCCGGGTCGCGGGTGCCCGGTGGGTCCGTCAGCAGGCGCCGAGGTCGTCCCAGACGCCCCACTGGCCGGTGGTGCCGGGCTGCTCGCCCTGGGTCCACCACTTGGAGCGCCAGTTGTGGCCGCCGTAGGAGACGGTGGTGCCGCTGTTGTAGGCCGCGGTCGAGTTCCAGGCGGCAGCGGTGCAGGTGCCGGTGCCACCGCCGGTGGTGCCACCGGTCGTGCCGCCGGTGGTCCCGCCCGTGGTGCCACCGGTGGTCCCGCCGGTCGTACCGCCGGTGGTGCCGCCCGTGGTCCCGCCGGTGCCGCCGATGTTGACGTCGATGCAGGAGTAGAACGCGTTCGCGGTGTCCGAGACGTTCCACACCGCGAGGACCTTCTGGCGGCCGGTGAAGCTGCCGAAGTTCACGGTCTGGCTGAGGTCGGCCGGCGGCTGGGCGTTGTTGCCCGGGAACGTGGCGATCAGCTGGTTGCCGATGTAGTACTGCCAGTTCGCGGTGGAGTGCCGGGCGGTGAAGTGCCAGGTGAAGGTCTGGACGGAGGACACGTTGGTGACCTTCCAGCCCAGGTTGTCGTTGTCCAGCTCGGCGTACTCGGCGTGGCCGGCGGAGCAGCTGGTGAGGCCCTTCGGGCCCTCGACGCTCTGCGGCTCGTACTTGATCTGGCCGCAGCTGACCACGTTGTTGGCGCACTGGTCCTGGCGGCTCGGCGGGTTGGTGATCCAGCCGTGGGCGCTGGCGCTGCCCGCGGTCATGGTCATGCCGAGCAGCGGGGCGACCAGCGCGCCGACGACGGCGGTCACCTTTCTCTTGGTCTGCATGTGGGGTGCCTTCCTGATGTGGGGGTTCAGGTCCGCCCGGGCCGTCGGGGTACGTCGGAGGCCGCCGTGGCGCGGTGGGGCGGACACGAGCGGTGCTCCTGCGTACGACCGGTACGACAGGTCGGGAGACGGCCATAGGTCTAGACCGGATACTGAGGGAGACGATAGCGACGTACAGGACGCGGTCAAGTGGTTGAGCGAAATGTCCGCCTACGAGGGGCGCAGTTCACCGAAGATCTGACCGAACGTCACCGGACCTGCGCCGAAATGTGCGTGACGGTGCCCGGGGCGGCGCACCGGACACCAGGTGGACACCGTGACCACGATGCGGACCGTCCCTGACCCCGACCGGCCCGGACGTGGTAACTTCCGGCCCATGTCGCAGCGCGTCTTCCTGACCACCCGGGGTCACATCGACCTCCTCCGGGTGTGTTCCGCTGCCTGTCGCCGCGCCTGAGCGTCCGCGACCCCCGGCTCCACCCGTAGGCCCCGTGCCCCCGCGTCCGCACGCCCGTACGTCCGCCCGCGGTACCGCCGGTACGTCCCCGCCGCCGCGCCCGCCCCCGCACCGTCCGTACCCCGTCCGTACCCCGGACCGGCGCGCGGCGGAGCGGCCGCCCCCCTCCCGCTGCCCCGGCCACCCCCGGAGAAGAGGACCCCCGTGCCTGCCAGCACCCCCGTGTTCCACTGGTTCCTGCCCACCGGCGGCGACGGCCGCGACCCCGGCGGCGTCACCGCCGTGCAGGGCCGCACCGGCGCCGCCACCCGCCGCCCCGCCGACGTCGGCTACCTGGCGCAGGTCGCCCGGGCCGCCGAACAGGCCGGGTTCACCGCGCTGCTCGCCCCGGTCGGCCTCGGCTGCGTCGACCCGTGGATCCTGGCCACCGCGCTCACCCAGCACACCAGCCGGATCGGCTTCCTGGTGGCCTTCCGGTCCGGCTTCGCCAGCCCCACCCTGCTCGCCCAACAGGCCGACGCCTTCCGCCGGTTCGCCGGCGGCCGGCTCCGGCTGAACGTGGTCACCGGCGGCGACCCGGCCGAACAGCGCGCCTACGGCGACCACTTGGCCCACGACGAGCGCTACGCCCGCACCGACGAGGTGATGGCCGCGCTGCGCGACCTGCTGGCGGGCGAGCGCGTCGACCGGCAGGGCGAACACCTGCACCTCGACGGCGCCCAACTCGTCGACCCCGCCGTCCAGCACCCCGTCCCGCTGTACTTCGGCGGCGCCTCGCCCGCCGCCGAACGGGTCGCCGCCCGCCGCGCCGACGTCCAACTCCTCTGGGGCGAACCGCCGTCCGCGATCGGCGAGCGGATCACCCGGCTGCGCGCGATCGCCGCCGAACAGGGCCGCACCCTGCGCTACGGGCTGCGGCTGCACGTGATCAGCCGGGACACCGCCGAGCAGGCGTGGGCCGAGGCCGACCGGATCCTGGCCGGCATCGACCCGGAGGCCGTCCGCGCCAGCCAGGCCCGGTTCGCCGCGATGGACTCCACCGGCCAGGCCCGGATGACCGCCCTGCACGGCGGCGGCACCGCCACCGCCCGCGACCTGCTGGTCGCCCCCAACCTGTGGGCCGGGATCGGTTTGGTCCGGGAGGGCGCCGGCACCGCGCTGGTCGGCTCGCACGACGAGGTCGCCGCCCGGCTCGCCGAGTACCGGGCCCTGGGCGTCGAGGAGTTCATCCTCTCCGGCTACCCGCACCTGGAGGAGGCCTACCGGGTCGGCGAGGAGGTCGTCCCCCGGGTGCGCGCGCTCGTCGCCCAGCAGGACGCCCAGGGGGAGGCCGAGCGGGAGGCCGAGCGGGGCGTGGCGCAGGGCGCGGGGCTCGGCGCCGGGCAGGGCGCGGCATGAGCGCGGTGACGGCGGCGGTGACGGCGGCGGTGACGACGGTGGCCGGCGGCGCGCCGCGCAAGCGCTTCGCCGAGGCGCTGCGCTGGACGGCGCTGCGCCTGCTGGCGCTCGCCGCGCTGCTGGCCGGCTGGCAGATCGTCGTGCAACTCCAGGTCTGGCCGCGGGCGTTGGTGCCCTCACCGGGTGAAGTGTGGCACCAGCTGGTGCTGGCCTCCACGGTGCACGACGGCGTCCGCGGCTACAGCGGACACCTGCTCGGCGAGCACCTCGCCGCCAGCCTGCGCCGGATCGCCCAGGGCACCGGCTGGGCCGTCCTGTTCGGCACCGTGATCGGCCTGGCGATCGGCACCCTGCGCCCGGTCGCCGTGGTGCTGGAGCCCGCCGTCACCTTCCTGCGCACCCTGCCGCCGCTGGCCTACCTGAGCCTGCTGGTGATCTGGTTCGGCATCGACGAGTCGCCCAAGGTCTGGCTGCTGCTGATCGCCGCGCTGCCGCCGGTCGCCGCCGCCACCGCGGCCGCCGTCCGCGGCGTCCCGGGCGATCTGCTGGAGGCCGCCCGGGCGCTCGGCGCGGGCCGCTGGTCGCTGCTCGGCGGGGTGGTGCTGCCCGCCGCGCTGCCGGAGATCCTCACCGGCGTGCGGATCGCCGTCGGCGTCGCCTACACCTCGGTGGTGGCCGCCGAGACCATCAACGGCGTGCCCGGCATCGGCGGCATGATCCGCGACGCCCAGCGCTACAACCAGACCGCCGTCGTGCTCGCCGGGATCATCACCATCGGCCTGTCCGGCATCGTCCTGGACGGTCTGCTGAAGGCCGTCGAACGGATCGCCGTGCCCTGGCGCGGACGATCCTGACGCACCATCAACACATCTAGAAACCACAGGAGTTCACCGTGAACCGTCGCACCCTCCGGCGCGCCGTCGCCACCGCTGCCGCCGCCGTCCTGCTGACCGCCGCCGCCACCGCCTGCTCCAGTTCCGGATCCGGCAGCTCCGACGGCAAGGGCAGAACCACCGTCCGGATCGCCTACCAGGAGATACCCAACGCCGACCTGGTGGTGAAGGACAGGCGGCTGCTGGAGCAGGCGCTGCCCGACGCCGACGTCAAGTGGGTGAAGTTCGACTCCGGCGGCGACGTCAACACCGCCGTGCTGGCGGGCTCGGTCGACTTCGGCCTGGCCGGCTCCAGCCCCGTCACCAAGGGCCTGTCCGCACCGCTGAACATCCCGTACAAGGTGCTCTGGGTGCACGACCTGATCGGCGAGAACGAGGCGCTGGTCGCCCGCGGCGGCATCGACTCGGTCGAGCAGCTGGTCGGCAAGAAGGTCGCCACCCCGTTCGGCTCCACCTCGCACTACTCGCTGCTCGCCGCCCTCCAGGCGGCCGGCGTCGACCCGGCGAAGGTCAACGTCATCGACCTCCAGCCGCAGGACGCGCTGGCGGCCTGGAAGCGCGGCGACATCGACGCCGCCTACACCTGGACGCCCACCCTCACCGAGCTGGAGAAGGACGGCAAGGTGCTGGTCACCAGCCGGCAGCTCGCCGAGCAGGGCAAGCGCACCGCCGACCTCGGCGTGGTCACGAACGCCTTCGCCCAGGCCCACCCCGAGATCGTCACCGCCTGGCTGAAGGCCGAGGACCAGGCCGTCACGCTCGCCAAGAGCGACCCGGAGCAGGCCGCCGCCTCGATCGCCAAGGAGCTCAACCTCAGCCCCGCCGACGCGCTCGCCCAGCTCAAGCAGCTGGTCCTGCTCACCGCCGCCGAACAGGCCGGCCCCGACTACCTCGGCAAGCCCGGCGCGCCCGGCAAGCTCGCCGACAACCTGCACGACGCCGCGGAGTTCCTGAAGGGCCAGCAGAAGATCGACGCGGTGCCGGACGCCTCGGTGTTCGCCAAGTCGCTGGCCGTCGAGGAGTTGGCCCGTGTCACGGGCTGAGGGCGCGGCACCGGCTGAGAGCGTGTCACCGGCTGAGACCCTCGAAGCACCGCCCGCCGCCGTCGAGTTGACCGGGGTCACGGTCCGCTACCAGGCGCGCGGGCGGCGCGCCGGGCAGGCGGTGACCGCCGTCTCGGACGTCTCGCTGACCATCGGGGAGGGCGAGTTCACCGTCCTGGTCGGCCCGTCCGGCTGCGGCAAGACCACCCTGCTGCGGGTGGTCGCCGGCTTCGAACCGGCCGCCGGGGGGACGGCGTCGGTGCACGGCGCCCCGCCCCGGCCCGGACACGGCACCGGGCTGGTGTTCCAGCAGCCCCGGCTGTTCCCGTGGCGCACCGTCGGCGGCAACCTGGCCTTCGCGCTCGCCCGCCACGGCCTGCCCCGCGCCGAACGGGCCGCCCGCACCGCCGAGTTGCTCGAACTGGTCGGCCTGTCCGGCTACGCCGGGCGGCGCACCTGGGAACTCTCCGGCGGCCAGCAGCAGCGCGTCGCCATCGCCCGGGCGCTGGCCGGGCGGCCCCGACTGCTGCTGCTCGACGAACCGTTCGCCGCGCTGGACGCGCTCACCCGCGAGCGCCTCCAGGAGGAACTGCGCACCCTCACCGCCCGCACCGGCACCGCCGTGCTGTTCGTCACGCACTCGGTGGACGAGGCGGTGCTGCTCGGCTCCCGGGTCCTGGTGATGGCCGCCGACCCGGGCCGGGTGGTCGCCGACCTGCCCGTCGACCTGCCCCGCGACGCCGCCACCGACCCCGCCGCCCTGCGCGGCACCCCCGAGTTCGCCGCCCTGCGCGGCACCCTCTCCCGCACCCTGCGGGAGGCCGCCGGGGCCGCCTGACGGACCGTCATGCCATGCTCTGGTCGACGCGGTCGACGTGCCTTCCCGCCGGGCCCGCCCGGTACGCCCGTCCGTTCGGAAGCGTGCCGGACGGGCCCGGCGGGAAGGACGGACCAGGGGGTCCGCCGTGCGGGGCGGGCCGGGGGAGGGGGACGGGGATGGCACGCACACGGGTCCGCGGGGCACTGCGCGACGCACTGCTGGGGCTGGCCGCCTGGTGGCTCTGGATGCCGCTGCTCGCGGTGCTCACCTGGCTGGTCAAGCACGTCGTGTTCGGCGGCTTCGGCCAGCAGGACCAGAGTTACGCGCTGCTGATCGGCCGCCAGTTCTTCCCGCACGGCGGCCCGCTGGACGCCGCCCCGCTGTTCTGGTTCTGGCTGGCGGTCGGCTTCGCGGGCAGCATGTTCGCGGTCCGGTACGTGGTCGAGGAGTCCGGCGCGGGCCACCGCGACTGGCGCGCCCGGGCGGCGACGGCCGTCGTGGTGCTGGCCGTGCTCGGCTCGCTGGTGCGGGCCGGCACCGGCCTGTGGGACGACGACAAGGACGCGGGCCGCTACTACGCCCGCGCCACCGTGCTGGACGTCCCGGCGGGCGGGGCGGCCACCCCGCGCTCGGTGCTGCCGGTCACCGAGCACGGCCGCCCCGGCGACGGCACCCGCTGTGACCTGGTCGGCGGCTCCGACGTCCCGGCCTGCGTCAAGACCGCCCCGATGCCGGACTTCGACTTCGAGGCCCGCACCGCCTCCTACGCGGCCGCCACCAAGGCGCTCACCGACAGCGCGGGCCTGACCTCCGGCGTCCGGCTGCTCGGCCACAGCCTGCACTACCTGCCCGGCGCGGGCGCGAACGGCAGCGGGGTGTGGACGGCCGTGCTGGACGGCTCCGGCGAGCAGCCGATGGAGGGCGTCGCGGTCTGGAACGGCGGCTCCAACTCGGTGGAGTCCTGCGCCTTCCGCGGCGACCACGCCTTCGACCGGGCGTTCGGCGGCACCGGCGCGGTCAGCCTGCGCAACCTGCTCGCCGAGCGCTTCCCCGACCTGGTCTACAGCGACCAGGACGTCTGGGGCTACTGCGACGGCCCGGACGTCCGCACCGCGCGGCCCGTCGTCGTCATCTCGGTGGCCAGGCAGACCGCCTGGAAGCAGCGCACCGTGCTCGCCCCGGCCGGCGTCCTGGTGCTCAAGGGCTCCGCCGACGGCCGCCCCGACCTCGACCACCGCCCCACCGCCTCCCCCGGCGACCTGCCCGGCGCGGTCTACCCGGCCTCGGTGGTCCGCTCCCAGATCCACGAGGTGCGGTGGCTCGGCGGCCGCGGCGCCAAGGACGACCGGAACTTCGGCTACGACCACACCTCGGCCGCCGCCAACGCGGCCAACCCCGGCGAGTTCCTGCTCCGCTCCAAGGCCGACGGCCACCTGTACTACGTGACGCCGCTGGTGCCCAGGGAGAGCTCCTCCCAACTGGTGGTCGCCTTCGCCGTCCTGCAGGCCGACCGGGTCGGCGACGGCCTCAACGACCTGCACGTGTACGTCCGCGCCGACGACGCCCCCTCGGTCAACCTCGACGTGCTGGCCAGCCGGATGGTCTCCTACATGGCCCAGCAGACCTCGATCACCATCAGCGCGGGCGAGAACGGCGCGCTCCAGGAGATCATCCCGTTCGGGCACGACAGGTGGCGCGGCTTCGTCGACTTCAACGGCCAGACCCAGGACTACATCGACCTCTCCGGCGACGCCACGGTCACCCCCAACCTGGTCTCCCTCCAGGGCCCGATCGCCCCGCCGGGCGGCCGGCCGCAACCCGAACCCACCGCGACGCCCGCCCCGCAGCCCACCGGCACCGCCGCCCCGCAGCCCACCGGCCCGGCCGCCGGCGCCGACTGCGGCGGCGATCCGGCCCGGCTGAGCGACCGCCAACTCGCCGACTGCATCGCCGCGTTGACCAGCGCGCTGCAGGGCCGCCTGCCGTCCTGAGCGTCCTGGCCGTCCTGGTCGTCAGGCGCCCCAATGCCCGCTCCGGCGGGCCCCGGGCCGGTCAGTCGGCGAGCCGGCCGAACAGGTGGTTGGCGGCGGCGGCGGGGTCGTCGCCGTAGAAGAACTCCAGGACGGCCCGGTGGAACTCGTCGCGGTCCAGGCCGCCGGAGCCGTCCAGGTCCAGGGCCGCGAACACCTCGGCGCAGTCCCCGCCGGGGACGGCGGCCACCGCGTCGAACATCAACTGGAACTCGGCCCGGTCGATCCTGCCGTTCCCGTCGAGGTCGACGAGGTCGAAGAAGCAGTCGGCCACCGGCCCGATCTGCTCCGGGTACCGGGCGGGGTCGGTGAGGGCCTGCCGGAACCCCTCGACCATCTCCCGCAGGTCGACCTTCCCGTCGCCGTTCCGGTCCATCGGGGCGATCACGTCGGCCCAGAACCCGTCCATCCGGCCGAGGAGCGGGCGGGCCTCGTCGGAGTCCGGTGCGATGCCGCGGGCCGCGACGTAGCGCTCGCTCATCATCCGGACGTCCCGCCGGGTGATGAACCCGTCGCCGTCGACGTCGGCGCCCCTGAACCACTGGCCGTACTTGCGCTCTCGAAGTGCTGTCACGGTTGCGCACCGTACCCACCCGCTCACGCAGCGGCAAGCGGGCGGGCCGGAGCGGTTCCGTCCCCCGGTTCAGTGTTCGATCGGAGGCGGGACGAAGGCGAGCACATCGGGCAGCGGCTCGTCATGGAGTTCGACCTCGACCAGCGCGCTGAGCGCGCTCGGGCCCTGGGACAGGCGCGAGCACGGCCGGTCCGCGGTCAGCGAGTTGGGGTTCCCGTGCCGGTCCAGGGACCCGCCCCGCCCCGGTCGCACCGGGTCCCACCAGGCTCCGGTGGACAGCTGCACGACGCCCGGCCTGACCTCGTCCGAGAGGACCGCGCCGGCCAGGCAGCTGCCCCGGTCGTTGTGGAGGCGGACGACCGCGCCGTCCTCGATGCCGCGCGCCGCGGCGTCCGACGGGTTCAGCGTCACCGGCTCGCGGCCGCGGACCTTCGAGTCGAGGCTGCGGCCGCCGTTGTCGTACTGGCTGTGCAGCCGGGAGGCGGGCTGGTTCGAGACCAGGTGCAGCGGGTAGCGCCCGGCCAGGTCGCCACCGAGCCACTCGGCCGGTTCGTACCAGGTCGGGTGCCCGGCGCAGTCGTCGTAGCCGAAGGAGTCGACCTCGGCGGAGAAGACCTCGATCCGGCCCGAGGGCGTCGCCAGCGGGAAGCGCTCCGGATCGGCGCGGAGCGCCGCGAAGCTGCCGGGGAACGGCCCGGTCAGCGCGGGGAGTTCGGCCGTGGAGCGGCGCCAGAACTCGTCGAAGTCCGGCAGCGCGGCCTCGTCGCCGAGCGCGGCCCGGGTCCGCTCGTACAGGTGCCGGACCCACTCGGACTCGGAGCGCGACTCGGTGAACTCCCGTCCGTAGCCGAGCCGGGCGGCCAGGTCGGCGAAGATCCGGTGGTCGGTGCGGGACTCGCCGGCCGGCTCGCGGACCTTCGGCATCGCGGTGAGGTGCGGGTCGCAGAACCCGGCGGTGAAGTCGTCGCGCTCCAGGCCGGTGGCGACGGGCAGCACGATGTCCGCGAACTTGGCCGTGGTGTTCCACCACGCCTCGTGCACCACCACCGTGTCGGGGGTCTGCCAGGCCCGGGCCAGCCGGTGCAGGTCCTGGTGGTGGTGGAACGGGTTGCCCCCGCACCAGTAGACCAGCCGGAGCTCGGGCAGGGTCAGGCGCCGCCCGTCGTAGTCGATCGTCCGGCCCGGGTGCAGCAGGGCGTCGGCGATCCGCGCCACCGGGATGAAGTCCGGGACGGGGTTGGGCACCCCGGGGAACGACGCCACCGGGGGACGGCCCGGGGCGACGCCGGTCGCGTCCATCGTCGCGTAGCCCGCGCCCCAGCCGCCGCCCGGCCGGCCCATCGAGCCCGCCATGGCGGCCAGCACCACCGACATCCAGATCGGCTGTTCGCCGTGGTCCGCCCGCTGCACCGCGTAGTTGACCATGACGAGGGAGCGCCGCTCGGTCAGCCGGCGGGCCAGGCCGGTGATCGTGTCGCGGTCGAGGCCGGTGATCCGGGCGGCCCAGGCGGCGTCCTTGGGCACGCCGTCGGCCTCGCCGAGCAGGTAGCCGGCGAAGCGGTCGAACCCGGTGCAGCACCGCCGCAGGAAGTCCTCGTCGTGCCAGCCGTTGACCAGCATGGTGTGCGCGATGCCGAGCATCGCGGCGGTGTCGGTGTTCGGGACGATCGGCAGCCACTCGGCGTCGAGGAAGTCGGCGGTGTCCCGGCGGATCGGGCTGACGTTCACGAACCGCACCCCGGCCTCGCGGCACCGGCGCTGCAGCTCCCCGGTCCGGTGCCGGGCCAGCCCGCCGGGGTTGATCTGGCTGTTCTTCAGCGCCAACCCGCCGAACGCCACCACGAGTTCGCCGTGCTCGGCGATCTCGTCCCACAGCGGCATCCGGGACTGGTAGCTCCACGGGTGCCCGCCGATCACGTGCGGCAGCACGACCTCCAGCGCCGCCGTGCTGTACGTGTTGCGGGAGTCGGTGTAGCCCCCGCCCAGCGCCAGGAAGCGCTGCAACTGCCCCTGCGCGTGGTGCAGCGCGCCCGCGCTCGCCCAGCCGTACGACCCGCCGAACACCGCGCCGTCCCCGTGCCGGGCCCGGACCCGGCGCAGTTCGTCGCTCACCAGGGTGAGCGCGTCCTCCCAGCTCACCTCGACGAAGCCGTCCGAGCCCCGGGCCCGCTCGCCGACCCGCGGCAGCCCGTCCAGCCAGCCCTTGCGCACCGCGGGGCGCAGCACCCGGGCGCCGTCCTCGGCGGCCCGCACCATGCCGGGGCCGATCGGCGACGGCGCCGGGTCGTCACCGCGCGGCTCGATCCGCAGCAGGCGGCCGGATTCGACCACCGCGACGAAACTCCCCCAGTGCGTCGCCACCGACAGGCGTCGTTCCACGGTGCGTCAACTCCGTTCCGCCGCGGGCCCCGGGCCCGCTCCCGGTCGGCCGCCGGGTGGGAGTCTCCCCGTGTCGGCGCCCCCGCATGCGGGGCGCGGTTCAGGGCGGCGGTCCCGTCGGGGCGAGGAGGGTGTGCAGGGGGCGGCCCAGGCGGTGGAGCCAGGCCCGGTAGGCGGGGTTGGCGGCGGCCAGGCCGAGGTAGGCGTGGCGCAGGTCGGACCAGAGGCCGTCGAGGGTCGGCGGGTCGACGGTGTCGGGGCGCCAGGTGAGGAGGAGGCGGACGGCGAGCGGGTCGCCGTGGACGGGGCGCAGCACGGTGCCGGGGCCGGGCGGCGAGGTGGGCTGGCAGGGGCGGACGGCTTCGCCGGCGGCGACGAGTTCGGCGGCGGTGGCGTTGTCCCGGACCTGGACGACGCGCGGGTCGAGGCCGGCCCCGGCGAAGGCCCGGCGCAGGGCGGCGTACTCGTGGTCGGCGGTGGGGTCGACCATCCAGGTGTCGTGGGCGAGGTCGGCGAGGGTGACGACCGGCCGGCCGGCGGCGGGGTGGGTCTCGGCGAGGGCGACGAACTGTGGTTCGCGGGTGACCAGTACCCGCTGCTCGGTGCCGGCCGGCAGGTGCAGCGGGAAGCCCTCGCTCTCGTGCACGAAGGCGGTGTCGAGCTGTTCGGCGGCGACCAGGTGGAGCAGGGCGATCGCCGAGATGTCGATGTGGATGGTGGTGTCGGTCTCCGGGAGCCGGTCGTGGATGCGGCGCAGCCAGGCGGGGACCGCGCGGCTGCCGACGCTGCCGATCCGCAGGCGGCGGCGGCCGGGTCCGGCTGCCTCGGCGCGGGCGGCGGCGACCAGGGCGTCCATCTCGGTGATCACGGGTCGGGCGCGCGAGAGCACCGAGTGGCCGAGCGCGGTGGGGCGGCTGCCGGTCCGTTCGCGGGTGAACAGCCGTCCGCCGACGGTCCGTTCGATGCGGTGCAGTTGGGTGGTCAGCGAGGGCTGGGTCATGCCGAGCCGACGGGCGGCCTTCCGGACGCTGCCGGTGTCCGCGATCGCGCACAGCACCCGGAGGTGTCGGACGTCGAGCTCCATCACGGGAGCATAGCCAGCCGCCCCTCGCCTGCCAAGAGCATGTCAAGAGATGCCCTCGCTTCGTCAAACCGCTTGCGGTGCAAGGGCATTGGACCGGGCTATCGCCGGTTGCCATCTCCGCGCCCCGCTCCCACTGCCCCAAGCTCGGTGCAACCACCCGTCACCGCGTCCCGGCCGGCCTCCCCACGGCCGCCGGGACCCGCGAATGGAGTCCCCCATGAACCGCTCCATGACCGTGCTCGCCGCCGCCCTCGGACTGGTCCTCGCGGCCGGCGCCGCCGCCGTGCCCGCCACGGCCGCCGCCCCCACCGCCCCCGCCGGGGCCGTTCAGGGCTACACCCCGTCCGCGGGCCTCGCCGCGAACTCCGCCCAGGACGCCGGCAACAAGGCGTTCTACGAGGCCGTGATGAAGTCGGCCCGGGCCAAGCAGGCCGCCAACCCGTACCTGCTGACCGTCGCCGTCACCTACGACGCCAGCCAGGCCCCGTCCTTCCGCACCGTCATCGCGCAGAGCGCGCAGATCTGGAACTCCTCGGTCGGCAACGTCCAGCTGCGCTCCGGCACCAACGCCGACTTCCGCTACTACGAGGGCAACGACTCGCGCGGCTCCTACGCCTCCACCGACGGCCACGGGCGCGGCTACATCTTCCTCGACTACGCGCAGAACCGGCAGTACAGCTCACTGAGGGTGATCGCGCACGAGACCGGCCACGTGCTCGGCCTGCCCGACCACTACACCGGCCCGTGCAGCGAGCTGATGTCCGGCGGCGGCCCCGGCACCTCCTGCACCAACCCGTACCCGAACAGCACCGAGCGCAGCCGGGTCAACAGCCTCTGGGCGTACGGCCTCGCCGCCGCGGGCTGACCGCGGCTGTCAGTGAACGTCCGGGCCCGGGGCATTTCGATGCTCCGGGCCCGGACGTTCACTGACAGCCGGACAATGCGGCACGGGGGCGAAGGGAAATCCGGCGCCGGTGAATCGTCCACGATCGTTCGGCGCGGATATTCAAGACCGCCCTTTTCCCGGTGGTGGTGAACCCGTTACCCGGAAATCCGACCGCCCGGAGTGCCCGTGGTCGGCCCTCCGTCAAGTCCCCGTGCTGCGAATTTCCTGCGGAAATCCTGTGAGATGCCTGCGAGTGCCCGGCCGGGGCGCGTTCCCGGGGCGCGCTCCCCGGTCCGGAGGCTGACACGCCCGGCCTGCCGCGGCCCCGCGACGGGGGTGGGGGATCATGACCCGACGTGTGTTCTGGCCGGTCGGAGAGATGGGACGCGGGATGAAGGTCGGGTTCGGGTGGAAGCTGCACGGGGACGGGCGGGCGCCGCGGCCCGGGGCGGTGGTGCGTCCGGACGAGCGGCTGTCCTGGGGGCGGACGGTCGGGCTCGGGGCGCAGCACGTGGTGGCGATGTTCGGGGCGACGTTCGTGGCGCCCGTCCTGATGGGGCTGGACCCGAACCT
This sequence comes from Kitasatospora saccharophila, assembly GCF_039529925.1. NCBI lineage: Bacteria > Bacillati > Actinomycetota > Actinomycetes > Kitasatosporales > Streptomycetaceae > Kitasatospora > Kitasatospora saccharophila. The sequence goes on along the minus strand of NZ_BAAANS010000010.1, from coordinate 140,641 downwards.
CGCGGTGATGGTGTCGGGCGTGGCCACGGTGTTCTTCCTGCTGGTGACGCAGGGGCGGATCCCGTCCTACCTGGGCTCCAGCCTGTCGTTCGTCGGCGTGGCCGCGGTGATCAAGACCCAGGGCGGGGACGCGGCGACGCTGACCGGCGCGCTGCTGGTGGTGGGCGCGGTGCTGGCGGCCTGCGGGGCGGTGGTGCAGGGGTTCGGGGCGAAGGTGATCCACGCGGTGCTGCCGCCGGTGGTCACCGGCGCGGTGGTGATGCTGATCGGCTTCAACCTGGCGCCGGTCGCGGCGGGCACGTACTGGCCGCAGGACCAGTGGACGGCGCTGCTGGTGATGGCGTTCACGGCCCTGGCCCTGGTGGTGCTGCGCGGGTTCTGGTCCCGGATCGCGATCTTCCTGGGGCTGCTGTTCGGCTATGCCGTCTCCTGGCTGTTCGACCGGGTCTTCGGGAAGATCGACTCCCCGCTGGGCGGCGGCGCGTCCACCGAGCACTGGCGGCTGGACCTGTCGGGCGTCGGCAAGGCGGAGTGGATCGGCCTGCCCTCGCTGCACGCCCCCAGCTTCTCGGCCTCGGCGGTGCTGGTGGCGCTGCCGGTGGTGGTGGCGCTGATCGCGGAGAACGCGGGGCACGTGAAGGCGGTCTCCGAGATGACGGGTGACCCGCTGGACGACCGGATGGGGACCGCGATCATGGCGGACGGCGCGGCGACGGTGCTGTCCACGGCGGTGGGCGGCCCGGCCACCACCACGTACGCGGAGAACATCGGCGTGATGGCCGCGACCCGGGTGTACTCGACGGCGGCCTACTGGTGCGCGGCCGCCTTCGCGATCCTGTTCGGCCTGTGCCCGAAGTTCGGCGCGGTGGTCGCGGCGATCCCGGGCGGCGTGCTCGGCGGCATCACCGTCGTCCTGTACGGCATGATCGGCCTGCTCGGCGCGCAGATCTGGATCCACAACAAGGTGGACCTGGCCAACCCGCTGAACCTGGTGCCGGTCGCGGCCGGCGTGATCGTCGGCATCGGCAACGTGACGCTGGAGTTCACCGACGACTTCGAGCTCGGCGGCATCGCGCTGGGTACCCTGATCACCCTGCTCGGCTACCACGGCCTGCGCGCGCTGGCCCCCGCCCACCTCAAGCACCCGCAGCCCGCCGACGGCCCGCTGCTGGACGAGGGCACCAGCGGGTACGACGACGACCGGGGCTGACGAACCCCATGCCCCCCCCGGCCGGGGGCGGACCCGTCGACTGGGAGGATCGGACGGACTGTGGCAGAGTCCTGCCGTCCGCGGCGGGAGCACGGGTCGGGAGAGGTCGGCCAGGAGGCGGTACGGATGGAGCGGATGGAGCGGATGGACGGGTTCGAGGACGAGGAGCCCTCGGGGCCGGAGTGCTTCGAGCGCTGGCGGGAGGCGATGGGGCAGCACCGGGCCGCGGAGATGAGCAGCGACCACGTCGACACCTTCACCGCGCGGATGCGGCAGTTCGACCTGGGGCCGGTCGCGCTCACCCAGACCTCCTTCCCGTCGATCCGGGTCCGGCGGACCGAGCGCATGATCAAGCGCGAGGACGCCGAACTGCTCCACCTGACGGTCCTGACCCAGGGGTACGCCCTGGCCGCGACCTCCGCCGGGGAGCGGGCCGAACTGGTCGGGGTCGGTGACTTCTTCCTCGCGCACAGCTCCTACCCGTACGACACGCGCACCCTCGGCTCCCCGGACACGCCGCCGGACCGGCGCGGAGTGGAGGGCCTGGCCATCGACCTGCCCTCGGCGCTGCTGCCGGTGCCCGCGCACCGGCTCCGCGAGCTGATGGTGCGGAAGCTGTCGGGGCGCTCGGGCACCGGTGCGCTGCTCCAGGAGTTCGTCGTCGGCCTGGGCCGGCAGGCCGACGGGCTGCAGCCCGCCGAGGCGGCCCGGCTCGGCGGGGTGATGGTCGACCTGATCGGGGCCTGGCTGCTGCGCGAACTCGACGCGGAGGACGCGCAGCCGCAGGAGGCCAGGCACCGGGCGCTGGTCGAGAGCGTCCGGGCGTTCGTCCGGCGCAACCTGCACGACCCCCGGCTGGCGCCGCCGGTGGTCGCGGCGGCCCACCACATCTCGCTCAGCTACCTGCACCGGCTGTTCACCGAGTACGCGCAGGGCGAGACGGTCGCGGCCTTCATCCGGCGGCAGCGGCTGGAGCGGGCCGGGCGCGACCTCGCCGATCCGGCCCTGCGCGCCGTGCCGATCCACGCCGTCGCGGCCCGCTACGGCATGATCGGCGCCTCCGAGTTCACCCGCGCCTTCAAGGCCGCCCACGGCCTCCCGCCCCGGGAGTACCGGCAGCGGGCGCTGGCCGAGGCCGCCGTCGGCTGAGCCGGGCGGCGGGACGGAACCGGCCCGGTTCCCGCGGTGACCACCGCGGGAACCGGGCCGGTTCGGTTCGGGCCGCGGGTCAGCTCAGCTGGACCGGGGCGGGGGCCAGGATCCCGTTGGGCAGCTGGGAGACGCCGATGGCGGACAGCGCGGTGCTGTAGGTCTGGACGTCGCTGACCGAGCCGGCCAGGTACTCGCCGTAGCCGCCCTGGTAGAGGCGGCGGCCGATCTGGAGGGCGCCGGTGGCGTTCCAGGCGGTGCCGGTGTAGGCGGCGGTGGCGGTCTGGGTGCCGTTGACGTAGAGGGCGAGTTGGTTGGTGGTGGCGTCGAAGACGCCGGTGAGGTGGTACCAGGTGCCGGCGGTGGGTGCGGCGGCTCCGGTGGTGGGGCCGTAGACGGCGCTGAAGTTGCCGGAGGTGTCGTCGGCGAGCGCCTTGCCGAAGCCGAAGGCGTGGTAGTAGGCCGAGTAGTACAGCTGGAGGCCGTTGGCCTGGGTGCCGGACTGGGAGACGAAGGTGGAGTTGGCGCCGAGGTTGGTGAGCTTGACCCAGGCGGAGACGGTGAGGCTCTTGCTGCTGTCGAGGCTGCTGGTGGCGCTGCTGGCGTAGCCGTCGGTGCCGTTGCCGTTCAGGACGGTGCGGGCGCCGTCGGTGCCGAGGGCGGCGCCGCCGTTCAGGGTCAGGTCGTTGGTCCGGACGGCGTCCTTGGTGTCGGCCAGCTTCCACCGGTCGGTGGGTCGGGCCTGGAAGTAGCCCAGGGTGCCCGCGGGGCCGAACTGGGCGGTGTCGGCCAGCGCGCCGGTGCGGAGCTGGACGTCGCTGACCAGGCCGGGGAAGTAGTCGGTGCGGTAGCCGTGGTAGAGCCCGGCGCCGATGACGACCTTGCCGCCGGCGGACCAGTTCACCAGTCCGGTGGTGGAGGCGGAGAGGGTGCCGTTGACGTAGAGCTTGGTGCTCTTGGCGGCGGCGTCGTAGCTGCCGGTCAGGTGGACCCAGGTGTTGGGTGCGACGTTCGCGCTGGCGCAGGGGCTGTAGGGGCTGCCGGTGGAGGTCGCGGTGTCGGTGGCCATCGTGTTCAGGCACCACTTGTTCAGGGTGACGTTGTACTGCAGGTAGAAGCCGGAGTTCTGGGTGCCGTCCTGGGAGACGACGGTGGCGTTCTGGGTCGGCAGGGTCGGCAGGTTGACCCAGGCGGAGACGGTGAAGCTCTGGCTGGTGTCCACGCCGGTGGTCGCGCTGGAGGCGTAGGCCGTGGTGCCGTTGAGCGAGAGCACCTGGCCCAGGACGCTGTCGGTGGCGCTGGTGGCGCCGCCGGTGAGGGTCAGGTTGTTGCCGCGGACGCTGTCGGTGGTCCCGTCCAGCTTCCACTCGTCGACGAGCGGGCCGGTGAACGGGCTGGCGCCGGGGACGCGCAGGATGCTGTTCTCGGTGGAGAGGGCGTAGATCTCGGGGTTGCCGTCGCCGTCCACGTCACCCGGGGTGGACAGGGTCGGGTACGCCTTGCTGCCGACGCCCAGCGGCAGGACCGGCTGGGCGGCCGGGAGGGCGGAGTTCGCGGTGGTGGCGGCCCAGTTCTGCTCGGCGTTGCCGGCCAGGCAGTCCCAGAGGATCAGCTGGGTGCCGGTGGTGTTGAAGGCCGCCGGATCGGCCAGGCAGCGCCCGGAGTTGGGGTTGACCAGTGTGCCCGAGGGGCCGGGCACCCACTTCTGGGCGGGGCTGTTGTTGCAGGTCCAGAGCTGGATGGCGGTGTTGTTGGTGGTGCCGCTCTGGTTCGCGTCGAGGCACTTGCCGAGGGCGTGCACGGTGTTGTCCCGGCCCAGGGTGAAGCTCTGGGCGTCGGACCCGTTGCAGGTCCACATCTGGGCCTTGGTGCCGTCCGCGGTGTTGGAGTGGTCGATGTCCAGGCACATGTTCTTGCCGTCGGTGCCCAGGACGCCGGAGACCAGCGCGGCCCGGGTCGGGGCGCCGATGGTGGCGGTGGGCAGGCCGTTGGTGTCGAAGGTCAGCCGGAAGCTGCTGATCGCGCCGGTGATGTCGTTGCGGACCCACAGGGTCGGGGTGCCGCCGACGGAGGTCGCCCCGCTGCCGGTCCCGGCCGTGACGGCGCCCACGTTGCCGACGCCGACCACGGTGAGGATGTTCCAGTCGCCGGTGCCGATCTGGTAGGCGCTGTCGAAGTAGCTGCTCGGGTCGGCTCCGGAGATGTAGTACCAGAGCTTGCCGTTCTCGACGGTGATCAGGTCGGCGGCCGGCCCGACCTTCTGGGTGGGGTGGGCCGCGTTGTAGGCGCCGATGGACAGCGGCCCGGCGGCCACCATCTGGGTCACCGAGGACCAGTCCGCCGCGTTGTAGCCGGAGCAGTCGCCCGCCGTCGTGGCGACGCAGCCCGGGCGGCGCAGCGGCCCCTGGACGTTCTGGGTCAGGGTGAAGTGCCCGGCGGTGCCGGGCGGGGTCGCGGTCGCGTCGTTCTTGTACGCGTACAGGTTGTGGGTCTGCTTCTGGTAGGCGAACAGGTCGTCCTTGTCCTGCTGGACGATGCTGCCGCGGTGGGCGACCAGGTACTTGTCCCAGCCGCTGCCGTCCGGGCTCTGCGCCGGGGTGGAGACGGTGACCGGGGTGGTGCTGGGGTCGGTGTTGCCGCCGATCAGCGTCAGGTTGCCGTCGGTGGCGGTGGCCAGCAGGTCGGGCGTGCCGTCGCCGTCCAGGTCGCCCGCGGTGACCTTGGCGGTCGGGTTCCACGGGGCGTAGAAGCTGTAGGTGGTGGCGGCGGGCTGGGTGTTGCCCGCGTTGTCGACGGCGCGGACGTACAGGGTGTGGGTGCCCCACTGGTTGCTGGGCACGGTGATCGGGACGCTCAGGCTGGCGACGCCGTTGGTGACGCTCGCCTGGTGGACGGGCGCGGTGGCGGGGATGTTCGCGTCCAGCGAGTACTGGAAGCCCTGGACGCCGGAGTTGATGCAGCCGTTGAGGTTGCAGCCGGTGGGCACCGGGTCGGTGGCGGTGACGGTGACGGAGGCGCTGTCACCGGCGTGCTTGGCCGAGGTGGTGCCGCTGCCCAGCGGTGGGAAGTCCGCCGACGGGGCGACGGCCGCCTGGTTGGGGGCGCTGAGGTCGACGTTGAAGTAGCAGTACGGCGAGCTCGGGCCGCCCAGGGTGCCGTCCTCGGTCCAGACGTTCCAGCCGTAGGTGTGGCCGTCGGAGACCGCCCCGCCGATCGGGGTGTGCACGGTGGTGCCGCTGGCGACCCAGCCGGGGCTGACCGGCCAGGTGGCGTCGGCCGGGCTGCCGGAGCCGTTGTTCACCATGTTGTCCCAGACGTGGTAGTGCGCCTGGAGGTTGACGCCGGCCATGTCGGTGCTGAGGGTGGCGTCCAGGGTGATGTTCGAGGCGTTGCCGTTCATCGTGGTCAGCCCGATCCAGCCGGGGCTGCCCGAACCGCAGGCCGCCGAGGCCGGGTTCTGCGAGGCCGGGGTGGTGCCCACGTTGGTCGGGGCCTTCGGCGCGATGTCGAACACGGTGGTCAGCGTCGGGTTGACGGCGAAGCGCATGAACCCGTAGTTGGTCGAGGTCTTGGACTCGTTGCCGTACAGGCCGAACGTCAGGTTCGGGTAGTCGATGTACTGCCTGATCGTCGAGGTCACGTCGAAGGAGGCGCCCTTGTTGCCGCAGCCGGCGTTGACGTTGGCGCTCGCCACCTGGGTGGTGCCGATCGTGGAGACCACGCCCGGGCCGGGCCACAGCGTGTTCCCGTTGATCCCGCCGGTGAGCTTCAGGGTCGCGGGCCAGGTGGCCTTGCAGTTGGCGTCCGCGCCGTGGGTCGAGACCAGCGAGATGGTGGACTTGGAGACCACCATGCTCGAATTCAGGTAGTCGGTGTCGAACTCGTAGAACGAGCGGTACAGGCCGAAGCAGGACGAGCTGTACTGCTGGTAGCCGATGCCCTCGCCGTTCTCCTGCGCCTTGTCGTAGGTCGGTTCGGAGGGACAGCCCTCCTTGACCTGCACGTAGTGGTTGGTCTTCCCGGTCGCCGGGTTCACGTACGGGTCGATGTACACCGGCCACACCGTGTCCGGGCTGTCCAGCTGCGCGGCGTCCGGGCTCAGGGTCAGGCTGTCGCTGCCGGCGGCCACCTTGATCGCCGACACGTGCGCCCGGTGGCCCGGGCCCTTGGCGGTGGACTTCTCGGCGTCGGCCGCGTCCACCGTGATGCCCTGCGGCGCCGCGTCCGCCGCCTTGCCCCGGGACTTGCCGTCGGTCTTCTCGCCGTCCGCGCCGTCCGCGGCGGCGTCAGCGGTGCCGGTGGTGGACGAGTCCCACATCACCGGGGTGGGGGAGGTGAACACCGCCGTGCCGTCGGCCGCGGCGGCGGTCATCGCGCCGTCCGCGTCCGTACGGGTCGTCAGCCCCTTGCCGCCGGTGGCCAGCTTGAGCGTGCGCAGCGCCGGATTGGCCGCGGCCTTCGCGTCGTGGACCACCAGCACCTCGTGGAAGGCGCCCTCCTCGGTGACCGTCACCTCCAGGTCCACGCCCGGCAGCACGCCGCGGTAGGAGGCACCGGCGCCCGAGACCACCGGCGCGGGCAGCGCGAACGGCAGCGTCAGCGACAGGCTCCGGCCCTTGGCGTCGGTGAACGTCGCCAGCGGACCGCTGCCGCCGCCCGAGAGCGCCACGCCCGAGGGGACGGCCTTCGGCGACCAGGTGCCGTCGCCGTTCCTCGCCAGCGAGGCGTCGACCGCGGCCCAGTCACCGCCCTTCTTCACCCGCACCGGCCGGACGTTCTCGGTCCGGGTCAGCGTCCCGTCCGGATTGGCCACCGTCTGGCTGGTCTCGGTGGTCAACCCCTCCACCACCACCGGCTTCCCGCTCTGCCGCGCCTTCGCCCGGGCCACCTGCACCGGACCGTCCGGCGCGCCGCCCTGCTGCCCGGCGGCCGGCGGCGTGCTGTTGCCCGGCGCCACCGCGAACGGCCGGTCGTCGGCCACCGCCTGCCCCGTCGCCCCGGCCAGCACCGCGCCGGCCAGCGCCAGCAGCGCCACGGCCCGGCGCCCGGACCGCCCGCGCGGCGGTCTCCCCATACCTGCGTGCACTACGTTCCCCTAGAAAATCAAAGCTTTGGTCAAATATCGTTTCCGCCCGAACGGGAGGGTGTCACCCAAGTAGTGCGTATCGAACCCTCTTGTGTCCGATTCGCGCACTCGATGCCCTTATGGAAGGCGAAGGAGTGACAGACCGTCACAATCCTTTCCGTCTCCCCCCGATGGGTCGGCAGCGAAGGATATTGCGGTCCGCCCCTCCCGGCAATAGCGTGCCGCCGCCGGTCAAGCGCTTGCAAAGTGCTGTGTGGCCTGGCAATACCACGCAATGCCCCCCCATCAGAACCACGGAGAGCGAACTCCATGTCAGATCGGATGAATCGCCCGATACGGGCGTTTGGCCGACTCGGCTATCGCGGAATGAGCGTCCTCACGACGGTCGTCGCCGCAATGTCCCTCATGGCCCCCCAGGCCGGCGCCACCGTCGTCGGCCCCTACCGCTACGACGGGAAGCTCTGGGAGGCCGACCCGCTGCCGGCCGTCCCGGAGGTCACCGGACGTGACGCCTCGGCCGCCGCGGCGGCCACCCCGGCCCCGGAGCCGAAGGGCAGCCGGGCGGTCGAGCAGCACCAGCCCGCCACCCCGAACTGGCCCGCCGCGGCCAGCGCCACGGTGCACCTCGACAACGGCAACGGCGGTGGCAACGGCGCGCGTTCGGCGGTCGGCCTGCCGGTGAAGCTGGCCCCCGCGGAGGGGAAGACCCCCGGCGCGGTGCGGGTGGAGACCACCGACCGCGCCAAGGCCCGGGCGGCCAACGTGGACGGCCTGCTGGTCGGGCTGACCCGGGCGGACGGCGACCCGGCCGAGGGCAAGGTCGCCGTCTCGGTCGACTACGGGGCCATCGCCCAGGCGTACGGCGGCGGTTGGGCCTCCCGGCTGCACCTGGTGCAGCTGCCGGCCTGCGCGCTGACCACGCCCGAACTGGCGCGGTGCCGCACCCAGACCCCGCTGCCGACCACCAACGACCCGGTCACCCGGCAGCTGACCGCGACCGTCGCCGTGGCGGGTGACGCCCCGTCGGACGGCGCCGCCGTCAAGGCGGCTGACACCGCGTCGGACGGCACCGCCGTCCAGGCGCTCAGCACCCGGACCGGCGGCACCGCCGTCCAGGCGCTGAGCACCCAGCTGACGGCCGTCAGCGGCGGGGCCGCCACCACGGCGGTGGCCGCGGTCGCGGGCGCCAGCGGTTCGCAGGGCGACTACGGGGCGACCCCGCTGTCGGCCTCCGGCGCCTGGTCCTCCTCGGCCTCCGGCTCGTTCACCTACAACTACCCGATCCAGGCGCCCGCTTCGCTGGGCGGCAGCGCGCCGTCGGTGGCGCTGTCCTACGACTCGCAGTCGGTGGACGGCGAGACCTCGGCCCGCAACTCGCAGGCGTCCTGGATCGGCGACGGCTGGAGCTACAGCCCCGGCTACATCGAGCGGTCCTACAAGTCCTGCGCCAACGCGGGCATCGAGGGCTCCGGCGACATGTGCTGGTCGGGCTGGAACGCCACGCTCGCGCTCGGCTCGCACAACGGGCAGCTGATCCGCGACAGCAGCGGCGCCTACCACCTGCAGAGCGACGACGGCACCAGGATCGAGCGGTTGACCGGCGCCTCGAACGGCCTGTGGGACGGCGAGTACTTCAAGGTCACCACCACCGACGGCACCCAGTACTACCTGGGCCTCAACCACGCGCCCGGCACCACCTCCGACGCCGCGACCAACAGCGCCTGGGGCGAGCCGGTCTACATGCCCAAGGCGGGCGACCCCTGCTACAGCGCGAGCGCGGGCAAGGCGTCGCAGTGCGCGGCGCAGCCCGGCTGGCGGTTCAACCTCGACTTCGTCGTCGACCCGCACGGCAACCTGCAGCGCTACGACTGGGCGAACGAGGCCAACTGGTACAACGCGGGCAACGGCCAGTCCAACGGCGCCGGCGGCAAGATGACCGCCTACACCCGCGGCGGCTACCTGACCCGGATCTCCTACGGCTACCAGCTGGCCGACGCCAAGGCCGGCCGCGAACCGGCGGCCGAGGTGGTCTTCGACACCGCCCAGCGCTGCACCGTCTCGGACACCACCTGCCAGTACGCCAACCTCAACGCGACCACCGCGCCGAACTGGCCGGACACCCCGTACGACCTCAACTGCACCAGCACGATGGCCACCACCGGCAGCGGCAGCAACGTCTGCCGGGCCAGCAGCCCGTCCTTCTGGTCCACCTACCGGCTGAAGAGCGTCACCACCAAGGTGCGGGCCGCCGGCGGCTGGCAGGACGTCGACTCCTGGGCGCTGACCCAGCTGTTCTCGGACGCCGGCGGCACCGTCGACCCGGTCACCGGCAAGACCGAGGACCCGCAGCAGGCGGGCGCGCTCCAGTCGGTGATGTGGCTCTCGCAGATCCAGCACACCGGCCTGGACACCTCGGCGGGCGGCTCCGGCGCCGTCACGCTGGACCCGACCACCTTCACCGGCATCGAGATGGACAACCGGGTCGACGGCCTCACCCCGGCCGCCCCGCCGCTCTACCACCCGCGGATCTCCGGCGTGCGGACCGAGAGCGGCGAGTCGATCGCCGTCACCTACCGCGAGCCCGAGTGCTCGCGGGTGAACAACCACATGCCGGCCTCCCCGGACTCCGACACCATGGCCTGCTACAACGTCAGTTGGAGCATCCCGGGCGCCGTCGAGCCGATCAGCGACTGGTTCCACAAGGCGCTGGTGGCCCAGATCTCGGACAGCGACGCGACCAAGGCCAACTCGCCCGCCCGGATCACCACGTACACCTACTCCGGCGGCGCGGCCTGGCACCGCAACGACTCCGAGGCGGTGAACGACCAGTACCGCACCTGGGACCAGTACCGCGGCTACCGCACCATCACCACCACGACCGGCAGCGCCCCGGACCCGGTCACCCAGACCGTGACCCACTACCTCCAGGGCATGGACGGCGACTACAAGGCCGACGGGACCAAGCGCTCCGTCAGCCTGACCAACAGCCTCGGCGAGGCCACCACCGACAGCAACTGGCTGGCCGGCACCGCCCAGGAGACCGACACCTACGACCGGGCCGGCGGCACCGTCATCGCCAAGAAGCTGACCGCCGCGCCGACCTACACGACGGTGGCCAGCAGCCCGCAGACCGCCTGGACCTCCAAGACCCCGGCGCCCGCGAAGCTCTCCACCCTGCCGGACCTGACGGCCCGCCGGATCCAGAACGCCTCCGAGCGCAAGCAGGAGCTGCTCGCGGACGGCACGACCTGGCGCACCACCCGGATCGACGCCCGCTACGACAGCCTCGGCCGACTCGTCGAGTCGGACAACAAGGGCGACCTGAGCGTGCCCTCCCAGGAGGTCTGCACCACCAGCAGCTACGCCACCCCGCCGGCGTCCAACCCGATGATGCTCGCCTACCAGAGCGAGGCGATCAGCATCGCGGGCCCCTGCGGCACGCCCGCCTCCGCGAGCACCACGGTCAGCGACGACCGGACCTACTACGACGGTGACGGCACCCTGACCGGCCTCCCCGCCCTGGGGCAGCTGGGCAGCACCGGCAACATCACCGCCAAGCAGTCCGTCACGTCCTACGACGCGGCGGGCGCCGCGGTCTTCCAGACCGACAGCGCCACCAGCTACGACCAGTACGGCCGGGTCACCAAGGTGCTGGACGCCGCGGGTGCGGCCACCAGCACCGGCTACAGCCCGTCCACCGGCACCCAGCCGACCACGGTGACCAACACCAACCCGCTGGGCTGGGCCACCACCAGCACCCTGGCCCCCGGCCGCAGCCTGCCCACCGGCGTGGCCGACCAGAACGGTCGCAGCACCGCGCTGACCTACGACGCCCTGGGCCGCCGCACCGCGGTCTGGTTCCCCGGCCGTTCGAAGGCCACCCAGAGCGCCGACCGCCTGTTCAGCTACTCGGTCAAGGGCGCCGACACCCCGAACCCGCCCAGCGTCACCACCCAGACCCTGCGCGAGGACGGCAGCTACGGCGTCGAGGTGGCCATCTACGACGGCTTCCTGAACCAGCGCCAGGCCCAGACCACCACCGCCGACAACTCGGCCGGCCGACTGGTCACCTCCACCCGGTACGACAGCCACGGCTGGGCGAGCATCACGGTGCCCACCTACGCCGACCCGACCACCGCACCCGGCAGCACCCTGTTCGTGGAGACGGAGAACACCCTCCCGGCGGAGACCGTCACCGCCTACGACGGCACCGGACGCCCGGTCAGCAGCACCTCCTACAGCAAGGCCCACCAGCTCTGGCGGACCACCACCGCGTACCCCGGGGCCGACCGGACCGACACCACGCCGCCGGCCGGTGCCGCTCCGACCTCGACCCGCACCGACGCGTCCGGCCGGACCACCGCCAAGGTGACGCACGGCGGCGACGGCATCGGCGACGTGACGACCAGCTACGGCTACGACCCGGCGGGCCGGCTCACCTCGGTCAAGGACACCCAGGGCAACACCTGGTCCTACACGTACGACCTGCGGGGCCGGAAGACCTCGCAGACCGACCCGGACTCCGGCACCTCGACCACCGGCTACGACCTGCTGGGCCGCACCGCGACCAGCACCGACGGCCGCGGCCAGGTGCTCTCGTACAGCTACGACCAGCTCGGCCGCAAGACCGGTGAGTACGACGGCGGCAGCACCACCGACAGCAGCAAGCTGCTGGCCTCGTGGAGCTACGACACCCTCGTCAAGGGCTACCTGACCTCGGCCACCCGGTACGACGGCGGCAACGCCTACACCACCGCGATCACCGGCTACACCACCTCCTACCAGCCGACCGGGACCACCGTCACGATCCCCACCGCCGAGGGCAAGCTGGCCGGCAGCTACACCCTGGGGGCGGACTACACGGCCGTCACCGGCCTGCTCGCGCACAGCAACTTCGGCGCGGACGGCGGCCTGGCCGCCGAGTCGGTCGGCTACGGTTACAACCTGCAGGGCGGGCTGGTCAGTTCGGGCTCCGGACGGTTCACCCACTACCTGGACATCGCCAACTACAGCCCGCTGGGCCAGGTCGTGCAGTCCACCTACGGCGACGCGGGCAAGCAGTTCCGCACCGCGCAGACCTACGACGAGGCCACCGGCCGACTGGCCACCAACCGGGTCTCGCTGGAGACCGCGCCCGACAGCCCGGCCTCGGACACCACGTACGGCTACGACCAGGCCGGCAACATCACCACCGTCAGCGAACGGCAGTCCGTCTTCGGGACCAGCCAGGTCACCGACACCCAGTGCTTCCGCTACGACGGCATGGACCGGCTGACCACCGCCTGGACCGACACCGCGGGCATCACCACTCCGACCGCCGGCCAGCTGGCCGGGTGCACCAGCACCGCGCCCGGCACCGGCACCGTCGGCGGCCCGAACCCGTACTGGCAGGACTACGGCTACAACCTGCTCGGCGACCGCACCCAGCAGGTCCAGCACGACCTGACGGGCAACACCGCCAACGACACCACCCAGACCCTGGCCTACCCGACCGACGGCAAGCAGCCCAACGCCGTCTCGACCGTCACCACCGGCAAGTCCGGCGCCACCAGCACGCTCAGCGCGCAGTACGACCCGGCCGGCCACACCACCAAGCGCACCGTCACGGGCGCCAGTCCCTCGACCCAGACCTACGGGTACGACGCCGAGGGCCGGGTCCGATCGGTGGAGGTCAAGCAGGGCAGCAGCAACGCCCAGACCTCCACGTACCTGTACGACGCCAACGGCGACCTGCTGCTCCAGCGCAACCCGGGCACCGTCACCCTCTACCTGTTCGGCGGCGCCGAGCAGCTGACCCTGACCGGCGGCAACGTCACGGCGCTGCGCTCCTACAGCAACCCGGACGGCACCCGGATCGTCCGCTCCAGCACCGGAGCGGTCACCTACCTGCCGACCAACCCGCAGCACACGGCGCAGCTCCAGGTCGACAGCGCCACCCTGAGCACCACCCGCCGGGCCTACGACCCGTACGGCAACCTCCGCGGCGCCCAGCCCGGCAGCTGGGCCGACAACCGCGGCTACCTGGGCCAGCCGGCCGACCCGACCACCGGACTCGACCTGCTCGGGGCCCGGCAGTACGACCCGACCATCGGGCGGTTCATCAGCGTCGACCCGCTCTTCGAGGCGGACGACCCGAACCAGATGGGCGGGTACGGCTACGCGTCGAGCAACCCCACCACGAAGAGCGACCCCGACGGCCTGGCCTCGATCTGCGGCCAGTACGGCAGCGCGCCCTGTTCCACCGGGCGGGGCGACACCTACCAGTACGACAACCCGATGGCCTGTGCCACCTACAACTGCTACCAACAGCTCAGCCAGCAGGTCAAGGACCTGCAGAGCAAGCAGGCCAACCTGAACTCCGAGGCGGCGCACTGCGTCAACTCCAGCTGCTACCAGCAGACCATGGCCCAGATGGGCCCGGTCACCACGGACGGGCACAGCGTCATCACCAACATGACCCGGGTCCGAGAGGAGGCGATGGCGGCACAGGCCGCCAAGGACGCCGAGGCCAAGAAGAAGCACGGCTGCGGATGGGACCTGTGGTGCCAGGCCGGCAAGGGGCTGTCGGCCGTCGGTGACGGACTCGGCAAGGGGCTGTCGGCCGTCGGCGATTTCATCGACGAGCACAGCACCGCCATCGGCCTGATCAGCCTGGGACTCGCGCTCACGGCCACCGTGCTCACCTTCGGCGCGGCCTCGCCGCTGCTGGTCGTCGCCACGGCCGGTACGTTGAACGAGGTGGTCCTCGGGCTCGGTATTGCCGTGACCGCCATCGACGCGGCGTCAGCGGCCAACGCCTGTTTCGGGAAGCAGAGGAGTACGGCCGGTTGTACTGCCGGAGTGGCAGGCGTGGTGATCGACGTGGCCGGACTCGGGGCGGGGAAGTTGTTGGCCAAGCCGCTTCAGGCGGGAATCAAATCGGTGATGCGAGTGGACAGCTACGGCGTGCGGTACTGGACGAACGCCGAGAAGGCGGTCGAGCGCACGGCGAACAAGATGATGGGAGGCGCCCTCTTCGGCGGCACCCTCGGCGTCTACTGCGGCACCGCGAGCTGGTGCAACAGTTGAGCACCCGTCGTACCCGCCGTCCCGCGACCGCCGGTTGGCGGCCGCGGGGCGGCGGCCCCCCGACCCTGCGGCTGCGCCGGCCGCCGCACCGGGCGCTGCTGCGCGCGTTGCTCGGCCGGCCGCTGCCGGGGCTCAACGTGTTCGTCTGGATCGGCCCGGCCAACCCGGACCTGTCCCCGCCGGTCCGGGTCACCGTGGCGGCGGCGGCGGTCCTGGTGCTGGCGCAGTCGCTCTGGTCGGAGTTCCGGACCTCGGTGGAGTTCCGGGCCGAGGAGTTGGTGGTCACCAACTCGGTCACCCGGTACACGCTCCGCCCCGAGGACGTCCGGAAGATCGGGCGCGGCGGGATCTCCTCCGGCCCGCCGGAGTTCCTGCGTCCGGGTCTGGAGGTCTACCGCGCCGACGGCCGGTCGATCCCCGTGCAGGTCAGCCTCGGCCTGTCCCGGCGAGGCCGGACCCGGCTGTGCGACACGATGCACGACTGGGCCCGGGCCAACCGGGTGGACACGGACTTCCGGGTGCTCGGCCCGGCCGGCAAGTGGTCCGACTGACCGGCGGCACCCGCCCCTCCGGCCGGGTGCCGTAACCCGCACGACCGGACACGGCTCCGCCCCGGACGCTCGCAGCGTCCGGGGCGGAGCCTTCGGTTCAGGCGGGCCCGGCCAGTTCGGCGCGCAGCACGTGCTTGGTGACCTTCCCGGACGGGGTGCGCGGCAGTCCGTCGCGCAGCACCACCTCGCGCGGGATCTTGTAGCGGGCGATCCGGGGCTCCAGCCAGGCCCGCACCCCGGCGGTGTCGAGCGCGGAGCCCGGGCGGGCGACCACGACGGCGACCACGGTCTCGCCCCAGTGCGGGTGCGGCCGGCCCACCACGGCGACGTCCAGCACGTCGGGGTGGCCGCGCAGGGCGCCCTCGACCTCCTGGGAGGCGACGTTCTCGCCGCCGGTGACGATCACGTCCTTGATCCGGTCGACCACGGTGACGAACCCGTCCGCGTCGAGGCGGCCGAGGTCGCCGGTGCGGTACCAGTCGCCCGCGAACACCTCGGCGGTGGCGGCCGGGTCGTCCAGGTAGCCGACCATCCGGGTGTCCGAGCGCAGCCAGATCTCGCCGCTCTCCCCGGCCCCGGCGTCGCCGCCGTCGGGGCGCACCACCCGCAGGTCCACGCCCGGCATGCCGCCGCGGCCGATCGCCCCGGCCTTGGCCACCTGCTCGGCGGGCGACAGCGAGGCCCCGACCGGGCCCATCTCGCTCATCCCGTACACCTGGTGGAACTGCTCGGAGCCGTACGCGGCCATCAGCCGGCGCACCGTGCCGGCGTCCAGCGGCCCGGCCCCGTAGATCCAGGCGCGCACCGAGGACAGGTCGTACGAGGCGAAGTCCGGGACGCCCTGCACCGGCGCGATCAGTGCGATCGGGGCGCCGAACAGGGCGGTGACGCGCTCGCGCTGGACGGTCTCCAGCAGGCCGCGCGGCTCGTACTCGCGCTGGAGCACGACGGTGCCGCCGAGCAGCAGGGTGCCCAGCGTCCAGTTGTTGAGCGGGGAGGCGTGCCAGATCGGCATGCAGATCAGGAAGCGCTCGTCGCGGTGCAGCGGGACGGTGGCGGCGGTGTAGGTGGCGGCCAGGGCGATGCCGCGGTGGGTGTGCACGCAGCCCTTGGGGGTGCCGGAGGTGCCCGAGGTGTAGAGGACCTGGGAGACGTCGGTGTCCGGTCCGGGCTCGCCGTACCAGGGTTCGGCGGCGGCGACCAGGGACTCGAAGGAGTCGGCGGGGCGCTGCTCCGGGGCCGCGTCGGGGTAGCTGACCAGCCAGCGGACGTCCGCCTCCGCGGCGGTGGCGCGCTCGCCGACCTCGGCGTCGACCACGGCCGACCGGGCCCCGCAGTGCGCGAGTTGGCGGGCCACCTCGGCGGTCTGCAGCTTGTGGTTGACCGGCACCAGCACCGCGCCCGCGTACCAGGCCCCGAACGCGGCGAACAGGAAGGCCGGGGTGTTGTACGTCATCACCGCGACCCGGTCGCCGGGACGCACCCCGGCCGCCCGCAGCACGGTCGCGGCGCGCCGGGCGGCCGCGCCGAACTCGCCGTACGTCCAGCGCTGTTCGCGGTAGACGACGGCCTCCTGGTCACCGGCCGAGCGAACCACGCTGTCCAACAGGGCACTGAGGTGCATCACGTTCTCCTGACGTGCCGGACCCGCGGGGGCGAGGCCACCGGGTGTCCCCGGGGGGCCTTGGCGGGAAGCTATGAATGATGGTTCACTTCTTCCATGGCCTACCGCAAGACCCCGGCCGAAATCCGCCGGCTCAGCACCGCGAAGGACCTCCTGGTGGCCCGCGCCACCGAGGTCGTCGCCGAAGTGGGCTGGTCACAGGCGTCGGTGACCGCCGTCGCCGACGCCGCCGGGATCGCCGCCGGCTCGGTCTACCAGCACTTCCCGTCCAAGGCGGCCCTCGCCGTCGAGGTGTTCCGGCGCGCCGCCGGACACGAGGTCGAGGTGCTCGGCGAAGTCCTGCACGGCCCCGGCGACCCGGTCGACCGGCTCGCCCGCGGCGTCCAGGTGTTCGCCCGCCGCGCCCTGGAGAACCGCGGCCTCGCCCACGCCCTGCTCGCCGCCCCCGCCGAACCCGCCGTCGGCGCCGAACGGCTCGCCCACCGCCGCCGCTACCGCGCCCTGTTCGCCGAAGTCGTCCGCGAGGGCGTCGCCGCCGGCGCGCTGCCCGCCCAGAACGCCGAGATCACCGCCGCCGCGCTCACCGGCGCGATCGGCGAGATCCTGGTCGACCCGCTCGGCGGGCCCGGGGGCGAGGACCTCGACGCCCTGCTCGCCGACCTCACCGCGCTGGCCCTGCGCTGCGCTGGCGCCCCCCGCAGCTGAACCCCACCCCCACCCCCTCCCGGAGGCCACCGTGCCCGCCACCCACCCCACCGCCGCCACCCACCGGGTCACCAACCAGGCGCCCCCGCTGACCGGCCACGACGTCGCCCAGGACACCGTCCTGCTGGAGGGCCTCGCCCGCGAGGGCGCCGACTGGCACCGCGAGGAACTGCACCGCCTCGGCCGGCTCGCCGGCAGCGAACAGGCCCAGCGCTGGGCCGACCAGGCCAACCGGCACGAACCCGAACTGCGCACCCACGACCGCTACGGCAACCGGATCGACGAGGTCGACTTCCACCCCGCCTACCACCGGCTGATGGACCTCTCGGTCGGCGCGGGCCTGGCCGGCGCCGCCTGGGCCGACCCCCGCCCCGGCGCCCACGTCGCCCGCGCCGCCGGCTTCATGGTCGCCACCACCCTGGAACCCGGCCACCTCTGCCCGGTCTCCATGACCTACGCCGTCGTCCCCGCGCTGCGCCACGCCCCCGAACTCGCCGCCGCCTACGAACCGCTGCTCACCAGCCGCGCCTACGACCCCGGGCTGCGCGCCCCCGCCGGCAAGCGCGGCCTGCTGGCCGGCATGGGGATGACCGAGAAGCAGGGCGGCAGCGACGTCCGCGCCAACACCACCACCGCCGCCGAACAGCCCGACGGCAGCTGGCGGCTGCGCGGCCACAAGTGGTTCACCAGCGCGCCGATGAACGACCTGTTCCTGGTCCTCGCCCAGGCGCCCGGCGGCCTGTCCTGCTTCCTGGTGCCCCGGGTGCTGCCCGACGGCGAACGCAACACCTTCCGGATCCAGCGCCTCAAGGACAAGCTCGGCAACCGCGCCAACGCCAGCAGCGAACCCGAGTTCGACGACACGGTGGCCTGGCTGGTCGGCGCCGAGGGCAAGGGCGTGCGCACCATCATCGAGATGGTCACCATGACCCGGCTCGACTGCGTCCTCGGCTCCGCCGCGGGCACCCGCGCCGCCCTCGCCCAGGCCGCCCACCACGCCCGGCACCGCACCGCCTTCGGCGCCCTGCTGATCGACCAGCCGCTGATGCGCAACGTCCTCGCCGACCTGTCGCTCGAATCCGAGGCCGCCACCACCCTCGCCCTGCGACTGGCCGGCGCCGCCGACCGCGCCCGGCACGGCGACGGCGCCGAACGCGCCTTCCTGCGGATCGCCACCGCCGTCGCCAAGTACTGGGTCTGCAAGCGCCAGCCCGCCGCCGTCGCCGAAGCCCTGGAGTGCCTCGGCGGCAACGGCTACGACGAAGCCTCCGGCCTGCCCCGGCTCTACCGGGAAGCCCCGCTCAACAGCATCTGGGAGGGCTCCGGCAACGTCACCGCCCTCGACCTGCAGCGCGCCCTGGCCCGCGAACCCGAGGCCCTGGACGCCTTCGCCGCCGAGATCGACCTCGCCGCGGGCGCCGACACCCGGCTCGACGCCGCCTGGCGCGACCTGCGCGCCGAGCTGCGCCCCACCGAGGACGCCCAGCTGCGCGCCCGCCGGGTGATCGAACGCGCCGCGCTGGTGCTCCAGGGCGCCCTGCTGGTCCGGCACGCCCCCGCCGCCGTCGCCGACGCCTTCTGCGGCTCCCGGCTGGCCGGCGACCGCGGCCTGGCCTTCGGCACCCTGGCGCCGGACACCGACCTCACCGCACTGCTCGACCGCCTGCCGGGGGCGTGAGGGAGCCGCCGGCGAGCGCCGGTCGGAGCCGGTAGACCCGGGCCGCGGTGCCGCCGAACACGGCGCCGCGCTCGGGGCCGGACAGCTGCCCGGTGAGCTCCTCGGCCGCCGCCACCACCTCGGCGTAGTCGGCGGCCAGCAGGCACACCGGCCAGTCCGAGCCGAACAGCAGCCGCTCCGGGCCGAAGCACTCCAGGGCGGTCTCCGCGCACGGCCGCAGGTCCGCGACCGTCCAGCCGCCCGGGTCCGCCTCGGTGACCAGGCCGGAGAGCTTGCCGCAGGTGTTGGGCCGGGCCGCGAAGGCGCGCAGCGCCCCAGCCCACGGCTCCAGGTCGCCGCCGGCGATCGGCGGCTTGCCCAGGTGGTCCAGGACGAAGGTGAGCTGCGGCAGCCGGTCGGCGGCCCCGGTGGCGGCGGGCAGCTGGTGCGGCCGGACCACCAGGTCGTGGGCGAGGCCCGCGTCGGCGACCGCCGCCAGCCCGCGCAGCACGTCCGGCCGCAGCAGCCACTCCGGGTCGGGCTCCAGCTGCACCTGGTGGCGGACGCCCACCAGCCTTTCGCCGCCCGGGAGTTCGCGCAGGGCGGCGAGCGCGTCGGCCACGCCCGGGGAGGTCAGGTCCACCCAGCCGACCACGCCCCGCACCAGCGGGTCGGCCGCGGCGGCGGCCAGCAGTTCGGGCGTCTCGCCGGCCTCGGTGACGGTCTGCACCAGCACCGTCCCGGCCATCCCGGCCGCCCGGGCCTGCGGGCCCAGCTCGTCGAGGGTGAACGCCCTTCGCAGCGGGGCGAGTCCGGGTTCCTCCAGCCAGTCGTGGGCGCGGGCGGCCGGGTCCCACAGGTGGTGGTGGGCGTCGATCCGGGGCGGGCCGCCGGGGGAGGGGAGTGCGGGGCTCATGGTGGACTCCCGGTCGGGGTGGGCGTCAACTGCCGTGCCGGTCAGTGCTGTCGGGCGCCGGAGGACGGCGGGGCGAGCGCGGCGCCCGCGTCGCCCAGGGTGTCGCGCAGCCACTGCTCGACCCCGCAGACGTGCGCCAGGGCCAGCGCCCGGGCCAGGTCGGCGTCCCGGTGGGCGAGCGCGGAGTGGATCGCCCGGTGCTGCTCGCGGGTGCGGGCGGCGGCGCCCTCCTCGGTCAGGCCGCGCCAGATCCGGGCCCGGGTGGTGGGCGCGGAGATCCCGTCCAGCAGCGAGACCAGCACGGGATTGCCGGAGCCGGCGGCGATCAGCCGGTGGAACTCCAGGTCGTTGGCCAGGAGTTCGTCCAGCGAGGCGTCGTCGGGCAGCGCGGCGAGCAGCTCGCCGAGCGCGCCCACCTGCTGCTCGGTCATCGCCCGGGCGGCCAGTGCGGTGGCCTCGGGTTCGAGGATCCGGCGCACCTGGAGGAAGTGCAGGACGGTGTCGTCGCGGTGGAAGTCGACCACGAACGCGAGGGTGTCCAGCAGGAGTTCGGGCTCCAGGCTGGTGACGTAGGTGCCGTCGCCCTGGCGGACGTCCAGCACCCGGATCAGCGACAGCGCCTTGACCGCCTCGCGCAGCGAGTTGCGGGACAGGCCCAGGCGCTCGGCCAGGTCGGCCTCCTTGGGCAGCTTGGCACCGGGGGCGAGTTCGCCGCCGAGGATCATCTCCTTGATCCGCACGATGGCCTCGTCGGTGACTGGCACGGGTCCGCAGCTCCTCGGGGTGATCGGATCTCTCAGGATAGTCAGGCGCCCGCAGGCGGCGCGGGGGCCGACGCGCCCGGGGCCGGAGCGCCGGGGGGCGGCGCGCCCGGGTCCGGATCGCCCAGGGGCGGCGCGGTCGCGGGCAGCAGTCCGCGCTCGGTGAGCTCCGCCCACAGCGCGGCGGGGACGGGGCGGCGCAGCATCTCCGCGGCGTCGCGGGCCTGTTCGGGGCTGCGCACGCCGACCAGCACGGTGGCCACGGCCGGGTGCGCGGCCGCGAACCGCAGGGCGGCGGCGCGCAGCGGCACGCCGTGGCGGGCGCAGACCTCCTGGAGGGCGAGGGCGCGGGCGAGGAGTGCGGGCGGGGCGGCGGCGTAGTCGTAGGGGGCGCCGGGCTTCGGGTCGGCCAGCAGGCCGGAGTTGAAGACGCCCGCGTTGATCACCGAGACGCCGCGCGCGCGGGCCAGCGGCAGCAGTTCGTCCAGCCCGCTCTGGTCGAGCAGGGTGTGGCGCCCGGCCAGCAGGACGGCGTCGAGGTCGGTGTCGCGGACGAACCGGGCGGGCACGGCGGTCTGGTTCATGCCGATGCCGATGGCGCCGATCACGCCCTCGGCGCGCAGCCGTTCCAGCGCCGGGTACGCCTGGTCGAGGGCCTGGTCGGCGTGGTCGTCGGGGTCGTGCAGGTGGACGAGGTCGATCCGGTCGGTGCCCAGCCGCTCCAGGCTGGCTTCGAGCGAGCGGCGGACCCCGTCGGCGGTGAAGTCCCAGACCCGGCGGTGAGTTGCGGGAACGGCGAACTCGCCGTCGCCGCCCGGGCGTTCGTCCGGGACGAGCAGGCGGCCGACCTTGGTGGCGAGGGTGTAGGCGTCGCGCGGGTACCGGCGCAGCGCGGCGCCGAGGCGGCGTTCGGACAGGCCGAGGCCGTAGTGCGGCGCGGTGTCGAAGTGGCGGTAGCCGTCGGCGAAGGCGGCGTGGACGGTCGCCTCGGCCTGCGCGTCGGGCACGGCGGTGTACAGGTTGCCGATGCCCGCCGCGCCGAACGACAGCGCGCTGACCGGGACCCGGGAGCGGCCGAGCAGGCGGGTCACGGCGCGGGCACCGGGCGCAGCCGCAGGCCGTGCATGCCGCCGTCGACGGCGAGCGCGGTGCCGGTGGTGGAGGCGGCGGCCGGGGAGGCCAGGTGGGCGATGGCGGCGGCCACCTCCTCGGCGGAGACCAGGCGCCCGGTGGGCTGGCGGGCGCTGAGCGCGGCGCGCTCGGCGGCCGGGTCGTCGGCGGCGTCCAGCAGGCGGCCGACCCAGGGGGTGTCCACCGTGCCGGGGTTGACGCAGTTGACCCGGATGCCCTCGCGGACGTGGTCGGCGGCCATGGCGAGGGTGAGGGAGAGCACCGCGCCCTTGCTGGCCGAGTACAGGGCGCGCTGCGGCAGCCCGGCGGTGGCGGCGATCGAGCAGGTGTTGACGATCGCCGCGGTCGCTCCCGGACGGGACAGCGCGGAGCGGCGCAGGTGGGGGAGGGCGGCGCGGGTGGTGCGGACCACGCCGAGCACGTTGACGTCCAGCACCCGGTGCCACTGCGCGTCGTCGTTGTCGGCGACCGTGCCGGCCGCGCCGATCCCGGCGTTGTTGACCAGCAGGTCGATCCCGCCGAGCGCCTCGGCGGCCGCCGCGACGGCCGTCCGCACCGAGTCGTCGTCGGCCACGTCGGCGGTGAACCCCCTGAGCGGGGGCGGGAGTTCGCCGGGGTCGAGGTCGAGGACGGCGACCTCGGCGCCGCGTTCGGCGAGCAGCCGGGCGGTGGCCAGTCCGATGCCGGAGGCGCCGCCGGTGACGACCGCGCGCAGGCCCTGGAGGTCGTTCACGTGCCCAACTCCTTCGCCCAGTAGGTGCCGTGGGGGTAGCGGTAGGTGTCGATCGAGGACCGGTGCATCGCGGCGGAGAAGCCGGGCGCGGTGGGCGCCGCGTAGCGGCCGTCCGTGATCACCACCGGGTCGGTGAAGTGCTGGTGCAGGTGGTCGACGTACTCGATCGAGCGGTCCTCGACCGTTCCCGACAGCGCGACGTAGTCGAACATCGAGAGGTGCCGGACGAGTTCGCACAGGCCGACGCCGCCCGCGTGCGGGCAGACCGGGACGCCGAACTCGGCGGCCAGCAGCAGGATCGCCAGGTTCTCGTTGACGCCGCCGACCCGGACCGCGTCCAGCTGCAGCACGTCGACCGCCCCGGCCTGGAGCAGCTGCTTGAACACGATCCGGTTCTGCACGTGCTCGCCGGTGGCGACCTTCACCGGCGCGACCGCCCGGCGCACCGCGGCGTGGCCGAGCACGTCGTCCGGGCTGGTGGGCTCCTCGATCCAGTACGGGTCGAACCCGGCCAGCGCGTTGGTCCACTCGACGGCCTCGGCCACGTCCCAGCGCTGGTTGGCGTCGATCGCGATCCGCACGTCCGGGCCGACGGCCGCCCGGGCCGTGCGCAGCCGGCGGACGTCGTCGGCGAGGTCGGCGCCGACCTTCAGCTTGATCTGGGTGAAGCCGTCCGCGACGGCCTGCCGCGCCAGCCGGGTCAGCTTCGCGTCGTCGTAGCCGAGCCAGCCCGGCGAAGTGGTGTACGCCGGGTACCCGCTGCGCAGCAGCGCGGCGGTGCGCTCGGCGGCGCCCGCGCGGCCCCGGCGCAGCAGCTCCAGCGCCCGCTCGGGGGTGAGCGCGTCGGTCAGGTAGCGGAAGTCGACCTGGGCGACCAGCCACTCGGGCTCGGCCTCGGCCAGCAGCCGCCACAGCGGCAGGCCCGCGCGCTTGGCCGCCAAGTCCCAGACCGCGTTCAGCACGGCGCCGATCGCCATGTGCATCACGCCCTTCTCCGGCCCCAACCAGCGCAGTTGGCTGTCACCGACCAGCGCCCGGGAGAGCGCGCCCGGGTCGGCGCACAGCTCGGCGACCGGCCGGCCGACCACGTGCTCGCGCAGCGCGTCGAGCGCCGCCACCTGCACCTCGTTGCCGCGGCCGATGGTGAAGACGAACCCGTGCCCCTCCAGCCCGTCCCCGGCGTCGGTGCGCAGCACCAGGTACGCGGCCGAGTAGTCCGGGTCCGGGTTCATCGCGTCCGAGCCGTCCAGCTCGCGCGAGGTCGGGAAGCGCACGTCGTGGGTGTCGAGCGCGGTGATCCGCGCCCCGGCGGCGCTCACGCGCTCGTCCACGTGCTCGTCCACGCGGCCGCTCGCGCGCTCGTCCACGCGGCCGCTCACGCGTCGACGAAGGTCTGGCGCTGGGTGCCCAGGCCGTCCACGGACAGCTCGACCACGTCGCCCGCCCGCAGGTACGGCTGGTCGCTCCGGCCGAGCGCGACCCCGGCCGGGGTGCCGGTGTTGATCACGTCGCCCGGGTTGAGCACCATGTACTGGCTCAGGTACCAGACCAGGTACGCGACGTCGAAGACCATCTCCTTGGTGTCGCCGTCCTGCCGCGCCTCCCCGTTGACCGACAGCCGCATGCCGAGCGCCTGCGGGTCGCCGACCTCGTCCGGCGTCACCAGCCAGGGGCCCAGCGGGTTGAAGGTCTCGCAGGACTTGCCGAGGTCCCACTGCGCGGAGAACTCCAGCTGGAACTCCCGCTCCGAGACGTCGTTGCTGACCGCGTACCCGGCCACGCAGGCCGCCGCCTGCTCGGGCGACTCCAGGTAGCGGGCCCGCCGCCCGATCACCACGGCCAGCTCCACCTCCCAGTCGGTCTTCACCGAACCGCGCGGGATCAGCACCTCGTCGTACGGGCCCACCACGGTGGCCGGGTCCTTCATGAACACCACCGGACGGGTCGGGATCGCCGCGCCGGTCTCCGCCGCGTGGTCGCGGTAGTTGAGGCCGACGCAGACCACCTTCCCCGGCCGCGCCACCGGCGCCCCGACCCGCACCCCCTCGGCGTCCAGCACCGGCAGTTCCCCCGCCGCCAGCGCCGCCCGCACCCGCTCGACCCCGCCGCCGGCCAGGAACGCCCCGTCGACGTCCCCGGTCAGCCCGGTCAGCGAGCGCACGCTCCCGTCCTCGGCAAGCACCGCGGGCGTTTCCTCGCCGGGCGCACCGACGCGCAGCAGCTTCATGGGTTCCTCCTGGGGCCGTGACTGTGATGGTGGCGGTGACCGTGGCCGTGGCTGCGGCCGTGACTGCGACCGTGACCGTGACTGCGACCGGAGCGGTGCCCGGGACCACGGTCGGGCGCGGGACGAGACTAGGCCGCCGCCGCCACCCCAGACAAGGAGTCATCCGATGTATTTTCCGACTTGCGGGATCGGGTAACGGAATCCTTGGGATTTGTGCGGAGATCTCCCATCAGGCATCCGATGAATCGGGGTCGGTGGTGCGGCGCGGAGCGGTCAGCACCAGGAGGCCGCCGAGGACGGCGAGGGCGGCGAGGGCGGCGGCGAAGGCCGTGGTGCCCGCGGTCAGGCCGGCCGCGTCGCTGAGGTAGCCGGCCGAGACCGGGAGCAGGCCGGCCGGGAGGTAACCGCCCACGTTGAGGGCGGCGTTGGCCTCGGCCAGGCGGCGGGGCGGGACGGTGGAGTTGAGCAGGGACAGGCCGCCGAGCTGGCCGAGGCCCTGGCCCGCACCGGCCAGCAGCGCGGCGGCGAGCAGCGCGCCGGCCGAACCCGCGTGCACGGCCGCCGCCAGGGCGAGCATGCCCAGCGCGGTGCCCGCCGCGCCGACCGCCAGGACGGTGCGGCGGCGCAGCCGCTGGACGGCGAACTGCACGCCGGTGGCGGTGAGGAACATCGCGAAGGCCATCGAGCCCGCCACGATCCGGCTGGTGGTGCCGAGCAGGCCGGACAGCAGGGACGGGCCGAGCGAGAGCACGAACGAGGTGGCGGTGATGCCGGGGGCGAACACCGCGACGCCCAGGGCGAGTTGACGCCCGCGACCGCGCGGGACGCCCGGCACCCGGATCCAGCCGCCGCGCTCGCCGCGCTCGCCGCCGTGGCCCGTCCGGTCGTTCCGGTCGTTCCGGTCGGTCCGGCCGCTCCCGGGGCGCGGCAGCGGCATCCGCAGCACCGCCAGCACGGCCAGGGCCAGCAGCACGGCCTCGACGGCGAACACGGTGGACGTCGGGCCCGGGGCCAGTTCGGAGAGCACCCCGGCCAGCAGCGGGCCGAGCCCGGCGCCGAAGACCATCGCGCAGGAGGCCAGCAGGGCGGCCGTCCGCCGGCGTCCCGGCCCGGCCACGTCGGTGACCGCCGCCATCCCGGCCGAGACCACCGCGCCGACCGCGACGCCGGTGAACAGCCGCGCCGCGATCAGCGCGGCCACGCTGCCGGCCGTCCCGAACACCAGGCAGGCGGCGAGCGCCAGCCCCAGCGCCGGGAGCAGCACCGGCTTGCGGCCGATCCGGTCGGAGAGCACGCCGGAGACCAGCAGCGAGCCGACCAGTCCGACGATGTAGCAGGCGAACACCACGGTCAGGGTGCCCCTGGAGAAGCCGATGTCGCGCTGCCACAGCACGTACAGCGGCGTCGCCGCGTTGGACAGCACGAAGACGGCGGTGATCGGCCAGGCGGCCAGCCACACCCACCGCAACGGGGCGTCGCCCCCGCCCCCGCCCCCGCCCCCGTCCGCGCTGCTGCTCGCGGGCCTGCTCACGGTCCTGTTCGCAGCCCTGCCCGCGGTGCTGCTCGCGGGGCTGATTCCGGTTCCGGACATGGGAGTTCCCCCTGATCTGCCTGTCGGTTCCCGTCAGTACGAGTCAAGTCGAACTTAGCATGCAGTACGATTGGAGTCGTACTGAACGGGACGCCGGAACGCGAGAAGACGAGGAGCCGCCCGTGTCCGCAGCCTTCAAGGTCCTCCCGGAGCCGCCCGGCCTGCCCGAGCCGCTCCCCGAGCCGCCCGTCGGGGAGTTGCGGCTGGAGGAGGTGCTGGGCGCGCTCAGCTCCCCGCTGCGGCTGACCATCGTCCGCAGGCTCCTGCTGGAGTCGGAGGAGTTCGACCACTCCTGCCAGTGGTTCGGCCTGGACCGGCCCAAGTCCTCGCTCACCCACCACTTCAAGGCGCTGCGCGAGGCCGGCGTCACCCGTCAGCGGCAGTACGGCCTCGAACGCCGCAGCCAGGTCCGGGTCGAGGACCTGAACGCGCGCTTCCCCGGCCTGCTCGCCCTCGTCGCCGCCTGGACCCCGGAGCCCGGAGCCCTGAGCCCGGAGCTCTGAGCCCCGCGCCCGCCGGGGCCGTCGCCCGCCCCGCCGTTGCCGATCCGGTCGCCGATCCGGAGCAGCCCGTCCGGGCCCGGTCCCGCCGACCCGGGAGCTCCCGGACGTGCGGGCGCGGGGCCCGGCGAGGAGGGGGACGTCCTCCTCGCCGGACCCCGCGCCCGGTCGGTGCCGGTCGGTGCCGGTCGGCTCGCGGTCAGCTCACGGTGCGGCAGACCGTCCCGTTCAGCCGGAAGACCGTGGGGGACGGGTTGGCGCCGTTGTTGTTGCCGACGAAGCCGAAGTCCGCCGAGGTGCCGCCGTTGGGCGCCAAGTGGCCGTTGTACTGGCCGTTGGTGACCCGGACGTGCTGGCCGGTGGAGTCGATGTTCGCGTTCCACCACGAGCCGACGGACTGCCCGGCGGAGGGCCAGTCGAAGTCCAGGGTCCAGCCGTCGAGGTCGGCCGGGCCGAGGTTGTTCACCACCACGCCGGCCACGAAGCCGTTGCCCCAGCCCGCCGTCACCTGGTACGAGACGGTGCAGGTGCTGTCGCCGGGGGTGCCGGTGGTGAAGGTCAGCGGGACGGACGGGCGGGAGAGGTGCCCGGCCTGGTCGCGGGCCAGCACGTTGACGGTGTGCCGGGAGCCGGCCGGCAGGTTGTAGAGGGTGGCGGAGGTGCCGGTGGAGGAGCCGAGCAGCTGCACGGTGGTGCCGAGCTGCTCGTACACCTCGTAGCGGTCCACCGTGCCGGTCGCGGCGGGCCAGTTCAGCGTGACGGTGTTCGCGCCCACCGAGGTGGTGCGCGGCGTGCCGGGGGCGCCGACGGTGGCGGCGGCCTGGCCGGTGCCGGCCTTCGGGTGCAGGGTCAGCACGGTGATCGAGGACGGGGCCAGGGTCGCCGAGGTGGCGGTGGCGGTGCCGGCCGCGTCGACCAGCCCGGTGTCGCCGGGCGCCCAGCGCTGGACGGCGGGGGCCGAGGCGGCGGCGGTGAAGCCGGGGTAGCTCAGCGACACGGTGTGCGCCGTGCTGGAACTCCCGTTCAGCAGCAGGACGCTGAGGTCGCCGTTGGCGCGCAGCACCGCGTGCGAGGTGACCTCGGCGGAGGAGGAGCCGGAGGCCAGCATGGTGTCGCCCGGGTCGCTGAGCGCGCCCAGCGCCTTGATGCCGTAGTACGGCGCGAACGGGGTGTTCACGGCCGGCTCGCAGACGTCGCCGTTGCAGGCGCCGCTGGACAGCATGCCCATGTCGCCGTAGTCGGTCTCGCCGCCCACGGTGGTGATCGGGCCGACGCCGTTGTGGGTGTCCCACCAGTCGACGTTGAAGACGCCGTTCTCCAGCGCGGTGATCATCGCCTCGGCCGCGAACAGGCCGTTCGGGCGGCTGGTCAGCGCGCCGTTGCCGGACTCGGAGTTGACCTCGGTCATCGCGATGCCGATGTTCGCCGAGTCGGCGCCCGCGTACCGGTCCAGCAGGTTGCGCACCTCGCGCAGCTCGCCCGGCAGTTGGCGCACGGCGGACAGCGCCTGGGCGCCGCCGCCCGCGTTCGGGTACCAGTGGACGCTGACGAAGTCCACGTCGTGGGCGACGGCGGCCAGCACGGTGTGGTTCCAGTCGCCGCTGTCCCCGGCGGCCACGATGCCGTCCGGCCAGTTGCCGGGCATGGTGAGCACCGCGCCGATCTTGACGGTCGGGTCGACCGCCTTCATCGCCGCCGCGTACGCCTTGACCTCCCGGGCGTACTGGTCGGGCGACTTGTCGGCGTGGGTGTCGTTCTCCCAGCCGCTGCCGTAGACGCCGTTGCCGTAGATCTCGTTGCCGATCTCCCAGTACTTCGCCCCGTAGCCCTTGGTGACGTTGGCGTACCGGACCCAGTCGGCGGCCTCCTGGGCGGTGCCGGAGCCGTAGTTGGCGATCAGGATCGGCTGCGCGCCGGACGCCTTCGCGGTGCCCATGAAGGCGTCGAAGTCGGTGCCCGGGGCGACGTAGCCGCCCGGCGCGGTGTTGTCGACCCAGTGGTAGATGTCCGAGTACGAGCCGCCGGGGTAGCGCAGCGCGCCGATCCCGGCCTGCTGGTACAGCGACACCACCTCGGG
Organism: Kitasatospora saccharophila; assembly: GCF_039529925.1. Lineage (NCBI taxonomy): Bacteria > Bacillati > Actinomycetota > Actinomycetes > Kitasatosporales > Streptomycetaceae > Kitasatospora > Kitasatospora saccharophila. Next base: position 111,655 of record NZ_BAAANS010000010.1, on the reverse strand, counting down.
GTCGTTCATGTGCGAGTCCCAGATGGCGGTGTTGGCGCCGAGTGCGGCGGCGCCGACGGTGCCCAGGCCCGCGGCCGGGTTGACCGTCACCGTGGTGTCGCCGGCGGGCGCCGGGTCCGCGGCGGAGGCGGTGGGGGCGGCGAGCGGCAGTGCGGCTGCCGCCAGGGCGAGGGCGGCCGAGGCCGTCGCGGCGAGCGGGCGGCGACGTCGGGGGCCGGCTGGTCTGCTGCGGAACAGCATGGGGTGGTTCCTCCCGGATGGGGGTGCGGGTGGAGGTATGGGAGCGCTCCCATGGTGGAAACGGGCCCCGATCATGTCAATCCTCCGCCCCGCCGGACCCCACCCCGCCCCGATCCGCCCAGCTCCGGGCCCCCGGCCCGCTGAAACGTTCGCGCCCGCGACCCGCCGGGCGGGGCCGACAGTGAGATGTACATCTGTTACATTCGTTGCATGAGTGAGCCGGTGATCGAGTCCATGGCCGAGGTCCGCAGCCACCTCGCCGACGTCATCGACCGGGCGCGCCGCGAGGAGACCCCGACGATCATCACCCGACGCGGCAGGCAGGAGGCCGTGGTGATCGACATCGAGGAGTACCAGCGGCTCCGCCGGATAGCGGAGGCCGCCGAGGAGGAGTGGCTGAACGCGCTGGCCGACGAGTCGGAGGCGGAGGGCCTGCACGGGTCCGTCTCCCTGGAGGAGATGGCGGCCCTCCTCCAGGGCCGGGACGGCTGACCGCGATGGGCCACGTCACGCGCTTCACTCCGCGCGCACAGCGGGACCTGCTGAAGATCGAGCGCTCCGACGCCCTGCGCATCCTGCGCCGACTCGCCGAACTGCAGCGGGCGTTGGACACCGGCGACACGGCGGCGTTCGACATCAAGGCGCTCCAGGGGCACGCGGCCCGATGGCGCCTCAGGATCGGCGACCACCGGGTGGTCTACACCGTCGAGAACGGCCGGCTGATCGTCTGGGTCCTGGCGGTGGGCCACCGCGGCGAGATCTACCGCCAGATCCCCTGACCGGCGGTACGGACGATCCGGCGCGGGGCGGGACCGCCCGTCATCCGGAAATCGGCGGGACGGCCAGCGGCCAGGAGGCGAGGTCGCGGTAGCGCAGTGGTTCGGGGCCCCGGAGGGCGCTGCTGCCGACCAGGTGGAGGCGGGGGGTCCACCAGGGGCGGCCGGTGAAGGCGGTCAGGGCGGCGGCGCCGGCGGGGACGCCGGTGGGGTCGTCGCGGCGGGCCCGGGCCAGGGTGAGGTGGGGGTGCAGCGGGCGGTCGCGGTAGTCGAGGCCCAGGGCCCGGACCAGGGCGCGGACCTCGGCGGCGAGCCGGTGCAGGCCGTCCAGGTCGCCGCCGACGCCGCTCCACAGCAGCCGCCCGTCGAAGTGCCCGCCGCCCTGCAGGCCCAGCCGCAGGGCGGGCTGTCCGGCGGCCCGGTCGGCCAGCGCCGCGTGCAGCGGCGGGACGGCGGTGGCGGGCACTTCGCCGAGGAAGGCCAGCGTGATGTGCCAGTCCTCGATCCGGTTCCAGCGCAGCCGGGGGTGGGCGGCGTACGCGGGCCGCAGGGCGCGGGCGAGTTCGTCCTTGGCCTCGTCGGGCGGGGCCAGCGCGACGAAGGCGCGCAGGGTCGGGGGCGCGGGGGGTCCGTCCGGCGGGGGGTGCTCGTCCACCAGGGATTTCTAGCACCCGCCGCCCGGTACGGCGCACGGCGGAGGGGTTCGGGCGCGGGGTTCAGGCGCGGGTCAGGGTGATGGTCTGCGGGTGCTGCGGGCGGGGGCCGACGCCGACCTCCAGGACGAGGGTGCCGGTCTTGGCACGGTAGTTCGCCCGGATGTCGTCGGGGTACTTCTCGCGGCCGGCGAGGACCCAGCTGAAGGCAGCCGAGGCGTCGCCGCCCGCGACGGTGTCCGGCACCCCGGTGGCGGTGCCGCCGTCACCGTCCTCGTGCCCGGCGATGGTCACCTGGAGCGATTTGCCGGCCGTCGACCAGGTGCCGGACATGACGGTGGGGTCCTGGCCCTCCTCGTCGTCGAAGCTCGCCGTCCAGGTGCCGGTCTCGGTGACGTCGACGGTGCCGTGCTTGTAGTGGGCCTCGGGGGCGGAGACCTGCCAGCGGCCCGCCGCGAACTTGCCCAGGGCGACCGCGCCCAGCCCCGGGCCGACCTTGCCGCTGCTGCAGGCGGCGACGGCGACGCTGAGGGCGGAGGCGCCGAGCAGGCGCAGCGCGGTGCGGCGGGGGAGGACGGAGGTGGCCGCCCTCCAGGTGTCGAGTGGTCCCACGGAAAAGGCTCCCGGTCTGTGCTGGTCCGTCGCTGCGGAGGGTGGTGCGCGCCGGTCGGCCCCGTTCCGACCGGTGCTGCGGTGGGGGAAGGATGACGGACCGTCAGCTACGGGCGGAACCCGGACGAATCCGGGGTCCGCGCCGCCCGCCGCTGCGGCAGGATGGGCGGGTGCCACCGCTGCCCCCACCGCCCGTCGCGCGACCGGCGCCCCCGCCGGACGACCGGACCGTGCGCGGGGCGCTGCGCGCGCTGCGCGGGTGGCGGCCCTGGCGGCCGTGGCCCGGCTCCGGGGGGCTGTCGACGACGGCAGCCGGGGCCGAACTCGCCGTGGTGATCGCGTTCGTGCTGATGCGGGTCGGGACCCTGCTGGAGATCCTCCCGGCCGCCCCGCACGGCCTGGCCCGGGCCACCGCCCCGGCGCTGGACGCGGCGCTGATGGCCGTCGCGCTCGCCCAGTCGCTCGCCATGTGCGCGGTCGCGGTGCGCCGCCGGCAGTACCCGGCGGGCGGGTGGGCCCGGGCCGACGTGGCGGTGGCGGCGGTCGTGCTGCTGGGCGAGCCCTGGTACCTGCTCCCCGAGGACTGGGTCGGCACCTGGACGGCCTGGGGCGGCGCGCTCAGCGTCAACGCGGTGTTCGGCGCGGCGATCGGCTTCCCGGCCCGCCGGCAGACCGTCGCCGCGACGGCCCTGGTCGCCGCCGCGTACGCGCTGCCCGGCGTCGTCCTGTCGCACGCGCACGCCCCCACCGCGGCCAGCAACCTGATCGGCTACCTGGTGTTCGCGGTGGCCGCCCGCTCGTCCGCGACGTTCATCCGCCGCCTGGGCCGGGACGCCGACGAGGCCCGGCGGCAGGCCGCGCTCTCGGCGGCCGAGGCCGAGCGCGACCGGCACCGGCTGCTGCTGCACGACCAGATCACCATCATGCGGCTGCTCTCCGAACCCGGCCTGGAGCCGGGCCTGGTGGAGGTGCTGCGCCGGCAGGCCGCCGCCGGGGCGGCCCGGGTGCGGCACTTCCTGGAGCAGCCGGACGGCGGCGGCCCGGACGACCCCGCCGCGGGGACGGCCACCCTGGCGGCCCTGGTGCGGCGGGCCGGGGAGGGCTTCACCGACCTGCCGATCGACTACGCCGTCGACCTGGCCGCCGACGTGCCCGTCCCGCCCGCCGCCGCCGGGCCGCTGCACGAGGCGCTGGCGACGGTGCTGCACAACGTGCGGGCGCACGCCGCGGCCGGGCAGGTGGTGGTGCACGCCGACGCCCCGCCCGGGCTCGGGCACTGGGAGGTCAGCGTCCGCGACGACGGGCGCGGCTTCGACCAGGCCCGCCGCCCGCTCGGCTTCGGGCTGCGGGTGCAGGTGAGCCGGGCGCTGGCCGAGGTCGGCGTCGAGTCCGAGATCCGCTCCGCGCCCGGCGCGGGGACGGTCGTGCTGCTGCGCGGAAGGCTGGAGGAGCGGTGAGGGACCGTCGAGGACGCGACCCGGGCGCGCAGCCCGGGACCCGGGTGGCCGTGGTGGACGACGACACGGTCATCCGGGAGGGGCTGCCGCACCTGCTCCCCGGGGTCCGGGTGGTGCTGGCGGTCAGCAGCGTCGAGGAACTGCTCGCCGCCCGGCCGGAGACGGACGCGGTCCTGCTCGACCTGGTGCTGACCGGCACCGGCCGGACGGGGGTGCGGCAGGGCGCCGCCGCGGTGGAGGCGGTCGCCCGGGCCGGGCACCGGACGCTGATCTACACCAACGAGCGCCGCCGCGAGGTGCTGGTCGGCTGCATGGCCGCCGGGGCGCGCGGCGTCGTGCACAAGGCCGAACCGCTCGCCGCGCTGGCCGCGGCCGTCGCCGAGGTCGCCGCCGACCGGGTGGTGATCACCCAGGCCCTGGTCGGCCTGGCCGAACTCGCCGAACGCCGCGGCGGCCTGCCCAGCCTGACGCCCCGCCAGCGCGAGATCCTCTCCGCCCGGGCCCGCGGCGAAGCGTTCCGCAGCATCGCCGAACGGCTCTTCATCGGCAAGAAGACCGCCGAGGAGCACATGGCGGTGGTCACCGCGAAGTTCGCGGACTTCCTGCGCGACCACTCCCCGGCCGACCTGGAACGCGAACTCGGCCTCGGCCCGGGCGACTTGCTCGACCACCGGCGGCTGAACTGAAGAACCCCGCCAGAGCGCGCATCCAGGGGCCCGGCAGAGCGCGCATTCAGGGGCCCGGGGAACGGCGGGTCGATGCTGCTGACGGTCGGAGCCCATCGAAGGTCCGTGCTGCTGCGTGTAGTGAACAGAACCGGAAGCAGACGCGCGCCACGGCAGTGAACCGCCCGCAGCCACGGCCTCGCCGTTCCCCGAGCCCCTGATTTCGCTTCTCGCCGTTCTCGGCGTTCGGACTGCGGTAGTTTCAGGCGCCGGAAGCCGCGGGAGACCTCCGACGGGCTACGGCCGCAAGCGATGTGGAGAGTCCGCGTGAGTGCTGCCCCCGTCCCCGCCGTGCCGTCCGTCGGCGGCGAGAGCCCGATGAGCGAGTACGAGGCCAAGGTCTGGCGCGACCTCGCCGGACACTGGGAGCGCCGCAGCAAGCGTCGCGGTCTGCCGGGGTGGGCGAGCCGGGCGGCCGAGCGGACCGGGGCGGCCGCCGGGGGTGCGGTGGGCCGGGTGGTGGGTGCGGTGCCGGAGGTGGTCAAGGAGCCGATCCGCCGGGCTGGCGACGTGGTCGCGGACAAGGCGCTGCGGCCGGTGCTGGGGGCCGCGGCCTCGCTGATCGAGCTGGTCAACGACTGGGCGCTGGAGCTCAACGACCCGGCGAACGTGGAGAAGCTGGCCCGCAAGCAGGGCTTCGAGATCGACAGCTTCACCGAGCTGCGGGAGCAGGACCTCAAGGCGTGCGACCGCCTGCTCGCCCACAACAAGCTCACCTGGCGCACCGCCGGCGCGCTGGAGGGCGGCGCGATGGGGCTGCTGGCGATGGTCCCCGTCGCGGGCATCCCGGTCGCCATGACGGCGGACATCCTGGTCGTCCAGGTGCTGAGCGCGTCGATCGCGGCGCGGATCGCCTACTCCTACGGCTACGACGCGAAGGACCCGGACGAGCAGGCGTTCATCCAGCGGCTGGTGCAGCGCTCCTTCGTGGCGCAGGCGGCCAAGATCAAGCCGATGAACGAGGCCGCGCAGGCGGCGCGGGCGATCCAGGGCCGGGTGCGGTGGTCGGAGAAGCTCCGGCAGGACCACCGCCTGATCGCCGCCCTGGAGAAGCTGATGAACCAGCTGGGCCCGGCCGGTTCCAAGGTGTCGGTCAAGAACGTCGCCAAGGTGGTGCCCTTCGTGGGCATCGTCCTCGGCGCGGGCACGAACGCCGTCGTCCTCGGCGGGGTGGCCGAGGACGCCCAGCGGTACTGCCAGACCAGGTTCCTGTGCGACAAGTACGGCCTGCCGCTGCCCGCCGCGCTGCTGGCCGATCCGGACCTGGACGCGGACGCGGACGGGGAGCCGGACGAGGACGGGGTGCTGCAGGACGCGGCCGGGTGAGCCCGGGGGCACCCCGGCGGACCCCGGCGGCGGCCTCGGAACCGGAGCAGGTCCGGGGAATTCCGGAAAAGCGCGCCGCATTCCCGCGCCGACCGGTCGATGGCCAATCAATTCTCCTGCGCCAAAGGGAAATTGACGCCATCCCGGACCCCGGCCGAATTCCCCGGCATCAGTGCTCGATGGCCTCGCGCATCGCGAGGAACTGCTCGGCGGCGTCCGCGGGGGCGGTGGTCGGGAACAGCGCGACGGCCGCGGTCCAGGAGTCGACCCACCCGCACATGGCGCCGGAGTCGAGCGGGACGCACTCCAGGTTGCCGCCCAGCGGACCGGCCGGGTAGGTGGCGGAGGGGCCGTAGTTGCCGGTCGAGCCCTCGCCCACCGCGTACTGGAGCAGGCCCCGCCAGAGGTGCTCGCGGCGGACGCTCGGCTCCTCCGGCACGTTGTCGACCCCGACGAACAGCACCGGACGGCCGGAGCCCCCGTCGGCGTTCACGTAGTTGGCCTCCACCAGGTGCATCCCGTCGCGCATCTCGCCCGGGTCCACCGGCACGTCGCTCAGCTGCGCCGTCCCGGTGCCCAGGGTCAGTGCGCCGGCGGTGCGGGCCTCGGTCAGGGTGTGCTTGGCGCCGGGGTCGCGCGGGGAGGCCGAACGGGAGGGCGGGGCGTCCGTGGAGGGGGGCGCGGGCACGGCGGGCGAGGACTTCGGGGCACCGGGGTGCGCACTCGCGGTCGGCCGCGCGGTGCTCGGGGCCGCGGACGGGGACGCGGCGGCGTCCTCCGTCCCGTCCGGGTCGCAGGCGGCGAGGGTGAGCGCGATGCCCAGCGCCGCGGTGGCGAACAGGGCGCGGGCGGCGAACGGCTGGCGTCCGGTCATGGTGGTGGCTGCTCCCGGTGTGGGTGGGTGGGCGCGTCGCGCACCCGGACGACCGGGCCCGCGCGGCGGTACGGGGCAGGACGCTACGGGCGCCCGCCGCCGGGAGCGGGCGAAAACGTCGATTCGGGACCGGACGGTGACACGGTGACGACGCGGGCAATGGTCCGACCGGGTGAACGGGCGGCCGCACCCCGGCCCCGGCCCCGGCCCCGGCGGTGCCCCGGCCGGGCGTGCCGCCGCCCGCCGGGCCGGCGCCGGGCGGGCGGTGGCGGGGTGCGCGGGCGGCGGGCTACCTGCTGCGGGACTTGCCCCAGGCGGGGGAGACGAGGGCCACCAGGAGGACGGCGAACCCGATCTGCAGCAGGTGCCTGATCCAGTCGATCCCCCCGGTGTGCCGGACGCCGATCCAGCCGGACACCAGGTTGCCGATCAGGGCGCCGGCCGCGCCGAGCAGCATGGTCAGCCACCACGGGATGGACTGCGGGCCGCGCAGGATCAGTTTGGCGAGGAGGCCCAGTACGAGGCCGATCAGCAGAATCCAGATGATTTGGAACATCGAAACCCAGCCCTTCCGGTCGGCCGCCGGACGGTCGACGGCGGTGCGTCGTGCGGGGGCCCGCCGGCGGAGCGGTCCGTCCCAGCCATGATCGCTCGCCCGGCCGGTCGGGGCATCTCGGCGAACCTCCGACCGGCAGGTTTGCAAAGGCTCGGCAAAGGGTAGCGGGGTGCCCCGAACCGGGGGCCCCGACGATTGCGCCGCCGCACCGTGTGGTGGGATAAACGGGCTGAGCGGACGTCAAGTCCTACGGGGGGACGCGGAGATGGCAGCGGGTTTCGGCTACGAACCGGGTGAACTGGCGAAGATCCAGCAGGAATTCCAGTCGATCCAGCGGCGTATGGGGGAATTGTCCGAGCGGACCGGCCGGATCAAGGCGGTGATGACCAAGGCCGTCACCACCGACCTCGCGGCCGGCGCCCTCAGCGGCGTCCTCGGCTTCGGCGCGGTGGTCGCCCGGGTCCGCGAGCGGGTCGGCGCCGTCCAGCGGCAGCTGGCCGCCCTGGAGCGCACCAAGGACGAGCTCGCCAAGAACCTCGGCAGCGACGTCGGCAAGCTCGGCACCGTCGCCAAGCAGTACGCGGAGGCCGAGCGGCGCGCCCGCGAGGGCGTCGCCAAGCCCGGCCGGGGCGCGCACCCCGGGCAGCCGGCCGCCCCGAAGAAGCCCGGCGGCGGCAAGCCCGCCCCCGCGCCGACCACCCCCGGGAAGCCGGTGGCGACGCCGGCCGCCCCGAAGAAGCCCGCCGGCGGCGGGGGCACCGGCGGCAGCGACCCCGCGCCGGCCGTGTCGAACGAGGGCAGGATCGACAAGGGCGACGTCACCTTCCACGGCAAGGGCAAGTACCGGGGCGGCGAGGCGGCCTGCCGGGAGTACGTCTCCCAGGCGCTGGACGCGATGGGCATCACCGACCCGAAGGCCCGCGAGGCGTGGACCAAGGGCATGCTGACCATCGCCGGGCGCGAGTCCGCGTACAACTCGCCGGACTGGCAGGTCAACCAGGACGCGAAGCACGACGTCAACGTCAACGGGCCGATCCAGTCGGACGGCGCCCCGCTGAACTGCTCGCGCGGCGGCTGGCAGACCGTGCCGGGGACGTTCGCCGCGAACCACGTCGCGGGCACCTCGACGGACATCTACGACCCGGTGGCCAACTGCGCCGCGTCCATGCGGTACGTCATGAGGACCTACAAGGTCTCGCCGGACGGCCACGACCTGGCGGCCAAGGTGCAGCAGGCCGACCCGTCCCGTCCGCCGCACTGGTACTGATCCGCCGCCGCGCCGGCTCCCGCCGCACCGGCCTCCGGCGCGCCCGCCCCCGACGCCCCGGCCCTCGCCGGGTCCGCCGACCGGCGGGCGCGTCCGGGATCCACCGTTTATCCACCGTCACCTCCGAATTCCCAGGGATACACGTGCGTTCGCTCCGCCTCGCCGCCGCCACGGCGGCCCTCCTGTCCGCTGTCGCCGTCCTGTCGGCGTGCGACCCCGACGGCACCGACACCGGTGACGCCGCCACCGGTGCCGCCGCACCGGCCGCCACCGCGCCGAGCAGCACCGCGCCGGGCACCGCCGGGGCGAAGTCCCCCGGGGCGGCGAAGACCTCGGCCGCCTCCGACGGCGGCGCGGCCGGCCAGGCCGGGCGGCTGCCCGCCGGGGTGTGGATCGACCCGAAGGCGGTGCCGCTGAACGCCGCGCTGCACTGGAAGGCGCCCGGCCCCGCCGCCAAGGCGCTCGGCGAGAAGGGCAGGCTCCGGATCGAGGAGCTGTGCAAGGCCCCGCGCGACGACTCCTTCACCGAGGTGCCGATGGTGGAGACCGCCTCGCTGGGCGGCTCGGCCGGTGACTGGGCGGCGGACGAGACCATCGCCAGCTTCGGCTCGGCGAAGGACAGCAGCGGCCGGGCCCAGAGCGGCTTCCTGCTGCTGGGCTCCGTCGTGCAGGGCCTGAAGGACTGCGGCAGCACCGTGCCGGGCGCGAGCGTGAAGGTCAGCTCCGAGGACAGCACCTTCGCCGCGGCCACCCTGACCCTCCCGCGGGCGGGTGGCGGCACCGTCGAGGTGCACGAGTACCTGTCCGTGCAGGACGGCTCGGTCGCCGAACTCACCCTGCACGCCGAGCTCCCCAAGGGCGGCCGTCCGAAGACCGCCTGGTCCGCCCCGGCCGACCAGGGCGTGCTCGACACCCTGGGCAGGACGGTCTGCACCGCCTTCGGCGACTGCTGACCCGATCCCCCCGCTCCGCCGGGCCGGTCCGCGCACCCGCGGGCCGGCCCGCGGTCGTGCACGGGCCTTTCCGTGACCGACAGTTGGGGAGTTCTTGACCTGCGGACCCTCGACGGATACCTCTCACGCAGAGCTAAAATCGGAGGCGTGGAAGAACGGACGGAACGGGACCGCGAGCCGGACGCCGAGGAGTTCGCCGCCCTGCTGGTCGGCATCCAGCGGCTGACCCGCCGCCACCTGCGGGCCGGGCTGGACCGGCCGCGGCTGCGCGGCGCCCAGGCCGAACTGCTGCGGCTGGTCGCCGCCGCGCCGGGGATGCGGGTCTCGGAGGCGGCCGAGGAGCTGTCGCTGGCCGGGAACTCGGTCTCCACCCTGGTCAACCAACTGGTCGGGCAGGGGCTGCTGCGCCGCGAGACCGATCCGGCGGACCGGCGGGCGGCCCTGCTGCACGCCACCGGGGAGGCCGTCGAACTGCTGGCCGACTGGCGGCTGCGGCGCACCGCCCTGCTCGGCGAGGTGCTGGCGGAACTGGACGGGCCGGACCGGGCCGCGCTGGCGGCGGCGCTGCCCGCGCTGCGGGCGGTCGCGGCCGGGCTGCGGGCCCGGGGGAGCGGCGAGGGGAAGGCGGAGGCATGAGCGAGCAGGAGCGACCGGCCGTCCGGTGCCGGGAGTTGGCGTACAGCTTCCACCGCGGCCGGGGCAAGGGCCCGGTGGTCCGGGCGGTGGACGGGGTCGACCTGGAGGTGCGCCCGGGCGAGGTGTTCGGGCTGCTGGGCCCGAACGGCGCGGGCAAGACCACCACGATCCGGGCGATCACCACCCTGCTGCCGACGGCGCGCGGCATGGTCGAGGTGTTCGGCCACGACTGCGCCGCCGGGCGCACCGAGGTGCGGCGGCTGCTCGGCTACGTCCCGCAGGCGCTGTCCGCGGACGCCGGGCTGACCGGGCGGGAGAACGTCGCGCTGTTCGCCCGGGTCTTCGACGTGGCCCGCTCCGAGCGGGCCGAGCGGGTCGCCCAGGCGCTGGCCGCCGTCGACCTGACCGAGGCCGCCGACCGGATGGCCGGCACGTACTCGGGCGGCATGGTGCGCCGGCTGGAGCTGGCCCAGGCGCTGGTCAGCGCGCCCCGGCTGCTGGTGCTGGACGAGCCCACCATCGGCCTGGACCCGATCGCCCGGGCCGGCGTCTGGGAGCGGGTGGACGCGGTGCGCCGGGCCACCGGCATGACGGTGCTGGTCACCACCCACTACATGGACGAGGCGGACCGGCACTGCGACCGGATCGCCCTGATGGACCGCGGCCGGATCCGGGCGCTGGGCACCCCCGAGGAGCTCAAGGCGCGGGTCCGGGCCGAGGACCCGGCCCAGGACGCGCCCACCCTGGACGACGTGTTCCGGCACTTCTCCGGCCGCGCGCTGGCCGACGACGCCAAGGAAGGGGAGTTCTCGGATGTCCGCCGCACCCGTCGCACCGCAAGCCGAGTCGGCTGAACACCACGGCTCCGGGCCCGAGTTGGGGCTGCTGCTGGTCCCGCCGAGGGCCCGCACGGGCTGGCGGGTGGTCCCGGCCCGGGTGCTCGCGATGTGCACCGTCGAGCTGCAGAAGCTCCGGCACGACCGCACCGAGCTGTACACCCGGGCGGTGCAGCCCGCGCTCTGGCTGCTGATCTTCGGCGAGACCTTCACCCGGCTGAAGGCGATCCCGACCGGCGGCATCCCGTACCTGGACTACCTGGCGCCCGGCATCATCGCGCAGTCCGCGATGTTCATCGCGATCTTCTACGGCATCATGATCATCTGGGAGCGGGACTCCGGGGTGCTCACCAAGCTGCTGGTCACCCCGACGCCGCGGGCCGCGCTGGTCACCGGCAAGGCGTTCGCCGCGGGCGTCAAGGCGGTGGTCCAGGCCGCCGTGGTGGTGCTGCTGGCCGCCGTGCTGGGCGTCGGGATGACCGCGAACCCGCTGCGGCTGCTGGGCGTGGCGGTGGCGGTGGTGCTCGGCTCGGCGTTCTTCTCCTGCCTGTCGATGACCATCGCGGGCATCGTGCTGACCCGGGACCGGCTGATGGGCATCGGGCAGGCCATCACCATGCCGCTGTTCTTCGGCTCGAACGCGCTGTACCCCGTCGACCTGATGCCGGGCTGGCTGCGGGCCGTCAGCCGGGCCAACCCGCTCAGCTACCAGGTGGACGCGCTGCGCGGGCTGCTCATCGGCACCCCGTCCCACCTCGGGCTGGACTTCGGGGTGCTCGCGCTGTCCACCGCGGCCGGGATCACCGCCGCCTCCGCGCTGCTGGGCCGGCTGGCCCGCTGAGGGTCCGCGGGGGTGCGGGCCGCGGGCCCGCCCGGGGCGCTCCGGGGGCGCTCGGTGGAACATCACATGTCGTTGAGGGTGGGCCGGACCTCCGGACCGGCCGCCCCGCCCGCCGCGAGCAGCGCCGTCAGCGCCCGGTCCACCCGGGCCCGCTCGGCCTCCCCGCCCGGCGGCACCAGGCGCAGCGTCTGCCGCACCCAGGCCGCCACCCGGGCCGCCGGGGCCTGCAGGAAGGCGTCCCCCTCCGGCGAGCAGAGCATCAGGGTGACCATCCGCCGCCCGTCCACCACCGCCGGCCAGACCCGCACGTCCCCCAGCCCGGTCGGCCGCAGCAGCCCCTGCAGCAGCAGGTCCCGGGCGAAGAACCAGCCGATCGGCACCGCCGAGTCGACGTGGAAGGCGACGTGCACCGCGTACGGGTCGTCGGGGGAGTACACCAGCCGCGCCGGGACCGGGAATGCCTCCTCCGGCGACAGCAGCAGATCCATCACCAGGTCCAGGCGCAGCTCGGCGGGGCTCTCCATCACGGGCGTCTTCTCCACTCGGTCCGGCCCGGCGGATCCGGAGCGGTCTGAGCAGGAGACTAGAGCCGCCCGGCGCACCCCCGGCCCCACCGGGCGCCAACGCTGTCCGGACGAACAGCCCCGCCCCGCCCCCGCCTGTGGGCCGCGACAAAACGATCCCCCGGGTGGCCCGACGCACCGTCAACACCCGCCCGGCACCTCACCCGTGGAACGCCCGTGCGGCCACCGCCCGTCCGGGCACCCCCACGGCGTGCCCGAACCGCCCCGCGCCCCCGCACCGACCGGACGCGCCGCCACCGCCGCATAGGCTCGCCGCATGGGCACCCGACTCCCCGCGGCGCCGGTCGACTCGGCCGCGCGACTGGCCGGCCACCTGCTGGACCGGCTCACCGGGCTCACCGAGGAGACCGTCCGCCGGATCCGCGACACCATGGCCGTCTACCGCAGCGCCGGACCGCTGCCCGCCGGGGACCTCGCCGAATCCGTCCGCAGCAACATCGAGTTCACCCTGCGCCGGCTCGCCCACGAGGACGACCTCTGCCTGGAGGCCCCCCGCCGCACCGGACGGCTCCGCGCCGAACAGGGCGTCCCCGTCGCCACCGTGCAGTCCGCGTTCCGGATCGGCTTCGCCCACCTGTGGGAGACCATGGCCGCCGAGTCGCTGCGCCACGGCCTGGCCACCAGCGCGGAGCTGGTGCAGATGGCCACCGACGTCTGGCGGTTCAACGAGGAGTCCACCACCGCCATGATGAACGCCTTCAACGAGACCACCGCGCTGCTGATGGTCCGCCGCGACCAGGAGCGCTCCGCCCTGGTCGACGTGGTGCTGCGCGGCGGCATGGGCAACCCCGGCTCCGTCCTGGAGGCCGCCGACATGCTCACCCTCCCGTACGACGGCACCTTCGCGGTGGTCGTCGCGCACGCCCCCGGACTCGCCCGGCAGGCCCTGCCCGACATCGAACCCACCCTGCGCGAGCACGACATGGGCTCCGCCTGGCGGCTCACCCCCGACGCGCACATCGGCATCGTCTCGATGCGCGCCGCCGCCGCCATCGACCTGCTGGTCGACACCCTGCGCAGCCAGACCGTCCGCCGGGCCGGGGTCAGCCCCTGCTACACCCGCCTCGACCAGACCCCGCAGGCCCTGCACCTGGCCCAGGTCGCCCTCGCCAGCTCGGCCCGCCCGGACGAGACGGTCACCCTGTTCGACGCCAACCCGCTGCCGATGCTGGTCGCCTCCGCCCCCTCCACCGCCTCCCGGATCGGCAACCAGGTGCTCGGCCCCGTCATGGAACTCCCCGACGGCCAGCGCGAACAGCTGCTCACCACCCTGTCCACCTGGTTCGCCGTGGACGGCTCCGCCGACAAGGCCGCCAAGCTGCTGTACTGCCACCCCAACACCATCCGCTACCGGCTGCGCCGGATCGAGCAGCTCTCCGGCCGGTCCTTCGAACGCCGCCTGGACTCCGCCGAGTTGTACATCGCGCTGCAGGCGGTGCTGCACCTGCCCGGCGTGGTCCGCGATCCGCTGGAGTGACCCGCCGGACGCCCCGCTGGAGTCGCCCCGCGACGGCCACCCGGCCCGGCCGCTCAGCCCGGTCGGGAGGGCTGCCGCCCCGGGTGGGCCCGCTGCCAGGCCGCCATCGAGTCGTTCCAGTCGGCGGCGGTCAGCGCGATCAGCGAGGCCGGGAACAGGCCGTCCTCCTCCTTGGCGATGTGCTCGTGCAGTTCCTGGAACGCGGTCAGCAGCACCGCCCGGTCGGCCGGCGAGGCGAGGTCCACGGTGGCGAGCAGCGCGGCCAGTTCGCGGTGCTCGGCCTCCAGCGCGTCGATGTACGCCGCGAACTCCGGATCCCCGCGCATCACCCGGAACAGCCCGTCCTCCTCGCCCCGCCAGTGCGAGGCCAACTCGGCCGCCAGCGGCGGCAGCAGCGCCCCCGCCGCCGCCAGGTCGCCCGCCGCCAGCAGCCGGGCGATCTCCCCGGTCAGGTCGGTGGCCGCCTCGTGCTCCCGGATGAAGTCCTTGATCAACGGAATCTCGCGGCACCCGCAGTAGTGGCACATCCCGCCAGTCTCGCCGCCGCCCCCCGCCCCCACCCCGGCGGCACGCCGGGACCGGCCTTGCCCTCGACCCGGTCGAGGCCCCTAGCGTCGGCCGCCGTGAACACCCTCGCCGCTCCCGCCCCGCTGCCCCGCACGTACCTCTGGTGGCTCGCGGGCACCCGCGCCTCCACCGTCGGGGACGCCGCCCTCGCCACCGCCCTCGGCTGGACCGCCGCCGGGCTGGGCGGGACGACCGCCGGGCTGGTGCTGACCGCGGTCACCGTGCCGCGCACCGTGCTGCTGCTGTTCGGCGGGGCGGTCGCCGACCGGTTCGGGGCCCGGCGGACGGCGCTGGCCGGGGACGGGGCGATGCTGGCCGTCGTCCTGGCGCTGGCCGTGGTCGACCGCACCGCGGGCAGCACCGCGTGGACGCTGCTGGGCTTCGCCCTGTTGATCGGCACCGTCGACGCCTTCCAACTGCCCGCGAGCGGCGCCCTGCCGCGCCTGCTGGTGGCCCCCGCCCAGTTGCCGCGGGCGCTGGCGCTCCGGCAGGCGGGCGGCCAGGCGGCGGTCCTGCTCGGGGCGCCGCTGGGGGCGGTGCTGGTCGGGGCGGCCGGACTGGCCGCCACCGCGCTGGCCGACGCGGTGACCTTCGCCGCCGTGCTGGCCGTGACGCTCCGGATCCGCACCGCGGCCGCGGTGCGGTGCCCGCCCGCCGCCGACGACGGCCCCGGCCCCGGTCCGGGCGGGCTGTTCGCGGGGGCGGTCGACGGGCTGCGGGTGGCCTGGCGGGGCCGGGCGCTGCGGTCCGCGCTGGCGCTGGCCGCGGTCGCGGCGGCGGGGGTGCTGCCGGTGGTCGCGCTGCTCGGCCCGCTGCTGGTGCGCGAGCGGGGCTGGGACGCCGGGGCGGCCGGGCTGACCGCGGCCGGTCAGGCGGTCGGGATGCTGGCCGCGGCGCTGTGCGCCGCCCGCCGCGGCACGCTGTCCCGTCCGGCGCTGGGCGCGGGAGCGGGTCTGCTCGCCGCTGCCCTCGGCACGGCCGGGCTCGCGGTCGCGGGCACCCCCGTCGGGGCGGCCACGGCGGCCGTCGCGGTCGGGGCCGGTTCGAGCGCCTTCGCCGTGCACCTGGGACCGGTCGTGCTGGGTGGGGCCCCGGCGACCCACCTGGCGCGCGTCCAGGCACTGTTGACGCTCGGGCAGAGCGCGGCCCTGGCGCTGGCGAACCCGGCCTGGGGCGCCCTCGCGACCCGGGCCGGTGCGCCGGTGGCGCTGCTGGGGTGCGCGCTGCTGACGGGGGTCGCGGGCGGGGCGGCGGTGCTGGCGGCGGTCGGGCGGCGGTGAGGGCGGGGCCGGGGAGCCCGTGGCGGAGGTCCGCGTCGTCGAGGGGCCGAGGGGGGTGCCAGTTCCCGTCCTGCCGCTGGTGGTTGCGGAAAGATCTTTCGGTGAGTGGGGTGGATTTCGGCCGGATCGTCCGTCAATGAGCAGCGTCAAGGAGTCTTTACAGGCAGGTCATGCCTCAGTAACCTCCTGGAAGCTCTTGCAAGTTCTTGCGCAAGCTCCCCCACCCACCCCCTGCCGCGAGGCAGTTCCCCAGGCCCGCGGCCCAGCACCGAGGGACACCCCCTTGACCAGACGAACCCGGCACCGGCGGCGCCCCACTGCCGCCGTGCTGACAGCGGCGGCGGCACTCACCGCCGGTCTGCTCTCCAGCGCCCCGCTCGGCGTCACCGCCAGCGCGGCGACCGGTACCACGGCGAGCGGCAGCAACACGGCCACCGTCTTCTACTACACCAAGACCCGCAACTGGTCCTCGTACGACCTCCACTGGGCCCCGGACGGCGGCGCCTGGACCACCGCGCCGGGCGTCGCGATGGAGGCGGCCTGCACGGACTGGGTGAAGAAGACCGTCGACCTGGGCAGCGCGACCGGGCTGCAGGCGACGTTCAACAACGGCTCCGGCACCTGGGACAACAACGGCGGAAAGAACTACGCCCTGGGCACCGGCACCGTGGTGGTCAAGGACGGCGTGATCGCCCACAGCGACCCGTGCGGCACCGACAACGGCGGTACCGCCAGCCCGAGTTCGAGCCCCAGCCCGAGCCAGTCCTCGACCGGCGCGAGCGCGACCGTCTACTACTACACGAAGACCCGCAACTGGTCGGCCTACGACCTGCACTACGCCCCCAACGGCGGCGCCTGGACCACCGCGCCGGGCGTCGCGATGGAGGCGGCCTGCACGGACTGGGTGAAGAAGACCGTCGACCTGGGCACGGCCACCGGGCTGCAGGCGACGTTCAACAACGGCTCCGGCACCTGGGACAACAACGGCGGCAAGAACTACGCCCTCGGGACGGGCGTGGTGACGGTCAAGGACGGCGTGCTCGGCAGCACCGCCCCGTGCGCCACGACCACCAGCCCGAGCCCGAGCGCCTCCGCATCCCCGTCCGCGTCCCCGTCCGCATCGGCGAGCGCGTCCGCATCGGCGAGCGCGAGTGCGAGTGCGTCCGCGTCCGCGTCCGCCAGTCCGTCGCCGTCCGCGAGCGGCAGCACCCCGGCCGGGAAGAGCGCCACGGTGTTCTACTCGACCGCGGTGGTCGGCTGGAGCATCGTCAACCTGCACTACGCCCCGGCGGGCGGGTCGTGGACGGCGGTGCCGGGCATCGGCATGCAACTCGCCTGCCCCGGTTGGTACAAGCGGACCGTCGACCTGGGCTCCGCGGCCACCATGGCGGCGACGTTCAACAACGGCAACGGCACCTGGGACAACAACAACGGCGCCAACTACGTCGTCCCGGCGGGCGTCAGCACCGTGCAGAACGGCAAGGTCACCGCGAACGCCGCCGACCCGTGCGCGGCGGTCGTCCCCGACACCACCGCGCCGAGCGTGCCGGGCGGGGTGGCGGCCAACGCGACCGACACCTCGATCGTGCTGACCTGGGAGCCGTCCACCGACGACACCGGGGTGACGGGCTACCAGGTCACCCGCAGCGGCGGCACCAAGGGCACCTCGGTGATCAACGTCGGCTCGACGGTGTACTCGGACAGCGGCCTGGAGACGCGCACCGTCTACACCTACACCGTGAAGGCGCTGGACGCGGCCGGGAACGTCTCCGCGGCCTCCGCCGCCGCGGTCGCCACCACCGGTGACGCCCCGCCGGCCGCCAAGCCCGGCGAGATGATCGGCACCGACCCGCGCAAGGACCCGATCTACTTCGTGCTCACCGCCCGGTTCTACGACGGCGACACGTCCAACGACCGGGGCGGCAACCAGGACGTGAAGTCCGGCAACGCGGCCAACAACGACCCGATGTTCCGCGGCGACTTCAAGGGCCTGGTGCAGAAGCTCGACTACATCAAGGGCCTGGGCTTCTCGGCGATCTGGATCACCCCGGTGGTGCTGAACCGCTCCGACTACGACTACCACGGCTACCACGGCTACGACTTCTACAAGGTCGACCCGCGGCTGGAGTCGGCCGGCGCCTCCTACCAGGACCTGATCAACGCCGCCCACGCCAAGGGCATCAAGATCTACCAGGACGTGGTCTACAACCACAGCTCCCGCTGGGGCGCCAAGGGTCTGTACGTGCCCACCGTGTACGGCGTCCGGGACGCCCAGTGGTCCTGGTACTACGACGAGAAGCAGCCCGGCTTCGAGTACGACGGCCTGACCGTCGAGCCGAAGAGCGGCAAGTCGTACTACAACGGCGACCTGTGGTCGACCACCCAGCCCACCGGCCAGACCTGCGTCGGCTGGGGCACCCCGACCCAGTACAAGAGCCCAGAGGGCTACACCATCTACAACTGCCAGTGGCCGAGCCCCACTTCGGGCATGTTCCCGTCCAAGTACTACCACCAGTGCTGGATCGGGAACTGGGAGGGCGAGGACTCGCGCTCCTGCTGGCTGGCCGACGACCTGGCCGACTTCAACACCGAGAACGCCGAGGTGCAGAACTACCTGATCGGCGCCTACAACAAGTACATCGACATGGGCGTGGACGGCTTCCGGGTCGACACCGCCGTGCACGTCCCGCGGGTCACCTGGAACCGGCGCTTCCTGCCCGCGATCCAGCAGCGGGTCACCCAGGACTGGGGGCCGGCCAAGGCGCAGAACTTCTTCGTCTTCGGCGAGGTCGCCGCGTTCGTCAACGACAAGTGGAACCGCGGCTCGGTCAACCACTCGGCGCAGTTCTACACCTGGAAGGAGCGCAAGGACTACACCGCCGACGACGTGCAGGCCGCCCTCGACCAGTACAACTACGAGGAGCAGCTGGGCACCGGCAACCAGCCGACGTCCACCAACGCCTTCCTCGACGGCAACACCTACCACGCGCCCGACCACTCGAAGTTCTCCGGCATGAACATCATCGACATGCGGATGCACATGAACTTCGGTGACGCCCACAACGCGTACAACAACGGCAAGGACTCCGACGACTCCACCAACGACGCCACCTACAACGTGGTGTACGTGGACAGCCACGACTACGGGCCCAACAAGTCCAGCGTCCGCTACACCGGCGGCACCGACGCCTGGGCCGAGAACATGGCCCTGATGTGGACCTTCCGCGGCATCCCCACCCTGTACTACGGCTCCGAGATCGAGTTCCAGGCCGGGAAGCAGATCGACTGCGGCCCGTCCTGCCCGCTCGCCACCACCGGCCGCGCCTACTACGGCGACCACGTCGAGGGCACCGTCACCGCCTCCGACTTCTCGGTGGTCTCCTCCGCCAGCGGGGCCGTCGCCACCACGCTCCAGCAGCCGCTGGTCAAGCAGGTGCAGCGGCTCAACCAGATCCGCCGGGCGATCCCCGCCCTGCAGATGGGCCAGTACTCCACCGAGGGCGTCACTGGCGGCATGTCCTTCAAGCGCCGCTACACCGACGCCGCCAGCGGCGTCGACTCCTTCGCCCTGGTCACCGTCACGGACGCCGCCACCTTCACCGGCGTCCCGAACGGCACCTACAAGGACGCCGTCTCCGGCGACGTCCGCACCGTCACCAACGGCACCCTGTCCGTCGCCGCCCCCGGCAAGGGCAACCTGCGGGTCTACGTCCTCGACCTGGGCGGCAAGAACGCCGCCCCGGGCAAGATCGGCACCGACGGCCCGTACCTGAAGTAACGCACCGTCAGGAGGCGGCTGCACCAAGGCAGTACCTAGGAAGTACCACGGCAGTACGCGTCAGCGGCGGTCGGCGTCCCCCGGGGCGCCGGCCGCCGCTGAGGCCCGCGCCCCGGCCCCCACCTTCGCTCGCGCGCCAGCCTCCGCCTCGACTCTCGCTCCGGCCCGCGCCCGGACCGCCCGCCCAGGTGCCGGGTGCCGGGTGGCGGCGAGGGGGGCCGGGCCGCTCATCGCGGTTGCTGTTCGGCGATCACGGCCCAGTCGTCCGCCGCGCGGCCGTCGGCGATCGCCCGGTCGAACACGCCCGCGAGCAGGTCGCCGAACGGCAGCGGGACGCCCTGGCCGGCCGCCGCGTCCAGGGCGAGGTGCAGGTCCTTGCGGCCGAGCACGGTGCTGAACCCGGCCGGCCGGTACGTCCGCCGGGCGATCATCGATCCGTAGCCGGCGTGGACGGGGCCGGGGAAGAGCGTCGAGGTCAGCAGTTCGACGAACTGCTCCGGGTCGGCGCCGGCCGCGTCGGCGACGCTGACCGCCTCGCCGAGCGACTGGATCGTGCAGGCGATCAGGTAGTTGCCCAGGATCTTGACGGTGTTGGCCTGCTCGGGCCGCGCGCCCAGGCGCCAGGTGCGCGAGCCGATCGCGTCGAAGAACGGCTGTGCCCGGTCGACGAGTTCGGGCTCGCCCGCCGCCAGGACGTTCAGCGTGCCGGCCTCCGCGACGGCCACCCGGCCGAACACCGGGGCGGCGACGTAGCCGAGCCCGTGCCCGGCGTGCGCCGCCGCGGCCCGGCGGCACAGTTCGACGCTGACCGTGGCCACGTTGACGTGGACCGTGCCGGGGCCGGCCTGCGCCAGGACGCCGGAGTCCAGGAAGGTCTCGGTGAAGGCGGCGTCGTCGGACAGCACCGAGAACACCACCGGGCACCGCAGGGCCTCCGCCACGGAGCCGGCCCGGTGGGCGCCGTCCCGTTCGAGTTCCTCCGCGGGCCCCTCCGACCGGTTCCACACCACGGTCCGGTGGCCCGCCCGCAGCAGGTTGCGCGCGATCGCCCGCCCCATTCCGCCCAGACCGATGACCGCGACCTCGCCCATCGCACGACCTCCTCCACATGAACCGGCTGAGACGGTTCACATGGTGGCGCAGGCCGACCCGTTTGTCGAACCGGCTAAGATGGTTCAGTCGGATCGGTGGTGGTACCCGCAGGAAGGAGCGGCCGTGGAGGCCCGTCGGCTGTTCCGGCTGGACAACGAGGTGCTGGCGTTCCGCTTCACCGCCACGGTGAGCGACCGGGCCGGCGCGGCGCCCCTGGAGCGGCTCACCGGCCCCGACCGGCTCGCGCTCTGGCTGCACGCGGCGGGGCTCGACGTGCCCGGGGTCTCGCCCGCCGAGCTCCGCGCCGCGCTCGTCCTGCGCGAGGCGCTCTACCGGGCGGGGCTGGCCGTCGCCGCCGCCCGGCGCCCCGACCCCGGGGACGCGGCGGTCCTGAACGCGGCCGCGGCCGCCGGGCGGCCGGAGCCCGCCCTCGGCGAGGACGGGCTCGCGCTCTGGCGCCTGGGCGCGGAGCACCCGGTGGCGGACGCGCTCGCCGTGCTCGCCGCCGACGCCGTCCGGGTGCTCGGCGGCTCCGAGCGCGACCGGGTCAAAGCCTGCGAGGGCCCCGGCTGCGCCGGCCTCTTCCTGGACACCAGCCGTGGCGCGAACCGCCGTTGGTGCTCGATGAACACCTGCGGCAACAGGGTCAAGAAGGCCCGGCTCGCCGACCGGTAGCAACCGCCGCCCAACTGACGTTCCGTCACATCCCGTGCCGGAGACAGCAGTCGGCGTCCGTGCGGCCCGGTTCCGTCCCCGCGGTCAGCTCTGGCAGTGCGGGTTGACCGCCCAGAAGTAGAGGGTGCCGGTGTCCGGGTCCAGCAGGAAGTGCGGTGTGCCGGAGGAGGACTCGTCGTCCAGGGCCGGGGTGCGGAGCCAGCCGGAGACCGGGTGGTCGAGCAGGGCGGCCAGTTCGGCGGGCGGCTGCCGGCCGTCGGGGGCGGGCGTCCAGGTGGCGCTCCCGCGCAGGCGGGCGGCCTCGCCGGCGGCCAGCCGGGCGAGGCCGTCGAGCCCGTAGTCGGTGGGGCCGGGGACGCGGGAGTCCGGGGTGCCGAGGGCGCGGTACGTCCAGTGGACGCTGTCGGCTTCGGCCGGAAGGGTCGCGCACCTGGCCAACTGCTGGGCGTCGGTGCGGACTTCGGCGGCCTGCTGCTTCGGTGCGTCCGCCGTGCAGCCCGTCGCGGCGGCGGCGAGGGCGAGGGCTGCCCCGGCCAGCAGGGGCGTCCGGCCCGTTCGGTGCATGGTGGTGCCTCTCGTGCTCCCGGTCCGGCCCCGGCGGGGTCGGTCTCCGGGGCTTCGACGGCCCGGGGCCCCGACCGGTTCCCGCAGGTCAACCCGCTTGCGGGCCGGGGGACTTGTGGCGGGCGGCGGCGGCTTCGCCGAGGGCGACCATGGCGTCGGTGAGGTGGGCCATCTGGGCGGCGATGGTGCGTCCGGGGTCGGCCTGGGAGGCGATGAAGGCGCCGTCGAAGCCGGCGATGGTGAAGTAGTCGAGTTCCTCGGCGACGGCCCGGGCGGTCTCGGGGCCCTGGTCGGCGAAGGCGGAGGCGATCATCACCCGCATGTAGGCCCGGCCCTCGTCGCGCACCTGCCGGTTCATCTCGGCGACTTCGGCCTCGGCGGCCTCGTCGCTGAGCATCAGCAGGAAGTGCAGCCGCATGAACTCCGGGTTCGCGGTGAACACTTGGGCGGTCCGGTCGAGGTACCAGGCCATCCGGTCGCGGTGTGTGCCGCCCGCCGGGGGATCGCTGTGCGCGGCGCGCATGGCGGCGAAGAACTCCCCGGCGCCGCGGGCCATCACGGCGGAGAGCAGGCCGCCCTTGGAGTGGAAGTGGTGGTAGATCGCGCTGCGCGGCAGGCCGGTCTCGGCGGTGATGGTCGAGATGGTGGTGCCCGCGTAGCCGCGCAGGGCCATCACCCGGGCCGTCGCGTCGAGGATCTCCTCCTTGGAGCGCCGCCCGCGCCGGTTGCCGGTCGGCGGTTCGGGCGATTCCCCGGTGCCTGCCTTCGTCCCACTCTTCACCCGGTGATTTTAGGGCCCGCGGCGGGCGTCCGGGTCCCCCCGCCGTGGTGAACGGCAGGTGAGCGACCTCTTGACGCGCCGCCCGGGTCGTGCCAGCCTCCAGTTCTGGACGGAACGATCGGTCCAAAAGTTCGGCACGATCACTGGAGGTCGGCATGACCAACGACAGACCAGCCGGATGCGACGTAGACGAACCGCACGGTTGCGACACGGACGTGGCAGTCATCGGCTACGGCCCCACCGGCCTCGTCGGCGCACTCACCCTGGCCGCCAAGGGCGCCCGCGTCACCGCCTTCGAACGCGACCGGGACATCTACGCCCGGGCCCGCGCGGTGACCGTCAACGACTGGACCATGCGGATCTTCCAGGAGCTCGGCCTCGACGAGCGGATCGAGAAGGTGATCGAGCCGCAGCGCGCCCTGCGCTGGGTCACCTACGGCGGCCAGGAGGTCATGCGGGTCGAGCACCCGCCGTCCACCCTCGGCACCCGCAACACCCGCCCGCGGTTCTACAACATCTACCAGCCCGCCATGGAGGCCGAGCTCCGCCGCTGCGGCGAGGAACTGCCCGGGCTGGACGTGCGCTACGGCACCGAGGTCACCGCCGTCGAGCAGGACGCCCACGGCGTGACGATCACCGCCCGCGACCGGGAGAGCGGCGCCGAGACCACCACCCGCGCCCGGTACGCGATCGCCGCCGACGGCGGCTCCAGCGCCACCCGCAAGACGCTCGGCATCCCGATGCTCGGCGACACCGTCGAGACGCTGTGGATCGTCATCGACTGCAAGGTCAAGCGCTGGTGGCCCGACCGCGACTTCCTCACCTTCTGGACCGACCGCGAGCGCCCCGTCGTCGACATCGCGCTCTCCGCGGGCAACCACCGCTGGGAGATCCCGCTCAAGGCCGACGAGACCGAGGCCGACTTCGCCACCGACGAACAGGTCTGGCCGCTGCTGCGGGCCCTCGGCGTCACCCCCGAGGACGTCGACATCCACCAGTACGCCTTCTACCGCCACCACGTCCGCGCCGCCGAGACCTGGCGCCGCGGCCGGGTCTTCCTCGCCGGGGACGCCTGCCACCTGATGCCGCCGTGGGCCGGCGCCGGCATGCAGACCGGCATGCGCGACGCCCACAACCTGGGCTGGAAGCTCGCCCGGGTGGTCGACGGCACCCTCGACGAGCGCTGGCTCGACACCTACGAGGCCGAACGCCGCCCAAGCGCCGACTTCTACACCCACCTCGCGGTCGGCCTCGGCCGGGTCATCAAGCAGGAGGCCACCGAGGAGGAGGTGGCGGCGATGAACGCCGTCCCCGCGAACACCGTCACCCCCTGGGAGCCCCCGCTGACCGCCCCGCCCGTCCTCGCCGCCGGCTGGCTGCGCGGCGAACGGGGCGACGCCAGCGCCGTCGGCCGGATGCTCCCGCAGCCCGTCTGCGGCGACACCGTCGGCCGGATGGCCCGGCTGGACGACCTGCTGCCCGACGGCTTCGTGCTGCTCGGCGCCGACCTCGACCCCGCCACCCTGCTCACCCCCGGGCAGAAGGCCCAGTGGGACGCCCTCGGTGCCCGCTACCTCGCCGTCCGCCCGCGCACCGCCCACACCCGGGGCCCCGACGAGCTGGTCGACCTGGAGGACACCCTGCTGCCCTGGCTGGCCCGCTACGGCGCCCGCGCGGTCGCCGTCCGCCCCGACAAGTTCGTCGCCGCCGCCGACCGCACCGACCTGACCGTCCCCGACCTGACCGTCCCCGACCTGACCGTCCCCGCGCTGTGACGCGGCCACCGAAGAAGGAGGCACCCGTGACCGGAGTGCAGGAACTCGCGTACGTCGTCTACGAGGTCGGCGACCTCGCCGACTGGGAGCACTTCGGCGTGACGCTGCTCGGCATGCAGATCGGCGAGCGCACCGCCGACGGCTTCACGCTGCGCACCGACGAGAAGGCGCACCGCTGGATCGTCACCGAGGGCCCCGCCGACGACCTGGTCGCCAGCGGCTACCAGGTCGAGTCCGCCGAGGCGCTGGACGCGCTGGTCGGCAGGCTCGCCGCGGCCGGCGTCCCGGTCGCCGAGGGCAACGCCGCCGAGGCCGCGGCCCGCCGGGTCGAGCGCCTGGTCAAGGTCACCGACCCGATGGGCAACCCGGTCGAGCTGGTCACCGGCCTCGCCGACGCCGGCACCCCGTTCCGCTCGGAGGCCCTGCTCGGCTCCTTCGTCACCGGCACCGGCGGCGCGGGCCACCACGTGCTGCTCTCCAAGGGCGTCGAGCGCGCGGAGTACCTGGCCTTCTACCAGGACCTGCTCGGCTTCCGGATCAGCGACCTGATCGTCGAGGAGCTGGCCCCCGGCGTCTTCGCCGACCTGATCTTCCTGCACTGCAACCCGCGCCACCACAGCGTCGCGTTCGGCGACATGCCGCACCCCAGGAAGACCCACCACTTCATGGTCGAGGTCACCGACATCCGCGACGTCGGCCGCGCCTACGACCGGTGCATGGACGCCAAGCAGCCGTTCGAGATGACGCTCGGCATGCACCCCAACGACCACATGTTCAGCTTCTACGTCCGCACCCCGTCCGGCTTCTCGGTCGAGTACGGCTGGGGCGGCCTGCTGATCGACGACGCCACCTGGCAGGTCACCACCCTCGACCGCCTGCACAGCTGGGGCCACCGCCCGCCGGAGCTGGTCCACGAGCTCCTCGGCCAGGCCCCCCGCACCAACCACCTCCCCGGGAGCGAGCACTGATGGCACTCCAGTCGCACGACATCGCGAAGTACGTCCGCACGAAGGACTGGAACATCCGGGTCCACGAGGCCGGGCAGGGCCACCCGGTGGTGCTGCTGCACGGCGGCGGTCCCGGCGCCACCGGCTGGAGCAACTACTCGCCCAACATCGAGGCGCTGTCCCGGCACTTCCGGGTGATCGCCCCCGACCTGCCCGGCTGGGGCGACTCCGACCCGGTCGACTTCGCCACCTACGACCACGTCGACGCCGTCTGCCAGCTGCTCGACGCGATGGGCGTCGAGCGGGCCGCGTTCGTCGGCAACTCGATGGGCGGCCACACCGCGCTGCGCCTCGCCGTCGAGCGCCCCGAACGGGTCTCCCACCTGATCACCATGGGTCCGCCGATCCAGATGAAGCCCTTCCTGTTCGGCGCGGGCGGCGGCCCCACCGAGGGCCTGAAGACCATGTACCGGACCTACTCGGACGCCTCCCCCGAGGGCATGCGCCGACTGGTCGAGATCATGGTGTACGACAAGGCCCGGTTCGCCACCCCCGAACTGTGCGAACTGCGCTCCGAGGCCGCGCTGCGCCGCCCCGAGCACCTGGCCAACATCGCCGCCGTCGCCCCGAAGGCGCCGATCCCGATCTGGCTCGACCTGGCGAAGGTCTCCGGGATCACCGCGCCCGCGCTGCTGATCCACGGCCGCGACGACCGGGTGGTCTCCTTCGAGTCCTCGCTCTTCCTGGCCGCCAACATCCCGAACTCCCGCGCGCACCTGATCAACCGCTGCGGCCACTGGGCCCAGCTGGAGCACGCCGACGAGTTCAACCGCCTGGTGACCGACTTCGTCACCCACAACTGAGGCCACCGGAGCACCAGATGACCACCGACCCCCGGGCCGCCGCCCCGGACGCCACCGAGCCGGACGCCACTGAGCCGGACGCCGTCACCGCCGCCGCCGACCGCCTGCTGGCGGCCCAGGCCACCGGCGTCCCGTGCCCGCCCGTGCGGGACCTGATCGGCCGCACCGACGTGCAGGCCGCCTACGCCGTGCAGCAGCGCGTCGTCCGGGCCCGCACCGCCGGCGGCGGCCGGGTGGCGGGGCGCAAGATCGGCCTCACCTCGCCCGCCGTCCAGGCCCAACTCGGCGTCGACCGGCCCGACTTCGGCGTCCTGTTCGCCGACATGCAGTACCCGGACGGGGCCGCCGTCCCGGCCGGATCGATCCTCCAGCCGCGCGCCGAGGCGGAGATCGCCTTCGTCCTCGGCGCCGACCTCGCCGACGGCGACCTCACGCTCGAACAGGTCCGCGCCGCCGTCGACCACGCCGTCGCCGCGATCGAGGTCTGCGGCAGCCGGATCGCCGGCTGGGACATCAGCTTCGCCGACACCGTCGCCGACAACGCCTCCGCCGGCGCCTACGTGCTCGGCACCGAACGGCGCCGGCTGGAGGGCCCGGACGCCTTCGAACCGCGCGAGGCCGTGATGACCATGAGCGTCGACGGCCGGCAGGTCTCCACCGGGGACGGCGCCGCCTGCCTGGGCGACCCGCTGCTCGCCCTGCAGTGGCTGGCCCGGCAGGCCCGCGACCTCGGCGACCCGCTGCGGGCCGGGCAGGTCGTGCTCTCCGGCGCGCTCGGCCCGATGCGCGCCATCACACCCGGCAGCACCGTCGAGGCGGTCGTCGCCCCGCTCGGCACCGTCCGGTTCACCCTCAGCGGACCTACCGAAGGAGCACAGCGATGACCAGGACGAAGGTCGCGATCATCGGGTCGGGCAACATCGGCACCGACCTGATGATCAAGGTGATGCGGACCTCGCAGCACCTCGCCATGGGCGCCGTGGTCGGCATCGACCCCGACTCCGACGGCCTGGCCCGGGCCCGCCGCCTCGGCTTCACCACCACCGCCGAAGGCGTCGAAGGACTCATCGCCCTCCCGGAGTTCGACGAGATCGGCATCGTCTTCGACGCCACCTCCGCCAAGGCCCACCAGCACCACGCGGCCCGGCTGCTGCCGCACGGCAAGCGGCTGATCGACCTCACCCCGGCCGCCACCGGCCCGTACGTCGTCCCCGCCGTCAACCTGGACGACCACCTCGACGCGCCCGACGTCAACATGGTCACCTGCGGTGGCCAGGCCACCATCCCGGTGGTCGCCGCGATCTCCCGGGTCGCCCCGGTGCGCTACGCCGAGATCGTCGCCTCGATCGCCAGCCGCTCCGCCGGCCCCGGCACCCGGGCCAACATCGACGAGTTCACCGAGACCACCTCGGCCGCGATCGTCGAGGTCGGCGGCGCCGAACGCGGCAAGGCGATCATCGTCCTCAACCCGGCCGAACCCCCGCTGATCATGCGCGACACCGTCTTCGCCCTGGTCGACGCCCCGGACGGGGAACAGCACGGGGAGATCCGGCGCAGCGTCGAGCGGATGGTCGGCGAGGTGGCCGGCTACGTCCCCGGCTACCGGCTCAAGCAGCGGGTGCAGATCACCCCCGTCGACGCCGACCAGCCCGTGCACACCCTGCTGGCCGACGGCGCCCCGCGCCCCACCCACCAGGTGTCGGTGTTCCTGGAGGTCGAGGGCGCCGCGCACTACCTCCCGGCGTACGCGGGCAACCTCGACATCATGACCTCCGCCGCCCTGCGGGTGGCCGAGCGCATCGCAGCCCGGAAGGCGGACCAGCCGTGAGCACCCCGATCTTCGTCCAGGACGTCACCCTGCGCGACGGCATGCACGCCGTCCGGCACCGGATCACCCCCGCCGACGTCAAGCGGATCGTCGCCGCGCTCGACGAGGCGGGCGTCGACGCCGTCGAGGTCGCGCACGGCGACGGCCTCGCGGGCGGCTCGCTCACCTACGGGCCCGGCTCGCACAGCGACTGGGAGTGGATCGAGGCCGCCGCCTCGGTGCTCAAGCGGGCCCGGCTGACCACCCTGCTGCTGCCCGGCGTCGGCACCATCCACGAGCTGGAGCGGGCCCACGAGTTGGGCGTGCGCTCGGTCCGGGTCGCCACCCACTGCACCGAGGCCGACATCTCCGCGCAGCACATCGCCGCCGCCCGCGAGATCGGCATGGACGTCTCCGGCTTCCTGATGCTCTCCCACCTGGCGCCGCCCGAGGAACTCGCCCGGCAGGCCAAGCTGATGGAGGGCTACGGCGCGCACTGCGTCTACGTCACCGACTCCGGCGGCCGGCTCACCATGAAGGACGTCGCCGCCCGGGTCCGCGCCTACCGGGACGTCCTCGACCCCGGCACCGAGATCGGCATCCACGCCCACGAGAACCTCTCGCTCTCGGTCGCCAACTCGCTCACCGCCGTCGAGCACGGCGCCGTCCGGGTCGACGCCTCGCTGGCCGGCCACGGCGCCGGCGCGGGGAACTGCCCGCTGGAGGCGTTCATCGCCGTCGCCGACCTGTCCGAACTGGAGCACGGCTGCGACCTGTTCAAGCTCCAGGACGCCGCCGACGACCTGGTCCGCCCGCTCCAGGACCGCCCGGTCCGGGTCGACCGGGAGACCCTCACCCTCGGCTACGCCGGCGTCTACTCCTCCTTCCTGCGGCACGCCGAACGGGCCGCCGGGCAGTACGGCGTCGACATCCGCGACATCCTGATGGAGTGCGGACGCCGCCGCCTGGTCGGCGGCCAGGAAGACATGATCATCGACATCGCGCTCGACCTGGCCGCCCGCGACTGATCACCGTCCCGGAGCCCGGGTGAACACGCAGTCACCGCACAGGCCGCCGCCCGGCGTCCGGTAGTACAGGCAGCACGACGTCCGGCGGAACCCCAGCGGACCGCCGGGCGCCGTCACCGCACCCGCGCCCGCCAGCGCCGGACGGGCCAGCAACTCCCTCGTCAGCGCGGCGGCCGGTCCGCGCAACCGCGGCACCGACCCCAACTGCCGGGCCGCGCCCACCAGCGCGGACGCCGCGTTGCCCGCCAGCAGCCCCGGCGCCAGCGGCGCGACGGCCCGCACCGCCGCCGCCAACGGCGCCAACTGCCCGTCCAGCACGGTCCGCTCCAGCACCTCGACGCCGGCCGCCGGACCGGCCGCCCCCGCGGGCATCCACAGGTCGAACGGCCCCTGCGGCGGCAGCGCGAACCACGCCCCGCCCCACTCCGGCATCCGGCCCGTCACCGCCGCCGCCCCCAGCGCCACCGACCACAGCCGCGCCGCCAGCCCCAGGTGCGCCGTCGACGCCGCCACCCGGACCTCCGCCGTCCCCAGCACCCGGGCCACCTCGGCGACCCGCGCCGCCAACGGGCCCCGCCCCCCGTACAGTTCGGCCAGCGGACGGAACCCCGGCGGCGGAGACGGATCGGAGCGCACCGCGAAGTACGGGCCGAGCGCGGCCGGCGGACCGGCGGCCGTCATCGGCGGGCGGGAGCTTGCGAAGCACGGGTGAGGGACACAACGCGGAGTGTAATCTGGCAGCCCGCCCGACCGGGGCGGCAGCCGGAGGGGGAGGGGCGGACGATGGACCCGATTCTGCTGGGATCGCTGGCGGCGATGGCCACAGGCGCGGGCGGAGAACTCGGCAAGCAGAGCTGGAACGCGCTGGTCGCCCTCGTCCGGCGCCCGTTCCAGCGCGCGGGACGCAGCAGCGGGGAAGCCGAACTGGCGGCCCTGGAAGCCGACCCGCAGAACGCCGAACTGGCCGTCCGGCTCGAACGGGTGCTGGACAACCGGGCCGCGGCGGACCCGGAGTTCGAAGTCGCGCTGGAGGACTGGCACGGCCAGGCCCGGGCGGCAGTGGCGGGCACCACTACCATCATCAACAACAACAACACGATGAGCGGCGGCCTGCACCAAGGCGTCACCCTCCAGGCCGGCACCGTCAACGGCGGCAACCACACCCACTACCACGGTGCGCAGCCCCGGGAATGACCTGGTCGCAGAACCGCAACGGGATCGGCGGCGGTTCGTTCCACAGTTCCGTCTACCAGGCCGGGACGATCAACCATGCCGGGACGATCAACTTCGCCGCCCCGCGCACCCCGCGCCCCGCGCTCGCCGGACTCCCGCCCGGCGCACGGCAGTTCGTCGGACGCGAAGCCGAATCCGCGCTGCTGGACGCCGCGTTGGCGCCGGGCGGCGGCACGGTGGTCGCCGTGGTCGGCCCGCCGGGCGTCGGCAAGACCGAACTGGTCGTGCAGGCCGCCCGGCGCACCGCCGGCCAGGTGCTCTTCGTCGACCTGGCCGGCTACGACCCCGAACGCCGCCTCGACCCCGCCGAAGCCCTCGACGGCTTCCTGCGCGCCCTCGGCCTGCCCCCCGAGGACGTCCCGCCCGCCCCCCAGGACAAGTCCCGCGCCTACCGCAGCCTGCTCGCCGAACCCGGCCCGCCCGTCCTGGTGGTGCTCGACAACGCGTTCAGCGCCGAACAGGTCGCCCCGCTGCTCCCCGGCGGCACCCGGGCGAGCACCCTGATCACCTCCCGGCACACCCTCGCCGTCGACGCCCGCCTCCTCGAACTCGCCGTCCTGGAACAGCCGTTCGCCGTCCGCCTGCTCGACTCCGTCCTGCGCACGGCCCGCCCCGAGGACGACCGGCTCACCCGACACCCCGCCGACGCCGCCGAGTTGGCCCACCTCTGCGAGGGCCTCCCGCTCGCCCTGCGGATCGCCGCCGCCCTGCTCGCCGACACCCCCACCCGCCCGCCGTCCTCCCTGGTCGCCGCCCTCCGCGACGAACGCACCCGCCTCCAGCGCCTGCGCCACCGCGAACTCGCCGTCCGCGCCGCCTTCGCCCTCTCCCACGCCCACCTGAGCCCCGACGCCGCACGGGTGTTCGCCCTCTTCGCCCTCAACCCCGGCCCGGACCTGGCCACTTCGACCGTCGCGGCAGCCGTCGAAGCGGACGAGCCGGACGCCGAAGAGCTGTTGGGAGAACTCGTCCAAGCCCACCTGGTGGAGGCCGGCGAACAGTGGGGCCGCTGGCGGATGCACGACCTGATGCGCCTGTTCGCCGCCGAACAGCAACCCGACCGGCAGGCGCAGGACCGCCTGCACGCCCACTACCTGGGCCTGCTGGACGGCCCGTGGCAGCCCGAGCGCCGCAACCTGGTCGCGCTGGCCGTCGCCGAACCGCCGCTCGGGCGTCCCGGAACGACGATGGAACTGGCTCTGCGCTTCACTGCGCTGATGGCGTTCGACGGTCATTACGACGACAGCCTGGCCCTACTGAACTCGGGGCTCGACCTGGCACGGAGACCGAAGGACCACGAGGCAGCGGCCTACCTGCTCGGTGTGCGCGGCACCTTGCTGTGCTACCTCGGGTACTACGGGAAGGCCGAGGCCGACCTCAGGAAGGCGGCCGATGTTGCTGCCCGTCTCGGCGATCGGACCGGAGAGGCGATGGCGCTGGTGTCGCTCGGGGGCCTGTTGAACGACTGCGAGCGGTATCACGAGGCCGAGCAGGCCCTCCAGCATGCGGAGGCGCTCGAAGAACCCGAACTGTTTTCGGGGATCGCGGATCAGATGGTCGCCGTGCTGAGTGGGAAGGGCAGACACGCGGACGTGCTGGCTGCCCTCCGCGGTATCGAGGAGGACTGCCGGGCGGTTGACGACGGGCCGGGTCTGGCGGAGGTGCTGCACCGTCAGTGGACTTGTCTCATGAGTCTCGGGCGTACACAGGAAGGCATGGTGGCGAGCGCGGAGAGCATCCGGCTCTATGCGGAGTCAGGTGACCGGCCAGGGCAGGTGATGGCCCTCTGCCAGTTGGGCGGGTACCTCGGTCGGACCGGCGAGGTCGATCGGGCGCTCGCCCTGCACCACGAGGCGATGGAGATCTGCCAGGAGAGCGGCAGCGACGGTCTCCTGGCGCACGTGAGGTCGGCTCTGGGAGAGACGCTGTGCAATGCGGGCCGGTACATCGAGGCGCTGGAGAACGCGGACAGGGCGGTCGAAGTGGCGCGGGCGTACGGTCACCCGCAGAGCGTGGCGATTGCCGTGCAGAACCGTGCGGCGACGCTCGTGTCGTCCGGTCGTGTCGAGGAGGGGTTGGAGGCCACTCGTACGGCCACTGCGATATTCCAGGAGCTGGGGGACGCTCCCCGCCTGGCCAGGGCCCTGCGGAACCAGGCGCGTGCACTGGACTGCTTGGGTCGCCACGAGGAGGCGGAGGCCGTTCTCGCACGGATCGCCGAGTGGTGAGGACCCCTATCCCGCGCCCCCTGGCGGCCGCCCGCTGCGCCGCCTAGGGTCACCTCCCGGAACGGTCGGTTCGAACCAGGAGGACCACGGATGAAGTACCGCGCGCTCGGGCGCAGTGGCGTCGAGGTGTCGGAGATCGGGTACGGGGCGTGGGGGATCGGGGCGTCCAGCTGGGTGGGGGCGCGGGAGGAGGACTCGCTGGCGGCGCTGCACCGGGCGATCGACCTCGGGGTCAACTTCGTTGACACGGCCCGGGGTTACGGGGAGAGCGAGCGGCTGGTCGGGCGGGTGGTGCGGGAGCGGGCGGCCAACGGCGAGCGGGTGCTGGTGGCGACCAAGGTGCCGCCGCTGAACGGGCAGTGGCCGGCCCGGCGCGGGGTCGACCCGGTGGAGACCTTCCCCGGCGCGCACATCCGGGCGAGCCTGGAGACCTCGCTGGCCGCCAGCGGCCTGGAGCGCTTCGACCTGCTGCAGTTCCACGTGTGGAGCGACGAGTGGCTGGGGCGCGGCGACTGGCTGGAGACCGTCCGGGAGCTGAAGCGGGAGGGCCTGATCGGCCTGTTCGGCGTCTCGATCAACGACCACGAGCCGCACACCGCCGTCGAGTTGGTGCGCAGCGGCGAGGTGGACGCGGTCCAGGTGATCTTCAACGTGTTCGACCAGTCGCCGCTGGACGAGCTGTTCCCGGCCTGCCAGGAGCACGGCGTCGGGGTGGTCGTCCGGGTCGCGCTGGACGAGGGCGGCCTGACCGGCCGGATCACCGCCGACACCACCTTCCCGGAGGGCGACTTCCGGCGCCGGTACTTCCGCGGCGACCGGCCCGCCCAGGTGGCCCGCCGGGTCGCCGCGCTCACCGCCGACCTGGGCATCGCCGAGGAGCAGCTCGCCGAGACCGCGCTGCGGTTCGTGCTCGGCGCGCCCGCCGTGTCGACGGTCATCCCGGGCATGCGCTCGGTGCGCAACGTCGAGCGCAACGCGGCGGTCGGCGACGGCGTCCCGCTGGCGGAGGAGCGGCTGAAGGTGCTGGCCGGGCACCGCTGGGAGCGCAACTTCTACTCCTGATCCCTCCGCGCCGGGTGTCGGCGGGTGCGGTTGTCGGGGGTCGGTGGCAGGCTGGGACGCATGTGCGGCCGTTTCGTCTCCACCACCCCCTCCGCCGAGCTGGTCCCGCTGCTCGGCGTGACCAGCTGGGAGCCAACCGAGGCGCTGGCGCCGAGCTGGAACGTCGCCCCGACCGACCCGGTCTCCGCCGTGCTGGAGCGGGTGGACGCCGAAACCGGCGAGGTGGAGCGCCAACTGCGGTTGCTGCGCTGGGGGTTGGTGCCGTCCTGGGCGAAGGACCGCTCGGGCGCGGCCCGACTGATCAACGCCCGCTCGGAGACCGCCGACCAGAAGCCCTCGTTCCGCCGGGCGTTCGCCAAGCGGCGCTGCGTGATCCCGGCCGACGGCTACTACGAGTGGCGCCCGGTGCCCGCCGCCGACGGCCGCAAGGCGTACAAGCAGCCGTACTTCCTCGCCACCGGCGAGGTGATGCTGATGGCCGGCCTGTACGAGTTCTGGCGGGACGCGAGCGTCCCGGAGGACGACCCGGCGGCCTGGCTGGCCACCGCGACGATCCTCACCACCGACGCCACCGACCGGGCGGGGCGGGTGCACGACCGGATGCCGATGCTGGTCACCCGCGCGGAACTCGCCGACTGGCTCGACCCGGCGAACACCGACCGGGCCGACCTGCACGGACTGCTGCACCGCCCGGCCGACGGCGACCTGCTGGTCCGGGCCGTCCCGACGGCCGTCAACCGGGTCTCCGCGAACGGGCCCGAACTGCTCGCCGACGCCCCCGACCCGCTGGGCCTGACCGGCTGACGACCCGTCCCGCCAGGCGAACCGACGAACGGTCAGGAATCCCCGTCGGTGCTGCCGGAGCTTCCGGAGACCAGCCGCCGGTTCCGGTTCCGGTGCGCCCAGCGGGCCACCCGGCCCGCGCCGAGGGTGACCCGGGCGACGCCCCGCACCCAGCCGGGGCCGCCGCGCTCGGCCCACACCACGCAGCCGCACCCGCCGAGCACCAGCAGCAGGACGACGATCAGCACCGCACCGACCACGGGGAACCACCTTTCGGGTACGACGGCCGTACCGACCGATCATCGCAGCTCGCCCGCCCGAACCGGCCCGAACCCGCCCGAGCGCCCCGAACCTGCCCGAGCGCCCCGAGCCTGCCCGATCGGCCAGGGGCCGACCCCTCCGAACCTGCCCGATCGGCCCGGGACTTGACAGCCGCCCCGCCCGCGCGCTCCGATGGGGTACGTATGACCGACTCCTCCCGTGACCCCGCGTTCGACGCCCTCCAGGGCCTCTCTGTCGGCGACGCGCTCGGCGCCCAGTTCTTCGTGCCCGC
Source organism: Kitasatospora saccharophila (assembly GCF_039529925.1). Classification (NCBI taxonomy): domain Bacteria; kingdom Bacillati; phylum Actinomycetota; class Actinomycetes; order Kitasatosporales; family Streptomycetaceae; genus Kitasatospora; species Kitasatospora saccharophila. Next base: position 76,826 of record NZ_BAAANS010000010.1, on the reverse strand, counting down.
CACCGCCCGCACCCACCTCGACGCCCGCACCGAACCGCCCGGCCCGTGGCCGTGGACCGACGACACCGAGATGGCCTGCTCGGTGTACGCCGCCCTGCGCGAGCGCGGCAGCATCGACACCTTCGATCTCACCCACGCCTTCGCCCGCCGGCACGACTTCGACCGGGGCTACGGCCCGGCCGCCAACCGGATGCTCCGGCTGATCCGGGAGGGCGGCGACGCCCGCCGACTGGCCGCCGAACTCTTCGACGGCCAGGGCTCGTTCGGCAACGGCGCGGCGATGCGGGTGGCCCCGCTCGGCGCCGGCCACGCCGCCGACCCGGCCGCCGCCGTCCGCCCGGCCGCCGACACCGCCGTCACCACGCACACCCACCCGCAGGCCGTGGACGGCGCGATCGCGGTGGCCGTCGCCGCCGCCCTCGCCGTCCGGGCCCGCACCGAACCCACCACGCCGGCGGGCTACTTGCGGGCCGTCGCCGACCTGACCCCGGCCGGCCCCGTCCGCCGGGGCCTGACCGAGGCCGCCGGACTCACCGACCGCTCCGACCCGGGCGCGGCGGCCGCCGTGCTCGGCAACGGCAGCCGCACCAGCGCCGCCGACACCGTCCCGTACGCGCTGTGGTGCGCCGCCCACTGGCTCACCGACTACCCGGCCGCGGTGTGGGCCGCGATCGGCGCGGGCGGCGACGTCGACACGGTCGCCGCGATCACCGGCGGCGTGGTCGCCGCCCGCACCGGCGGCGCGGGCATCCCCGCGCACTGGCTGGCCGCCCGCGAACCGCTGCCCGACTGGACGTTCCCGCCGCCGCTGGGCCCCGCCCCCGCCGGCCTCGCCCCGATGAGCCTGCCGCGCCCCCACCCCGTCCCGGACCTGCGCTGGTCCGACCGGCAGTGGCACCGCTACCGCCGCGGCCTGCGCACCGACCACTGGCTCACCCGGACCGCCGAGGGGACCCTGCACCTGCACCGCGCCGACACCGGCCGCGAACTCTGGGCGCTGGACTTCGCCCCCGCCCCCGCCGGCCACTGGCGCCCGGTCGCCGTCCGCACCGAGGCCCACCCCGCCCACCGGGCCGGCCCCGAGCACCTGATCGACGTCCTGCTGGAGATCGAGGGCCGGGAGGGCCCCGCCGGAGACCCGGCGAACGGCGTTCCCCCGCAAGCGCGTTCCGTCGGCTGAGCACCGGGGCCGCGGTGTCGCAGGGCTCTGGCACCATCGCGCCATGGACTACCAACGACGGTTCCGGCAGGCGGCGATCGAGCGGGGCCTGCCGCCGGACGAGATCGGCGAGTTCGCCGAGTTGCTGCGCTTCGAGATCCGGACGGGCCCGCGCTTCGACGGCGTCCCGGTCGGGCAGTTCCGCGGGCTGCCCCGGCTGGCGGTGGGCACGCGGTGGCCGTCCACCGAGTGGGCGCCACTGCCGTTCGTCACCTCGTACGACTGCGCGGCGCTGCCCCGGGTCGACGGCCTCGCCCTGCCCGCGGACGGGTCGCTGCTCTTCTTCCTGGACCACGAGCCGGCGTACGAGGCGAGCTCCTGGTCCGACGACGAGGCCACCAACATCGCCGAGGAGCAGAAGCACGCGCGGGTCGTGTACGTGCCGGCCGGAGCCGGGACCGTGGTGGTGGAGGAACCCGAGGACGCCGAACCCGTCGGGACCACCGAGGCCCCCTTCACCGCGGAGCGGACCGAGCTCTTCGCCACCGTGGTGCCGGTCCTGCCCTGGTCCGGGCACGAGCCCCGGGTGTCGGACAGCCAGGAGTACGAGGAGTGCGCCCTGCCGCACAAGGAGGAGCTCCGCGCCCTGGTCGCGGAGCTCTGGCCGACGCCCGGAGGCTTCTCCTACCTGACCGTCGGCGGATACACCAGGGACGCCGGCTCCCCGGAGGGCACCCCGGAGCAGAGGCTGGGCGTGGACCGGCGCGAGTGGACGCAGCTCGCCCGGTTCAGCAGGCAGGACGGGCTCTACGAGACGTCTTTCATGATCCGCAACGACCACCTCGCCGCCCGCAGGTTCGACGAGGCCCTCTCCTTCACGTCGTTCACCGAGTAGCCGCACCGACCGACCGGTCACGACCGGCGGCGGCGCCGCATAGGCTGGGGCGATGGTGATCGACACGGTGCTCTTCGACCTCGACGGCACGCTGATGGACCACGACGCGGCGGCCGAGGCGGCCGTCCTGGCCGGGGTCGCGGCGGAACTGTCCGGGCCCGCCCCCGACGGCGAACCCGCCACCGTCCCAACGGACTTCGACCGGGACGAGGTGCTGCGGTTCTGGCGCCGGATCGAGCGCACCGAGTACGACCGCTACCTGGCGGGCGAGTTGACCGTCCAGGAGCAGCGCCGCACCCGGGCGCTCGCGCTGGCCGCGTACCTCGGCCTCGGCCGGTGGTCCGCCGAACGGGCCGACGACTGGTTCGCCGGCTACCTGCGGCGCTACCGCGAGTCCTGGCGGGCCTACCCCGAAGTGACCGACACGATAAGGGAGTTGGGTGTCTCCCGGCGGCTCGGCGTGATCACCAACGGCGAGGGCGGCACCCAGCGCGACAAACTGCGCGCCATCGGCCTGGCCGCCCTCGCCCCGCACACCACCGCCTCGGGCGAGGCGGGCCGCGCCAAGCCCGACCCGGAGATCTTCCACCTGGCCTGCCGCGCCCTCGGCACCGCCCCCGAACGCACCGCGTACGTCGGCGACCGCCTCGACCTGGACGCCCGCGCCGCCACCGCCGCCGGACTGCTCGGCATCTGGCTCGACCGCCCGTCCGCCCCGGGCGCCGAACCGCCCGCCGAACTCCCCGCCGACGTCCCCCGGGTGCGCTCCCTCGCCGAACTCCCTGCCCTGCTCCGCGAGGGCTGAACCGTCCGGTCGCGGCGGTCGCTCATGCGTCCTCGCCGGTCGGCGTCAGTTCCGGCGCCACAGCCGGGAGAACCAGGACCCGGCCTCCCCGCCCGCCCTCGCGGCCCCGCTCGCCTTCGCCGTCTTCGCATCCGCCGCGCACGAGCAGCGCTGCGCCTTCGGGACTCCGGTCAGGACCTGTTCGACGTGCATGCCGCACCCGGCGAAACTCGGCTTGCCGCAGGACTTGCAGCTGACGCGACGACACATGGTGGTGGTTCCTTCCGATCGGAGAACGGGGACGGGGGAGGCCCCGGGGGTGTCCAAGGGCCCGGGCGGGTGGCCGTTCGGCCGGTCAGTCGCCCAGCGAGGCGAGCGCCGCGCGCAGGCGGACGGCCGCCTCGTCCGCGACCTCGGCGAGCTCGGGCCGTCCGGTGAACCGCACCATCAACTGCGGGTCCATGGCCTCGACCAGGACGCCCTCGGGGACGGCGCGCAGCACCACGTTGCAGGGCAGCAGCAGGCCGATCCGGCGGTCGGCCTCCAGGGCGCGGTGGGCGATCGGGGGGTTGCAGGCGCCGAGGACCAGGTAGTCCTCCAGTTCGACGCCGAGCTTGGCGCGCAGGGTGGCCGTCAGGTCGATCTCGGTGAGCACGCCGAAGCCCTGCCCGGCCAGGGCCGCGCGGACCCGGTCGGCGGCCTCCGCGAAGGGGGTGCCGGTCAGCGTGGCGGTGATGCCGTTCGCCATGTCGTCGAACCTCTCTCGTTCATACCCCCCTGGGTATTCAACCGTACGTCCGGTGCAACCCGGCCGCCCGCAGGCGCATTCCCCGGCGCGGCGCGACCCGCTGTGATCCGCGCCCCACCCGCGTCCCGTCCGCGCCCCTGTCCCTGTCCCCGTCCCTGTTTGTCCCCGTCCCCGTTCCGCTCAGCCGCCGTAGCGGTGCCGCAGGTGGGGGTCGTCCAGCCACCACGGCCGGTCCCCGGCGGGTTCCGCCGCCCCGGCGCCCCCGTCCGTCCCCGCCGTCCCGACCGGCACCGCCGATGCCTTCACCTCCGCCGCCGCGTCCAGGGCCGCGTCGACCGCCGCCGTCTCGGCCCGCCCGGTGACGATCAACTGCCGGACCAGCGCGCACAGGAAGGGCAGGCCGACCAGGTCGCCGAGGATCCAGATCGCGTTGCCGCCGACGAACTGGTCCCGGGCGGGCGTCGGCCCCCAGGTGCGGCCCAGCTCCGCGTAGTACGGCTCGGCGACCACGTGGCCGCCGTACAGCAGGACGAGCGCCAGGGCCGCGTCGAAGACCACCTCGACGAAGGTGATCACCACGCCGATCAGCAGCGGGTACTCGTGCGCGACCGGGTCCAGCTGCAGCCGCGGCCAGAAGTAGAGCAGGCCCAGCAGCACCAGCACCAGGTGGAAGCCGGTGTTCCAGAGCGGGTCGGTCAGGGTGTGCGCGTACCAGGGCGTGAAGTACAGCAGCCAGGGCGGCGCCACCAGCAGCACGGTCGACACCAGCGGGAACATCAGCACCCGCGAGACCCGGCCGGACAGCGCCGCGCGCAGCCGTTCCCGGCCCTCCTCCGGCAGCGCGGCGGCCAGCAGCGAGACCGGCGCGCCGAGCGCCAGCAGCATCGGGACCAGCATCAGCAGCAGCACCAGCTGCACCGCCCGGTCGGTGAACAGCACCCGCTCGTACACGCCCAGGCCCGAGCAGGTGGTCCAGACCCAGACCGCCAGCCCGCCCAGGAACGCCGCGCCGCGGTACCAGGGCCAGCGGCCGCCCCTGCCCGCGCGGTACCGGCGCGCCCCCAGCAGGTAGCCGGCCGCGAGCACGGCGGACAGCGCGGCGACCGCCGGTTCCAGGGTCCAGGTGTCGGCCAGCGCCGACCAGTGCCAGGGCGCGACGGCCGCGGGATGGGTCATGCCGGCGGATCTCCTTCGAACGGGCCCGGCCCCGGCCGGGCGTCGGCGCAGGGACGGACGCGGGCCGCGGGACCGGCCCCGGCGTCTACACCGCTGTAGAATCTACCGACCGGGAGAGCCCGGGGGGAAACCGCCCCGTGCGGCACCACCCCGAGCGGTGGCGGCCGCGCCCCCGGCGCCGGCGGCAGGGCCGTGGCGGGGCTCAGGCGCCGCGGGGCTCAGGCGAGGGCGTGCAGGCCCAGGGCGAGCAGGACCGCGGCGGTGGCGCGGGTGGTCCACGGCCGGGGGCGGGGGGCGGTGCGGGCCAGCAGGACGGTCCAGCCGAGCAGCCAGGCGGCGAGCAGCGCGGCGTGCGCGGCGGCGAGGGTGAGGACCTGGGCGGGCAGCGGGCGGGCGGGGTCGAGGAACTGGGGGACCACGGTGAGGTAGATGGAGGCGGCCTTGGGGTTGAGGACGTTGGCCAGCAGGGCCTGGACGAGGGCGGGGCTGTCGTGGCGCGGGCGGCGGGCCGGAGGGCGGCCGGCGGAGCGCCAGGTCCAGGCGGCGAGGCCGATCAGGTAGGCCCCGCCGGCGATCCGGACGGCGGTGAGGGCGCCGGGGTGGTGGGCGGTGAGGCCGGCCAGCCCGGCGAGGGCGAGGCCGGCGTGGACGGCCAGGCCGCTGACGGTGCCGAGCACCACGGGCAGTGCGCGGCGGCGGCCGTGCTCGGTGATCTGCCGGACCAGCAGGGCCAGGCTCGCGCCGGGGGTGGCGATCAGCGGGAGCAGCGCGAGCAGGAACCCGGCGACGGCACGGGAAGTGGCCATGGTGGGCGCCTCCTGGGCGGAGGCGGTCAGAGCACGACGCGGTAGTGCGTGGTGAGCCGCCGGTCGTCGTCCAGGACGTGGTAGGCGAGCGCGGGCGGCTGGTCGCGGCCGATGAAGTCCTCGGTCTCCCAGGGGAGTTGCAGCGTCCAGGTGACGGCGGGGCCGACGATCAGCGGCCGTCCGGCGAAGGTCGAGGCGGCGGCGGTGTGGGCGTGGCCGGTGAGGACGGCGACCACCTCGGGGTGGGCGTCGAGCAACTCGGCCAACTCCTCCGGCCGTTGCAGGCTGTACGCGTCGGGCAGCGGGTGGTGCAGGGCCACCGGCGGCTGGTGGAAGGCGAGCAACGCGGGCGTGCCGGGCGGGAGTTCGGTGAGCGTGCGGTCGATCCAGCCGAGCGTGGCGGGCTCCAGCAGGCCCTCGTCCCGGCCCGGGACGGTCGAGTCGATCATCAGGATCGCGGTGCCGCCGACCAGGTGCGCCCGGTTGGCCGGGGCGGTGCCGGGCTCCTCGCCGAGCAGGGCCTTGCGGTAGGCGGGCCGGGCGTCGTGGTTGCCCGGGCAGTACAGGACGGGAAAGGGGAGGCCGGCGAGCAGCTCGGCCGCCTCCCGGTACTCGTCCTCGGCGCCGTGGTCGGCGATGTCGCCGGTGACCAGCAGCGCGTCGACGGGCCGGAGCAGTCCGCGCAGGTGGCGCACGGTGCGTTCGGCGCGCTCGGTGGCGCGCTCGGTGCCGTCGAGGTGCAGGTCGCTGATCTGGGCCAGCAGCAGGGTCACGGGGGCTCCTTCGCCATCGTCCTAATGGTTGTCTTCCGCTTTGGCGTTAGGGACTTTAGGGTAGGGGTGATCCGCTCGGCAAGGGAGAATGTCCACCGGCGGCGGAGACGAGGAGCACCCGATGGCGAACCAGGACGACACGCAACAGCACTGGCCCGTGCTGGACTTGGTCGGCACCGTCCGGCACGACGGCAACGGCGGCGTGCTCGACGACCTGGCCGGGCCCGACGCCACGGCCGCCTGGCTGGCCGAGCACGCCGAACGCTTCACCGGCCCCGCCGAACCGCCGGCCCCGGACGCCGACCTGCACGCCGAGGTGATCGCGCTGCGCCGCGCCGCCCGCGCCCTGTTCGCCCGGGCCGTCAGCCCCGGCCCGGCCAGCCGCGCCGACGCGCACCGCCTGATGCCCGTCGACGAGGCGCTGGCCCGGCTGAACGCCGCCGCCGCGCTCGACCCGGTCACCCCGCAACTCGACTGGCCCGCCGCCCCCGACGCCCCGCCCCTGGTCCGCCCGCTCTCCTCGACCCCCGACCCCCGGGCCCGCCTGCTCGCCGCCCTGGCCCGCGCCGTGATCGACTTCCTCTCCGGCCCCCAGCGCGAACACCTGAGAGCCTGCCAGGCCCCGCGCTGCGTCCGGTACTTCGTCAAGGCCCACGGCCGCCAGGAGTGGTGCAAGACCTCCTGCGGCAACCGCGCCCGGGTCGCCCGGCACTACGACCGCCAGCGCACCGGCGCGGAGACCTGAGCCGGTAGGGGCCCGGCCGACGGGGCCCGGACCCGGCGGAAGCCCGAGCCGGCGGGGGTCTACGCCTCGCGCAGGGCCGCCAGTGAGGCCACCGCCAGGGCGGCGGCCCGTTCGGTGGTCGGGCGGAACGGGGCGCCGGACTCCAGGGCGGTGACGGCGGCGTTCACCAGGCCCTGGAGCAGTTGGGCGGTGCGCAGCGGCGTCCGGTCGCCGAGGTCGGACAGGGCGCTGACCAGGGGGGACAGCAGCTTGCGGTGCGCCTCCCCGGCGGCCTCGCGGAGCGCCGCCGCGTCCCGGTCGCCGGCCAGCGCGCGGGCGATCCGGTGCTCGCCGTCGCGCACCAGTTCGCACTGGGCCCGCACGTACGCGGCGACCTGCTGCTCGGGGCCGTCGGCGGCGGCCATCGCGGTGGTGATCCGCTCGGTCCACACCGGGGTGGAGTCGTGCACGACGGCGGCCAGCAGCGCCGACCGGTCCGGGAAGTACTTGTACACGCTGTTGCGGGCCAGGCCGGTGCGCCGGGCGACGGCGGTGAAGGTCACGGCGGCGGCGTCGCCCTCGGACTCCAGCAGTTCGCGGGCGGCCGCGATCAGCGCCCGGTGCTGCTGGGCGCGGTGGTCGGCGACGGTGGCGGCACTGATCTTCGGCACCCGCCCAGTCTAGGAGGCCGCGGTGCCGCCCCGGCCACCCCCGGTTTGGGGACGTGGTGTCGCCATGCTCTATGTTGAGGACACCCCGTCCCCATCCTGGAAGGAGCACGGTGTACCTCGCCCTGCTCGAACTCAAGGCCGCCCGCGGCCGATTCCTGCTCATGGGCTGCGTCGTCCTGCTGGTCGCCGCCCTGGTCGGGATCGTCTCCGGGTTCACCACCGGCCTCGGCGACGACACGGTCTCCGCCCTGCGCCGCCTGCCCGCCACCCACCTGGCGTGCTCCCCGGACGCCAAGTCCGACCAGTTCGCCCGCAGCCTCGTCCCCGCCGGAACCCTCGACCGCTGGCGGCAGCAGCCCGGCGTCCGGGCCACCCCGCTCGGCGTCTCCATCACCCGCGGCACCACCGACCGGCACACCGAGGTCGACCTCGCCGCGTTCGGCGTCGAGCCCGGCTCCTTCCTCGACCCCGGCGCCGAGGACGGACGACCCCTCGGCGGCGACGGCCAGTTGGTGATCTCCCGCAAGCTCGCCGACGAGGGCGTCCGGATCGGCGACACCCTCACCGTCGACCGCCTCGGCATCGTCCTGGAGGTCACCGGCATCACCGCCCGCTCCTCCTACGGCCACGTCCCCGCCGGGTACGTCACCACCGCCACCTGGCAGCGGATCCGCTTCACCACCCCGGGCGCGGCCACCCCCGCCGCCGAACTCCCCCAGCAGTACAGCGCGATCGCGCTGCGCAGCACCGGCGGAGCCCGACTCGCGGACGCCGACCAGCAGTTCGGCACCCGGACGGTCACCCTCGACGCGGCCTACGCGGCCGCCCCCGGCTACACCGGCGAACGCGTCACCATGACCTCGATCCAGTTCTTCCTCTACCTGATCGCCCCGCTGGTGGTCGGCGCGTTCTTCGGCGTCTGGACGGTGCAGCGCCAGCCCGAACTCGCCCTGCTGCGCGCGATGGGCGCCTCCCGCCGCCGCCTGCTCGGCCACACCCTGACCCAGGCCGCCGCCGTCGTCCTCGGCGGCACCCTGGCGGGCGCCGCCCTCGCCTCCGCGGTCGGACTCCTGGTCGGCACCGAGGTCCCGTTCAGCCTCCCCGCGCCGGCCCTCACCGCCACCATGGGCACCGTCGCCCTCGCCGCCCTCGCCGGGGCCGCGCTCACCCTCCGCCGGGTCGCCAAGGCCGACCCGATGACCATGCTCGGAGCCGGACGATGACCGAACTGACCCTGCGCGGCGTGAGCGTCTCCCTCGGCCACGGCGACGCCCGCACCCCCGTTCTGCGCGCCGTCGACGCCGTCTGCGCCCCAGGCGTCCTGACCGCCCTGGTCGGCCCCTCCGGCTCCGGCAAGTCCACCCTGCTCGCCGTCGCGGGCGCCCTGCTGCGCCCCGACGAGGGCCGGGTGCTGCTCGGCGACACCGACCTGGCCGCCCTGAACGACACCGAACGGGCCCGGACCCGGCGCGAACGGATCGGCTACATGTTCCAGAGCGGCAACCTGCTCGGCGGCCTCACCGCCGTCGAGCAGCTCCTCGCCGCCGCCTCGGTGGCCGGCCGCCCCGCCCGGCGGCTGCGCGCCGCCGCGGAGTCCGCCCTCGCCGAAGTCGGCCTCGCCCACCGCCTGCACCACCGCGCCGACCGGCTCTCCGGCGGCGAGCGCCAACGCGTCGCCCTCGCCCGGGCCCTGTTCCTCGAACCCGACCTCCTGCTGATCGACGAACCCACCGCCGCCGTCGACCGCACCCAGGCCGCCGCCCTCACCACCCTCATCGCCACCACCGCCCGGCAGCGCGACTGCGCGGCCCTGGTGGCCACCCACGACCCGGTCGTGGTGGAGGCCGCCGGAGCGACCGTCGCGATGTAGGCCGACGAACGCCCCGACCGGGGCGCGGGAAGCCGCGCGCAGCGGTACGAGCACGCCGGCAGGATCGCGAAGCAGGACACGAACCTGCACCGCCCCGCGATCCTGCTGTGCGTCCACCCGCGCTACCGCAGGTTGTTGCGCTCCGCGGACCTCTCGCTGCGCGACGCGTCCAGCATCCCGACCCGCTCGACGACCTTCACCCGCTCGCGGCCCTCGGCCGCGCCGAGGGCCTTCTCGTGGGCGTCCAGGTGGTGCCAGCCCTCCCAGGTGGTGAAGTCGACGCCGCGGCCGCGCAGGAAGTCGACGACGGCGTCCTCGGACGGCTCGGCGGCGGGTCGCAGCAGGCCCGCCCCGTGGTCGGCGACCAGGCAGGCGACCGTCTCGTTGGCGTCGCCCTTGGTGTGGCCGATCAGGCCGACCGGGCCGCGCTTGACCCAGCCGGTGACGTACACCGAGGGCAGGTGGGCGCCGTTCTCCTGGACCCGGCCGGCCTCGTGCGGGACGGTCGAGCTGAGGGGGTCGAAGGGCAGCTTGGCGAGTTCGTCGGAGCGGTAGCCGACGGCCCGGTAGACGGCCTGGACGGGCCACTCGCGGAAGGTGCCGGTGCCCACCGTGTTGCCGGTGCCGTCGAGTTCGGTGCGCTCGGTGCGCAGCGCGACGACCTTGCCGTCCGCGCCGAGCACCTCGACCGGGTTCTCGAAGAAGTGCAGGTGGATGCGGTGCGGCCGGTCGCCGACGTCGCGGATGGCCCAGTTCTCCAGCGTGGAGGCGACCATGTCGGCCTGCTTGTTGGCGCGCCGGGTGGCGATCGAGGCCTCGTCGTAGTCGATGTCCTCGGGGTCGACGATGACCTCGATGGTGGGGGAGTGGTCGAGCTCGCGCAGTTCCATCGGGGAGAACTTGGCCTGCGCGGGGCCGCGCCGCCCGAACACGTGCACCTCGACGGCCCGGTTCGCGGCCAGGCCCTGGTACACGTTCGGCGGGATCTCGGTGGGCAGCAGCTCGTCCGCGGTCTTGGCGAGCACCCGGGCGACGTCGAGCGCGACGTTGCCGACGCCGAGGACGGCGACCTGCTCGGCCTCCAGCGGCCAGCTGCGCGGGACCTCGGGGTGGCCGTCGTACCAGGAGACGAAGTCGGCGGCGCCGTACGAGCCGTCCAGCTCGATGCCGGGGATGTCCATGTCGCGGTCGGCCTCGGCGCCGGTGGCGAAGACCAGGGCGTCGTAGAAGCGGTGGAGCTCGTCGAGCGAGAGGTCGCCGGGGTAGTCGACGTTGCCGAGCAGGCGGACCTGGGGCTTGTCGAGGACCTGGTGCAGGGCGGTGATGATGCCCTTGATCCGGGGGTGGTCGGGCGCGACGCCGTAGCGGATCAGGCCGAAGGGGGCGGGCAGGCGCTCGATCAGGTCGATCGAGACGCCGGGGGCGGCGGCCAGTTCGGACTTCAGCAGCGCGTCGGCGGCGTAGATCCCGGCGGGGCCGGAACCGACGATGGCCACCCGGACGGGGCGGGGCATGGGCAGGTACTCCTGTTCGACTCGGGGCGCGTACCGCCCAGCCTGACGGCCGCCGGACGCGCCCGGTACCGGGCTCCGGCTTATGCCGTCATAAGCCGGAGCTATGGCCCCCCAAAGTTCCGCCTATGCGGAGACCCCGTGCCCTCCAGCATGCACCAGCCCGCGCCGAACCCCTCCCGGCCCCCGCCCCGGACTGCCGGGAGCGGGGCGGGGCGGGTCGGGAGGGGCCGGGGGCGGGGCCGGGAGGGGCGGGGGCTCAGACCTGCAGCGGCACCGGGTGCACCTCGTCCGCCGGGTGCCCGGTGCGCTCGTGCACGCGCTGCACGGCCTCCCGGGACGGGGCGGAGGACAGGCAGTACACGGTGCCCGAGTCCGGGTCGGCCCAGGCCTGCCGGAACTCGACGCCCTCGGCGCCCTGCGCCGCGAGGTCCGCCTCGTGCGCGGCCTTCAACTGCTCGGCGGTGATGCCCGCCATCCCGTGGTGGACGTCCATGAACATCGCCATGGCGGCTCAACTCCTCGGCCGGGAGCCCTCCGTGCGGAGGGCTATTCCCTTCCACGGTGCGCCGCCGACGTGAAGCAGGCCACAGGGCACGTCCTTGCGGCCGGACCGCCCGCGCGTGCAAGAATGTGGGTGCAGTAGCAGTGACGTTCAGCGCACTCCGGGGTCGGTGAAAATCCGAACCGGCGGTTACAGTCCGCGACCCGTCCGCAGCCAGCGGCCGGTTGACCAGGTGAAATTCCTGGACCGACGGTTAAAGTCCGGATGGGAGGCGTGCGCGGCGGACGAAGCGTGTCAGCACCGCGGCCCACCCGAGGCCGGGGTGCGAGGAGCAGGACGGCAGCGAACCCGTGCCTCGGCGAGGAAGCCCAGGCGCCCCGGGTGCGCCCCGTCCGGCATGCGTCCGCAGTCAACTCCCACGAGCCGCCCCGGAGTCCGCGCCCCTAGTAGCGCGAGGAGAACCCGGGTGTTCACCGGCATCATCGAAGAGCTCGGCGAGGTCGTCTCCATCGAGGAGATCGGCGAATCCTCGCGCATCCGCCTGCGCGGTCCGGTCGTGACGGCCGACGCCCGGCACGGCGACTCGATCGCGGTCAACGGCGTCTGTCTGACCGTCCTCGACGGCAACGAGCAACTGGCCGACCGCGACGGCGAGTTCAGCGCCGACGTGATGCGCGAGACGCTGCGGCGCTCCAGCCTCGGCGTGCTGCGCCCCGGCTCCCGGGTCAACCTGGAGAGGGCGATGGCGCTCGGCGCCCGGCTCGGCGGCCACCTGGTGCAGGGGCACGTCGACGGCACCGGCACGCTGCTCTCCCGCGCGCCCGGCGACCTCGACGCGGACGGGAATCCGCGCTGGGAGGTACTGCGTTTCAGCCTTCCGCAGCCGATCTCGCGCTACCTGGTGGAGAAGGGGTCGATCACCGTGGACGGAGTGAGCCTGACCGTCGTCGAGGCGGCCGCCGACTCGTTCACCGTCTCGCTGATCCCCGCCACCCTCGCCCTCACCACGCTGGGCGCCAAGCAGGTCGGCGAGCCCGTCAACCTCGAAGTGGACGTCCTCGCCAAGTACGTCGAGCGGCTGCTCGACTCCCGTGCGCTGCCCGACACCCTGGGGGGTACCAAGTGAGCTCCTTCGCCGAACTGACCTTCACCGCCTTCGGCGAGCAGGTGAAGGTCGCCGACATGGTCGGCAACCTGATAGGCCTGACCGGCCTGGTCCTCGGCTGGCGCCGCTCGGTGCTGACCTGGCCCGTCCAGCTGCTGGCCGGCGCGGTGCTGATCACCGCCTTCTGGAACAGCCAGATGCCCGGCCTGATCGGCAAGCAGGCGATCGTCGTGGTCGCCTCGGTCTGGGGCTGGACGCAGTGGCAGCGCGGCCGCCGCGACACCGGCGAGGTCGAGGTCCGCTTCGCGAACTGGACCGAGCGGGCCGTGCTGGTGGCCGCCACCGCGGCCGGCACCGCCGCCGTCGCCGCGCTCTTCCACGCCAACCCGCAGCTGTCCTGGAACCCGCTGCTGGACGCGTACATCTTCGTCGGCACGCTCGCCGCGATGTACGCCCAGGCCCGCGGCTGGGTCGAGTTCTGGTTCGCCTGGATCGCCGTGGACCTGATCAGCGTCCCGTACTCGTACGCCCACGGCTACGTCTTCTCCGCCCTCACCTTCACCGTCTACTTCGTCCTGGTGGTGGCCGGCCTGGCCAGCTGGTGGACGAAGGCCCGGGCGGCCCGCACCGCCCCGATCCCCACCGGAGCCGCCGCATGAGCACCGAGCCCGCCGAACAGCCGCTCGCCCTCGACCCGGTCGAGCGCGCCGTCGCCGACATCGCCCTCGGCCGCGCCGTGATCGTGGTCGACGACGAGGACCGCGAGAACGAGGGCGACATCGTCTTCGCCGCCTCCGCGGCCACCCCCGAGCTGCTGGCCTTCACCGTCCGGTACTCCTCCGGCGTGATCTGCGTCCCGATGACCGGCGAGGAGCTCGACCGGCTCAAGCTGCCCCCGATGACCCGGGTCAACGAGGACCGCAAGGGCACCGCGTACGCCGTCTCGGTGGACGCCCGCGACGGCGTCTCCACCGGCATCTCGGCCGCCGACCGGGCCCGCACCGTCAAGCTGCTGGCCAGCCCGGGCACCGAGCCCGCCGACCTGACCCGCCCGGGGCACGTCTTCCCGCTGCGCGCCGTCGACGGCGGCGTGCTGGTCCGCCCCGGCCACACCGAGGCCGCCGTCGACCTGGCCCGGCTGGCCGGGCTCGCCCCGGCGGGCGGCATCGCCGAGGTGGTCAACGACGACGGCACCATGGCCCGGCTGCCCGAACTGCACGCCTTCGCCCGCGCGCACGGCCTGGCGATCATCTCGATCGAGGACCTGATCGCCTACCGCCGCCGCACCGAACTGCACGTCGACCGCGCCGCCGTCACTCAACTGCCCACCGAGCACGGCGAGTTCACCGCCGTCGGCTACCGCGGCACGATCGACGGCACCGAGCACCTGGCCCTGGTGGCCGGCGGCCTGGACGCGGACGGCCGGCTCCCCGACGGCGAGGACGTGCTCGTCCGGCTGCACTCCGAGTGCCTGACCGGCGACGTGTTCGGCTCGCTGCGCTGCGACTGCGGCCCCCAGTTGCAGACCTCGCTGGCCGCCGTCGCCGCGGCCGGCCGCGGCGTGGTGCTCTACCTGCGCGGCCACGAGGGCCGCGGCATCGGCCTGGCCCACAAGCTGCGCGCCTACCAGCTCCAGGAGCAGGGCCTGGACACCGTCGACGCCAACCTCGACCAGGGCCTGCCCGCCGACGCCCGCGACTACTCGATCGCCGCGCAGATGCTCACCGACCTCGGCGTGCGCTCGCTGACCCTGCTCAGCAACAACCCGGCCAAGCAGACCGCGCTCACCGAGCACGGCCTCAAGGTCGCCGCCCGCCGCCCGCTGCCCACCACCGCGAGCGAGCACAACCTGCGCTACCTGCGCACCAAGCGCGACCGGATGGGCCACGACCTGCCGTGGCTCGACGACGACGGCAAGTAAGCGCCCCAGCAAGCAGCCTGACCCACCGTCAGCAACCGAACAGAGGAAGACGCACATGGCCGGCCACGGAGCCCCCGTCCTGTCCCCGGAGAGCCTGGAGAACACCGCCGACCTGCGGGTCGCGGTGGTCGCCGCGCAGTGGCACGAGCAGGTGATGAACGGCCTGCTGGACGGCGCCCGGCGCGCCCTGGAGGAGCTCGGCGCGGCCGACGGCGCCACCGTGCTGCGCGTGCCCGGCACCTTCGAGCTGCCGGTCGCCGCCAAGCGGCTGGCCGACGCGGGCTACGACGCGGTGGTGGCGCTGGGCGTGGTGATCCGCGGCGGCACCCCGCACTTCGACTACGTCTGCCAGGGCGCCACCCTCGGCCTGACCCGGGTGTCGGTGGACACCGGCGTCCCGGTCGGCTTCGGCGTGCTCACCTGCGACACCGAGCAGCAGGCGCTCGACCGGGCCGGGCTGCCCGGCTCCGCCGAGGACAAGGGCCACGAGGCGGTCACCGCCGCGGTGGCCACCGCGGCCGCGCTGCGCGCGCTCGCCAAGGCCCGGGACTGACCGGACGGACACCGGCGGCCGGGGCCCCGGCCGCCCGTCCGGTCGTCCATCCGACTGTCCACGGTGCGAAACCGTTTACCGTACGTCAGCCCGCACCCCGTAAGGTGAGCCCATCATGGCTTCCAAGACATTCGAGGAGCTCTTCGTCGAGCTCCAGCAGAAGGCCGCCACCGGCGACCCCGCGACCTCCCGCACCGCCCAGCTCGTGCAGCAGGGCGTCCACGCGATCGGCAAGAAGGTCGTCGAGGAGGCCGCCGAGGTCTGGATGGCCGCCGAGTACCAGTCGCCCGAGGAGGCGGCGGAGGAGATCTCGCAGCTCCTCTACCACGTCCAGGTGATGATGCTCGCCCGCGGGCTGACGCTCGAAGACGTCTACAAGTACCTCTGAGTCCCACCACATTGATCGCCAACGCGAAGGGTTCGCCTCTCATGCTCCGCATCGCCGTCCCCAACAAGGGTTCGCTCTCGGGTCCCGCGGCGGAGATGCTCCATGAGGCCGGTTACCGGCAGCGCAAGGAGGCCAAGGAACTCGTCCTGGTCGACCCGGACAACCAGGTCGAGTTCTTCTTCCTGCGCCCGCGCGACATCGCCGTCTACGTCGGCTCCGGCCGCCTCGACGTCGGCATCACCGGCCGCGACCTGCTGCTGGACTCGGCCTCCGAGGCCGAGGAGGTGCTCGCGCTCGGCTTCGCCGGCTCGACCTTCCGGTTCGCCAAGCCGGTCGGCACCGAGATCGCGGGCGTCCAGGACCTCGACGGCCTGCGGATCGCCACCTCGTACACCGGCCTGGTCGAGCAGCACCTCGCCGAGCACGGCGTGAAGGCCACCGTCACCAAGCTGGACGGCGCGGTCGAGACCGCGGTGCACCTGGGCGTCGCCGACGTGATCGCCGACGTGGTGGAGACCGGCACCAGCCTGCGCAACGCGGGCCTGGAGGTGTTCGGCGACCCGATCCTGGTCTCCGACGCCGTGGTGATCCGCTCCAAGGGCGCCGGCGAGGACGCCGCGGTCGAGCAGTTCCTGCGCCGCCTGCAGGGCGTGCTGGTGGCCCGCCGCTACGTGCTGATGGACTACGACATCCGCGCCGAGAAGGTCGGCGAGGCCGTCGCCCTCACCCCGGGCCTGGAGTCGCCGACCGTCTCGCCGCTGCACACCGAGGGCTGGGTCGCGGTCCGCTCGATGGTGCTCCGCAAGGAGGCCCAGCGGATCATGGACGACCTCTGGTCGCTCGGCGCCCGCGCCATCCTGGTCACCAACATCCACGCCTGCCGCATCTGACCCGCCACCGGACGGGGGCCGCCACCCCTGGCCCCCGTCCCCCCTGGAGCCACCCGTGTCCACCGCCACCGCCGCCGCCCTGCCCGTCACCTGGGCGCCCCGCCGCAACCGCGCCGTGCTCTACACGCTGTGCGTGGTGATGGTGGTGCTGTTCTCGGTGCTCGCCGTCGCGCTGCCGGAGAGCTGGCAGTTCAACGACCGGGCGATGATGGTCGGTTCCGGCCTGCTGTTCGCCGCGGTCGGCCTGATGCTGGCCCGCCCCAAGGTGGTCGCCGACGAGGCGGGCCTGACGGTGGTCAACTTCGTCCGCAGCCGCCGGCTGTCCTGGGCCGAGGTGGTCCGGGTGAACTTCAAGGCCGGCGACCCCTGGGTGATGCTCGACCTCGCGGACGGCACCGCGCTGGCCGCCGTCGGCATCCAGCCCGGCGGCGGGCGCGAGCAGGCCATCGCCGCCGCCCGCGCGCTGCGCGACCTGGTCGAGCAGCGCGGCGCCGCGCGGGCATGAGCCTGACACGCCCCCGGACGGACGGGTCGAACGGGCCCAAAGAAGCGTTCGGGTATCGTCTACGCTGGTAAAACCGCGGCAAAGCCCCCGCAGTTCCGGGCCGCCCGCGTCCACCCGCGACCAGAGGAGTGACACCTCCCCTCGATGGACGATCCGTCCGGTAGTACCCGCGCCGCCGCGCACGTTTCCAGCCGGGAAAGGCGGGCGGCCCGATGACCACCGCCTGGCTCATGCTGCTCGCGGCCCTCCTGCTCATCCTCGCCAACGGCCTGTTCGTGGCCGCCGAGTTCGCGTTCGTGACCGCCGACCGCGGCACCGTGGAACGCGCCGCGGCCCAGGGCGACCGCAAGGCCAGGAGCCTGTCCAAGGCCCTGCACCAGCTGTCCTTCCAGCTCTCCGGCGCCCAGCTCGGCATCACCATCACCTCGCTGGTGGTCGGCATGCTCGCCGAACCGGCGCTCTCCACCCTGCTCGGCCCGGTGTTCACCGCCGTCGGCCTGCCCGAGTCGGCGGCCCGCGGCACCGCGGTGGTCGTCGGCCTGGTGCTGGCCACCGTGATCCAGATGGTGATCGGCGAACTCGTCCCGAAGAACTGGGCGATCTCCCGCCCGATGCAGGTCGCGCACGCCGTGGTCGGCCCGCAGCGGGTGTTCTCCGCCGCCTGCCGCCCGCTGATCGCCTTCCTCAACGGCTCCGCCGACCGGATCGTCCGGATGTTCGGCGTCGAACCGCAGGAGGAGCTCGGCCACGCCCGCACCGCCGACGAACTCGTCGCGCTGGCCCGGCACTCCTTCCAGGCCGGCGTGATGGACGAGCAGTCCGCGACGCTGTTCGTCCGCACCCTGGGCCTGCGCGAGCTGACCGCCGAGTCCGTGATGACCCCGCGGATCGACGTGGCCGCCCTCCAGGAGGACGCCACCGCCACCGACGTGCTCAACCTCACCCGGGCCACCGGGCTGAGCCGCTTCCCGGTGTACGCCGACAGCCTCGACGAGGTCACCGGCACCGTCACCCTCAAGGACGCCCTGGCCGTCCCCGCCGCCCGGCGCGACCACACCAGGGTCCGCCACCTGTGCGCCCCGCCGCTGCTGGTCCCCGAGACCATGCCCGCCGAGCGGCTGCTGGACCTGCTGCGCGGCCGCGAACCGATGGCCGTGGTGGTCGACGAGTACGGCGGCACCGCCGGCGTCGCCACCATCGAGGACATCGTCGAGGAGGTGGTCGGCGAGGTCCAGGACGAGCACGACCCCGCCGACACCCCCGACCTGCGCCCGCTCGCCCCGCGCGACGGACTGCCGGTCTGGGACGCCGACGGCCGGGCCCGGCTCGACCAGCTCGCCAAGATCGGCCTGAACGCCCCCGACGGCCCGTACGAGACGCTCGGCGGCCTGCTCGCCGACCTGCTCGGCAAGCTCCCCGCCGTCGGCGAACGCGCCCAGCTGCCCGGCTGGGAGCTGACCGTGACCGCCGTCGACCGGCACCGCACCAGCCGGGTGGAGGTCCGCCGGGTTCCCGAGGACGACCGGCACGATCAGGACGGCACCCGATGAGCGCCCTGCAACTCGCCTTCTCGCTGCTCCTGCTGCTCGGCAACGCCTTCTTCGTCGGCGCCGAGTTCGCCGTCATCTCGGTGCGCCGCAGCCAGATCGAACCGCTCGCCGAGGCCGGCGACAAGCGCGCCCGCACCGTGCTGCACGCGCTGTCCAACGTCTCCGCGATGCTGGCCGCCGCCCAGCTCGGCATCACCGTCTGCTCGCTGCTGCTCGGCGCGCTCGCCGAACCCACCATCGCGCACCTGCTGGAGCCCGCCTTCCACGCCCTCGGCGTGCCCGACTCGGCGATGCACCTGCTGAGCTACGCCATCGCGCTGAGCCTCGTGGTCTTCCTGCACATGGTGATCGGCGAGATGGTCCCGAAGAACCTCGCGCTGGCCGGACCGGAGAGGGCCGCGCTCTGGCTCGGCCCGCCGCTGGACCGGCTGGCCCGCCTGCTCGCCCCGTTCATCGCCTTCCTGAACGCCTTCGCCAACGGCGTGCTGCGGATGTTCCGGGTCGAGCCCAAGGACGAGGTCGACTCGGTCGCCACCAGCGAGCAGCTGCTGCTGATGCTCACCGACTCCGGCGAGGCCGGACTGCTCGACGACAGCCGCCGCGAACGCCTGGAGGACGCCCTGGAGATGGGCAGCCGCCCGGTCACCGAGGTGCTGCTCGCCCCCGAGCAGCTGGTCACCGTGGGCCGCGAGGTCACCGGCGAGGAGATCCAGCGCCTCGCCGTGCGCACCGGCTTCTCCCGCTTCCCGGTCGCCGACGAGCACGGCACCGTCCTCGGCTACCTGCACCTCAAGGACTCGCTGGAGGCCGACGACCTCACCGCGCCGATCCCGGCCCGGCTGTGGCGGCCGATCACCGTGCTGCGCTCCGGCCTGCCGCTGGACGACGCGCTCGCCGCGATGCGCCGCGCCGCCGCCCACCTGGCGGCCGTGGTCGACCCGGACGGGCGCCAGCTCGGCCTGGTCGCCCTGGAGGACGTGCTGGAGGAACTGGTCGGCGAGGTGCACGACCCCGACCACCGGCCCCCCGCCGCCGCCCAGCGCTGACGGCCTCGGGGGTCGGCCCCGGCCGTCGCGGCCGTCCGGTCAGGCCACGGTGACCGTGACCTGGGTGAAGCCCAGCGAGGTCAGCAGACCCGTGAGCATCGTCTTGGTGTTGGTCTCCGCGGTCGCCGTCAGTTCGGTGTCCTTCGCCGCCTTGTCGATCTTCTCGACGGCGAGCATCTCCACCTTGTGCTGGTCCTCCGCGGTGCTGTCCGAGAACAGGTCGCCGAGCCGGTCGAACAGGCCGCGCTCGTGCGAGTACATGTAGGAGCGCTTGACGTCCAGCGCCGCCCCGGCGAGCTGCGCGTGCGGGACGGTGATGGTCGCCGTCCGCCGGTCCTCGGAGACCTTCACCGAGTCCGCCCCGAGCTTGCCGAGGTCCACGTACGCCTCGACGCTGCCCGCACCCACGTACAGGCTGCGGGTGCCCAGGATCGCCGAGGGCAGGAACTTGGCCTCGTTGGCGAGGTCCACGATGACCTGGAAGTCGCCGGTGGCCGCGTTGTAACGGCTCATGTTCTGGATGGACTTGAGCACCACCGGCTGGCTGCGGTCGACGGTCTTCTCGGCGAAGGGGTTGGGCACCCCGGGCAGCCAGCCGAGGTTCGCCATCCCCAGGAACAGTGCCAGGATCACGGCCAGCGTGACCGGCAGGGAGACGTACCAGGGCACCCCGCGGCGCCCGGCCGTCCGCTCATCCGTCCGGCGCGGCGCGGGAGCGTCCCCCGACCGCTGCACACCGGACTTCCGCCCGTCCCCGGCGCTCGGCGCCGGGACGTCCTCCGACCGCTCCGGCCGGGACCTGCGCAGGCCCTTCACCGGTAGCCGTCGATCAGCTCTCCGTACGCCTGCAGCAGGTCCGGCAGGCGCAGCGTCGCCAGGTCCTCCCGGGAGGGGGCGCCGCGCTGGCCGGACAGCCGCAGGTCGCGGTAGGCGCAGGACTTCTCGTACAGGGTGCGGACGAAGCGGCCGTTGCCGAGCTGGTCGATCCAGCCCTCGGTGACGACGTGCCCGCAGATCGAGGACAGTTCCTCGGTCGCGTCCACGTCCCATCCGTCACCGTCGGTCTGCGCCAACTTCAGCCCGATGTCGGTCAGTTCGGCGGGCCGGTAGGAGGGGAAGTCGACCCGGGTGGTGAATCGGGAGTTCAGGCCCGGGTTCGTTGCCAGTAGTCGATTCATGCCGTCCGGGTACCCCGCGAGGATGACAACCAACCTGTCCCGATTGTCCTCCGCCCGTTTCAGGAGCACCTGCAGCGCCTCGTCGCCGTACGCGTCGCCCTTGCTGTAGCCGGAGTTGGCCAGCGAGTACGCCTCGTCTATGAACAGCACGCCGTCCAGCGCCGAGTCGATCAGCTCGTTCGCCTTCACCGCGGTCTGGCCGAGGAACTCGCCCACCAGGTCGGCCCGTTGGGCCTCCACCAGGTGGTCGCCGGAGAGCAGCCCGAGGGCGTGGAAGACCCGGCCGAGGATCCGCGCCACCGTGGTCTTGCCGGTGCCGGACGGGCCGGAGAACACGAAGTGCCGCTTGGGCGGCTGCACCGGCAGCCCGCGGTCGGCGCGCAGCCGGGCCATCCGCAACTGCGCGGACAGCGCCCGCACCTGGCGCTTGACCGGGTCCAGCCCGACCATCGCCTCCAGCTCGGCCAGCGCCTGGTCCAGCTCCAGCCGGGCGGCCGGCGCCGGGTTCGGCCCGGCGGCCGGGACCGCCAGCGCGGCGGGCCAGTTGCCCGGCCGCGGCGGCGCGGCGGGCGGGCCGACGGCCCGCTCGGCCAGCTGCGCCCGGCCCGACTCGGCCGGGGCCGGGTCCTCCTCGGCGCAGGCCTCCTCGCTCACCCCGCCGGAGCCGCCGCGGTACTCCGCCGGCTCCAGCTCCTCCAACTCCTCCAGGGCGCCCAGGGCGGTCGCCGCGCCCCGGTACTCGCCGAACACCTCGCCGTCCAGCAGCCCGTCCTCGGCGGCGATCGCGGCGAGCCGCTGCTCGGTGTCCATGAACGCCGGGTCGGCCCGGTGCACCGCCCGGTACAGCGGCAGCGCCGCCGCGCTGCGCCCCGCGCCCTCGTACGCCCGGGCCAGCCAGTAGCGCAGCTCCTTGCGCTGCGGCTGCTCGGAGCGGCAGCGGGTGAGCGAGGCGGCGAGCGGGCGCTGGGCCTGCGCGCACATGTCGAGCCGGACCCGGGCCATGCCCGCGAACAGGCCGGCCTCGATGCCCAGCACCGGGTCGTCCAGCAGCCGGTCGGTGTCCCGGATCAGCTGCTCCCAGTCCTTGAGCAGGTAGGAGCGGCAGGCGTGCAGGAAGCGCACCGCGGGCTCCTGCTCGGGCGGCGGACACTGGGTCAGCGCCTGTTCCAGCTCGGCCAGGTGACGGCCGTCCAGCCAGTGCGAGGCGTGCGCCAGGGCGAGGTCGCGCGGGGTCTCCAGCACCGGCTGCACCCACCAGCCCAGCCAGTACCAGGAGCTGAGCGGGCGGCGGTGGCGCTCGCGCTGCTCGCCGAAGCGGTCCCGGTGCCGCTGCATCGCCAGCAGGGCGCCCGCGGTGTCGCTGCGCAGCGCGTGCAGGCCGAGCCAGGCGTCGGCCATGCCGGGGTCGACGTAGACCGCGGCGCGGAACTCCTCCTCGGCGCGGGCGTACGAGCCGGCCGTGTAGGCGTCCATGGCACGCGACCAGGCGCGGTCGGCGTCCGGATCCGGACCCGCCGCGGCGGGACCCTTGCCGCCGGAACTCTCCACCGTCACTGACGCCCCCCGCCAGACCTCGGGGCGCTCCTCTGCGCGCCTGCGTGGCATGGTACCGGCGCGGCGCTGATCCGTAAGGGTGGCGCGCGGCTCGAATGGCGCGAGACGATCGCTCGGCGGGGGGCGCGCGGGAGGGCGGGACGGCGCCTCCGGCTCACGGGGGAACAAGCCGGAGACGCCGTGTCTGTGGTTGCGGATTCAACTGATTTCCGCGACACGCAGAACTTAGATCCTGCTGACGTCGCAGGTCAAGAGGGGTCTACGCGAATCACTCAGGGTGCTCCGGAGGATTCGCCCGGTGACCCCGTCGACCAGCGCGTCCGCGTGCGGACGGCTCGGGTCGGCCGCGAAGTGCGCCTGTTCCGCACACGACCAGCCCGCCCAGAACTCGGCCAGTTCCGGACCGTCCCGCAGCTCCCCGCGGGCCCGCGCCGCGGCCTGGTCCAGCTCCATCCACAGCAGCGCCGCCAGGTGCGGGCGCACCGCCCGCCGGCCCGCGCCCACCCCCTCCAGCAGCACCACCGGCGCCACCGGCACCTCCCGCACGGCGCCGAACTCCCGGGCCGTCCAGTCGTACACCGGGTGCCGGCCCACCGCGCCGCGGGACAGCGGCTCCAGCACGCCCGCGCGCAGCCGCTCCGTCCAGCCGAACGGCTCCCGGTGGGTCGCCAGGTCGTCCAGGTGCACCACCGGGGCGCCGCCGAGCGCGGCCGACAGCCGCCCGGCGAAAGTGGTCTTGCCGGAGCCCGCGTGCCCGTCCACCGCGACCAGCCGCACCGGGCCGCCCGGCACGGGCGGCAGCGCGAGCAGGTCCGCGGCCAGCGCGGACAGGCCGGACGCGTCGGGGGAGGGGGTGTCCATCCGGCCAGGGTACGGGGGCCGGGGCCGTCGCCCGCAGGGCGAGGCGGGGTGATCCCGGAGGGCACCGCGTGCGGCGCCCTCGCCAGGACGTCGGACCGCCCGGGGCGGTCCGGCTTCTCGGGTCGTGCGCGGACTCAGGCCGCGCGGCGGTGCTCGCGCTGCGCGGGGACGGACGCGCGCACCGCGCGGTGGGCCCCGGCGTGCGAGAACGGCTGGGTGCGCCAGTCCAGCGCGGTCGGCAGCATGACCAGGTCGCCCAGGCCCTCGCGCTCGGGCTGCTCCTCGCACTCCGGCAGGTCGGCGGTCGGCGCGCCGGTGCCCCGGCAGATCGCGGGCTGGAAGGGGTTCCACGCGGAGGTCAGCACCGCGTGCTGGGGCAGCCGCTCCTCGTCCCCGATCAACGCGATCGGGCGGTCGCACTCCGGGCAGTGCACCCGGACGATCTCCCAGGTGTCGGCCGCGCCCGGGTCCGTCCCGAAGGACGCCTCGGGCGCGCCGGGTTCGTCCTCGACGTCGGGGCGCTGGTCGGTGGAACGCATCGTGATCCCCCTAGGATCGGGCCGGAGCCTCTCGTGGTCCGGGCCACCAGCAGCACTTCCCATTGACGGCACGTCATAACCCTGCACTCCGGCGCACGGTGATGCATTCCTTGTGTTCCTCGCCACATTCCGTTGGCATGTGCCCCCCACATGCGCCCCCGGAGAGCTGCCCGCACGGGCCCGGCCGCGATCGAGTAGGTTGACGCCTTGTGGAGGAACTCGACCAGCGCATCGTCCAGCTGCTGCTGCAGGACGGACGGATGAGCTACACCGACCTGGGCAAGGCCACCGGCCTGTCCACCTCGGCCGTGCACCAGCGGGTGCGCCGCCTCGAACAGCGCGGGGTGATCCGCGGCTACACCGCCATCGTCGACCCCGAGGCGGTCGACCTGGCGCTGACCGCGTTCATCTCGGTCAAGCCCTTCGACCCCAGCGCGCCCGACGACACCCCCGAGCGCCTGGTCGGCCTGCCCGAGATCGAGGCGTGCCACAGCGTCGCCGGCGACGAGAACTACATCCTCAAGGTCCGCGTCCCCGGCCCCGGCGACCTGGAGGACCTGCTCGCCCGGATCCGCACCGCCGCCGGCGTCTCCACCCGCACCACCGTCGTCCTCTCCACCCCCTACGAGGCCCGCCCGCCCAAGCTCTGACCCGCCGCCCCGGTCCGGCCGCCGCTGTCCGCGGTGCGAGACTGGACGCCATGACCGAACGCACCGACCGGACCGTGCTGCTGCGCGGCGGCAACGTCTACAGCCCCGCCGACCCCTTCGCCACCGCCATGCTGGTCGAGGGCCGGCACGTCGCCTGGGTCGGCAGCGACGGAGCCGCCGAGGCGTACGCCGACACCGTCGACGAGATCGTCGAACTGGACGGCGCCCTGGTCACCCCCGCCTTCGTCGACGCCCACGTGCACGCCACCTCCACCGGCCTCGCCCTCACCGGCCTCGACCTCACCGACTACCGCTCGCTCGCCGAAGCCCTGGACCGCACCGCCGCGTTCGGCGCCTCCTTCGCCGGCGGCGCCCTGATCGGCCACGGCTGGGACGAGACCCGCTGGCCCGAGCACCGCGCCCCCGCGCTCGCCGAACTCGACGCCGCCGCCGGGGACGTCCCGCTCTACCTCTCCCGCACCGACGTCCACTCCGGCCTCGCCACCAGCGCGCTGCGCGCCCTCGTCCCCGGCCTGGACGCGCTCCCCGGGTACGACGCCACCGGCCCGCTCACCCGGGACGCCCACCACGCCGTCCGGCAGGCCGCGCTCGCCCACCTCACCCCCGCCCAGCGCCGCGCCGCCCAGCACGCCACCCTGCGCCGGGCCGCCGAACTCGGCATCGGCACCCTGCACGAGTGCGCCGGCCCGCAGATCTCCTCCGCCGAGGACCTCGCCGCGCTGCTCGCCCTCGCCGCCGAGACCGACGGCCCCGAGGTGTACGGCTACTGGGGCGAACTCGGCCCCGAGGGCATCGAGACCGCCCGCCGCCTCGGCGCGGTCGGCGCCGGCGGCGACCTGTTCGTCGACGGCGCCCTCGGCTCGCACACCGCCTGCCTGCACGACCCCTACACCGACGCCGACCACACCGGCACCGCCTACCTGAGCGCCGCCGAGATCGCCGAGCACGTCACCGCCTGCACCGAGGCCGGCCTGCAGGCCGGGTTCCACGCCATCGGCGACGCCGCGATCGCCGCCGTGGTGGAGGGCGTCCGGGCCGCCGCCGACAAGCTCGGCCTCGACCGGGTCAAGGCCGCCCGGCACCGGGTCGAGCACGCCGAGGCGCTCAACTACGAGACCCTCGCCGCGTTCGCCGAACTCGGCCTCACCGCCTCCGTCCAGCCCGCCTTCGACGCCGCCTGGGGCGGCCCCGACGGCATGTACGCCGAGCGCCTCGGCGCCGACCGCGCCGCCGCCCTCAACCCCTTCGCGGCGATGCTGCGCACCGGCGTCCCGCTGGCCTTCGGCTCGGACGCGCCGGTCACCCCGCTCGACCCGTGGGGCACCGTCCGGGCCGCCGCCTTCCACCGCACCCCCGAGCACCGGATCTCGGTCCGCGCCGCCTTCACCGCGCACACCCGCGGCGGCCACCGGGCGCTCGGCCACGACGCCGACGGCGTGCTGGTCCCCGGCGCGGTCGCCTCCTACGCGGTCTGGGCCACCGGCGACCTGGTCGTGCAGGCCCCCGACAGCCGGGTCGCCGGCTGGTCCACCGACCCCCGCTCCGGCACCCCCGGCCTGCCCGACCTCACCCCCGGCGAGCCGCTCCCGGTCTGCCTGCGCACCGTGGTCCGCGGCCGCACCGTCCACCGGCGCACCGCCTGACGGGCCGTCGGGCGCACGGCGCGGGGCCCTCGGGGGAGTGAGGTACCTTTCCTGGGACGTCGAACGAGGTGGAACGCGTGTGCGCCCCCTCCCGGCGGAGACGATCCCGAGGTAGAGAGGTGGTGCGCACAGGTGGCACTGCCCGTTTCGCAGGAGCAGCCGGTGGCCGCGCAGGACCCGGAGCCGCCGGCGCCCGCGCGGGGCACCCGCAAGGCGTGGTGGGCCCGGACGGGGCTGGCCGCGCTGTCCGGCCTGGCGCTGGCGTTCGCGTTCCCGCCGTTCGACGCGTGGCCGCTGTCGATCCTCGCGGTCGCCGCCCTGGCGCTGCTCACCCGCGGCCGCACCGCCCGGCACGGCGCCTGGATCGGCTTCGCGTTCGGCGTGCCGTTCTTCGTGGTGCTGCTGTCCTGGCTGCGCCCGGTCGGCTGGGACGCCACGGTCGGCCTGTCGCTGATCGAGGCGCTGTTCCTGTCGCTGATGGGCGCCGGCGCGGCGCTCACCTCGAAGCTGCGCGGCTGGCCGCTGTGGGGCGCGGTGCTCTGGGTCACCCAGGAGTGGATGCGCGACCGGCTGCCGTTCGGCGGCTTCCCGTGGGGCCGGCTGGCGTTCGCCAACACCGCCAGCCCGCTCACCCCGCTGGCCGCGCTCGGCGGCGCCCCGCTGGTGACCTTCGCGGTCGCCGCCGCCGGCACCCTGCTGGCCTGGGCCGTGCTCAGCGCCGCCCGGGCCCGCCGCACCGACACCGAGATGCCCTGGCGCACCGCGGTGGGCGCGGTGGGCGCGCTCGCGCTGGTGCTGGTCGGCTACGCGGTGCCGGTGCCCACCTCGGCCGACGACACCGTCAAGGTCGCCCTGGTCCAGGGCAACGTGGACCGCCCCGGCATGGACTTCCTGGGCCGCCCGATGGAGGTGCTGGACAACCACGCCACCGCCACCGAGCGGCTCGCCGCCGACATCGCGGCCGGCCGGGCCGCCAGGCCCGACGTGGTGATCTGGCCGGAGAACGCCTCCGACCTGGACCCGTTCACCGACCCGGCCGCGTACGCCCGGATCGACGAGGCGGTCAAGGCGGTCGGCGTGCCCACCCTGGTCGGCGCCCTGGTCGACGGCCCCGACGAGCAGCACGTGCAGAACGAGGGCATCGTCTGGGACCCGGCCACCGGCCCCGGCGCCTCCTACACCAAGCAGCACCCGGTGCCGTTCGGCGAGTACGTGCCGTTCCGCACCGAGCTGTCCAAGGTGATCAGCCGCCTGCAGCGGGTCGCCCGGGACTTCTACCCCGGCGACCACAACGGCGTGATGCAGCTCGGCCCGGCCCGGATCGGCGACGTGATCTGCTTCGAGGTCGCGTACGACGAGATCGTCCGGGACGCCGTCAACCAGGGCGGCCGGGTCATCGTCGTGCAGACCAACAACGCCACCTACAACCGGACCGGGCAGACCGAGCAGCAGCTCGCGATGTCCCGGCTGCGGGCCGTCGAGCACGGCCGGGCGGTGCTGATCGCGGCGACCAGCGGCGTCTCCGCGGTGATCGCCCCGGACGGCACGGTGGAGCAGCGCACCGGCGAGATGGAGCAGGCCGTGCTGAACGCGGTGGTGCCGCTGCGCGACGGCACCACCGTCGCGGACCGGGTCGGCGCGGCGCCCGAGTGGGTGCTGGCCGTGGGCGGCGTGCTGGTCTGCGCGTTCGCGGCGACCGGCGCGGTGCGCCGGCGCAGGGCGCAGGGCCGCGCCGCCGCCGAGCGGGAGGCCGACGCCGCGGCCTGAGCCGCGGCCGGCCGCCGACGGCCCCGGGAACCGCGCCGTGACCCCTCCGACCCCGTCGGACCAGGAACACGGCGGGCCCCGGGGCCGTTGTGCTGGGTGGTGCCGTGGACGCGGCCGGAGAGGCCGGCCGCCGCGGAGAGCACCGCGATGGAGTGGATCCGTACCGTGTCCCAGCAAGCAACCCCGGCCCGCCCGGCCCGCCGAGGCAGGCTCGCCCGAACCGTGCCGCTGCTGGTCGCCGCCTGGCTGGTGCTGGAGATCTGGCTGCTCACGGTGGTGGCCGGCTGGATCGGCTGGTTCCTGACGCTCGTGCTGCTGGTCGGCGGGGTGTTCCTCGGCGGCACGGTGATCAAGCGGGCCGGGGCGCGGGCCTTCCGCGCCGCGGTCGAGCTGTCCAAGGACCCGCAGTCCGCGCAGCCGCAGACCGGCACCTCGATGACGGTGCTGGCGGGCGTCCTGCTGATGATCCCCGGCTTCCTGTCCGACCTGCTGGCACTGACCCTCCTGCTGCCGCCGACCCGCGCGCTGTGGCGCGCCGTCGGCCGCCGGATCACCGGCTCGGCGCTGCGCTCCACCTCCCCGGTCGGCGCGGACCGGTTCGCCGACGCGATGCGCCTGCAGGAGCAGCTGCGGATCCACCGCCCCGACGGCAAGGTCGTCCAGGGCGAGGTCGTCGACCCGCCGGCCGGCCCGCGCGGCCCGGCCGGTCCGGACACCGGGTACCGCCCGCCGATCACGCCCTGACGGCCCGGCCCGGCCGGGCCGCGACCGCGGTCCCGACCCGACGCCCGGCGCGATCACGAGCCCGGCCTGACGCCCGACGGTCGCGGACGCCGAGGACGGGCGGGAACGCCGAAGGGCCCCCGGGGGGAACCGGGGGCCCTTCGGCGTGGTGCGGCGTCCGGCTGTCAGGCGGACTTGCGCGAGTCGCGCGGGTGGATCGCCAGGTTCATCCCGCCGGAGCGCAGGACGGCCAGGCGCTCGGCCAGGACCTCCTCCAGCTCCTCACGGGTACGGCGCTCCATCAGCATGTCCCAGTGGGTGCGGGTGGGCTTGGTCTTCTTCTCCTCCGGCTCCTCGCCGTCGAGGAGGGCGGCCTCCTGGCCGCAGAAGCGGCACTCCCACACCACGGGGATCTCCGCCTCGACCGAGAACGGGACCTCGAAGCGGTGTCCGTTCTGACATGCGTACTCGACGGTCTGGCGCGGTGCCAGGTCAATGCCGCGGTCGGTCTCGTAGCTGGTCGCCCCGAGTCGCGTGCCGCGGAGAGCTCGCTCGCTCATGAATCGTGCCTCCCGGGCTTCTTGCCCACAGGACTAGTGGTCGCTGTCTTCGTCGCTGGGTCCAACGCTCGACCTCCGACGAAGATTCCCGTCCGGGACATACGTCGCCTGTCGTGCCGCCCCTGTTTGTACCCATGGTGGCCCGTTTTGTCACATCTGCGCGGTGTTATCACCCGGCGTGTCACATTTTGTGCACTTATGGTCCGCCGAAGCCCGCCGGGGCGACCGGCACTTCCGCCGGACCTTCTTACCAGAGCGGACGGGGGCGCACCGGCGGGGTTCCCCCGGCCGGCTCACCGACCGGCTCGCCGGTCAGGTCCTTCACCAGGTTCGCCGGGGCCGGCTCCGCCACCACCTCGGCGAGCACCGGGGCCGGGGCGGCCGCCCCGGCGCGGGCGTCGCGGTGCGGCAGCAGCGCCGCCACCGCCTCCCGCAGCGGGGCCGGGGCGTCCTCGTCCAGCGGGTCGACGGTGACCGGGACCTGCAGCCGGACCGGGGCCGCGGCGCCGATCCGGGCGTAGCCGCGCCCGGGCGGGGTGTGCGCGGCGGGCGCGATGTCCAGCGGGCCGCCGAGCGCGGCCGGGCCGGACTCGGCGTTCACCGGGCCGAGCACCACCCGGGTGCGGGTGCAGGTCCGGACGGTCGGGGAGATCCGCTCCCGGGCCTCCAGCACGTCCGCGAACACCACCGTCACCCGGGCCGCCCGGCCGTGCCGCAGCGGCACCTCCAGCAGCTCCTGCGGGTCGGTGCGGCCCTCGGCGCGGGCCAGTTCGGACAGCTCGGTGAGGCGGTCCAGCAGGATCCACAGCGGACGGGTCACGTCGGCCGGCGCCGACAGCCCGTGGTGCCGGGCCGCGTTCAGCGCCACCAGCCGCCGCTCGGTCTCCCGCGCGCACCACTCCAGCGCGGCCAGCGCCCCGTGCAGGCTGGTCTCCACGGTGTGCACGCCCGGACGGTTCACCAGGCAGGCGTGCTCGCCGGTGCTCGCCCCGTCCACCACCACCAGGTCGCCGTGCGGGAGCGCCTGCAGCGCGATCGAGCGCAGCAGCGTCGAGGTGCCGTGGCCGGGCGCGCCCAGCGCCAGCAGGTGCGGTTCGGCCGAGCGCGGGCCGACCCGCCAGATCACCGGCGGCTGCTGCTCGGTGACGCCGCCCTGCTCGACCGGGATGGTGCGGTGGCTGCCCGCCTCGTCGGTGAAGCCGAGCACGATCTCGCCCGGCGCGGTGACGAAGCGCTGCGCGGCGACGTCGGCGGGCAGCGGGGCCAGCGCCGCCACCCGCAGCCGGTTGGACTCCTCGTCCCAGTCGAAGCGGTACTCCCGCGAGCGCCCCGCCTTGCCCTGCACCACCTGCTCGATCCGGGCCCGGGCGGCCGGCTCGGTGTCGGTGAAGTACGCCGGGTAGGCGATCTCCAGCGCGGCCAGCCGGCCGTCCTGGTCGAAGGCCCACTCGCTGAACGCCGACTTCCACTCGCCGTCCACCCGGTACAGCGCGCCCGGGTCGTCGTAGCCGCCGAAGTACGGGGTGAGCGCCGCGTACAGGGCGGGCAGCTTGACGTCCGCGGCGTCCGGCACGGGCTCCGACGGGGTCTTGGGGGAGCGTCCGACCCAGGCCGCCGAGGCGACCAGGGCGACGATCGCCAGCAGCGGCCCGTGCGGCAGCAGGAAGACGCCGAGCAGCACGGCCGCGCCGACCAGCAGCGTCGGGCCGCGCCGCTCCTTCGGGGTGGCCGCCCAGCGGGCCTTGGCCCAGTCGGCGTGGCGGCGCAGGCCGCGGCCGATCAGGGCCAGCGGCGCGAACACGTCGGCGGCGTGGTCGCCGGCGCTGCGGGCGAGGTCGCGGCCCCGGGTGAAGTGGCGGGTGAGGGACATGCGGGCTCCGGAGGGCAGGGAGGGGACGGGAGCGGGGGGACGGCGGGGAACCGGCCGGGGGAGGTTGGCAGAAGGCCCGGGGCGGTGGGGATGTCCGCGCCCGGGCCGTGAGGAGCAGGGACCGCTCAGAACTTCAGGCCGCCGATCAGGCTGGCCAGGCTCGCGCCGCCCGCCTGGATGCTCGGGGCGATCGAGGAGCCCGCGACGTAGAAGCCGAACAGCGCGCACACCAGGGCGTGCGAGATCTTCAACCCGTCCCGGCGGAAGAACAGGAAGGCGATGACGCCGAACAGGACGATGCCGGAGATGGAGAGAATCACGGGATTGCTCCTCACGAGGGGCGGGGACGGTGTGACGGAAAGTGCCTCAATGGTGACAAGAAGTAATAGATGATGGGGTGCGGCAAACGGGTGGATCTCACCCGGGCACCCGGATCGGCGGTATACGTCCCGCGGTTCGGCGACGCACGGGGCCAGTGGATCGCACCGGCGCAGTCAGGCGTCCCCGCGCGGGGCGCGCCCGCGCCCCGCGCACCCGGAATTCGCCCGAACGGCGCTGCCGCACCGCACCCCGGCGGGCCCGCCGGGGCGTCCGCTAGCGTTCGCGGTGGCACCAGCAGGACGAGTCGCGGCCCGCACGGCCGCCCACCCGGAAGGCGGAACACCCCATGACCGACCCCACCGCGCAGACCGGCACCCCCGCGACCGACGGACCCGCCGGGCAGCCGGACGCCGAGGTGATCGCCCTGGCCGGGCGGCTCTTCGACGCCGCCCGCACCGGCGACGCCGCGCTGCTGGCCGCCTACCTCGCCGCGGGCACCCCCGCCGATCTGACCAACGACCGCGGCGACACCCTGCTGATGCTCGCCGCGTACCACGGCCACGCCGCCGCCGTCACCGCGCTGCTGGAGCACGGCGCCGAAGCCGACCGGGCCAACGACCGGGGTCAGACCCCGCTGGCCGGCGCCGTCTTCAAGGGCGCCACCGAGGTCGTCGAGGCGCTGCTCGCCCACGGCGCCGACCCGCGGGCCGGGACGCCCTCCGCGCTGGACGCGGCCCTGATGTTCGGCAAGGACGAGCTGGTCGCCCGCCTCACCCGGGGCTGAGCCGGTCCGGGCCCGGCCCGCGCGCTCGCGCCCGGGGCCGGGTGCTCGGCCCGGGTGCTCGGACCGGACCGGGCCGGGCCCGGACCGCGGGTTCGGGTCGGGGGCCAGGGGCGGGGTCGGGGGCGGGAGGCGGGCCCGTACCCTGGGCGCCATGGAGATCCGCACCACCGGCTTCGGACACCCCGACGCCCAGCAGCTCGCCGCCGACGTCCAGCAGGAGTACGTCCGCAGGTACGGCGACGGCGACCAGACCGCCATCCGCACCGACCACTTCGACCCGCCCGCCGGGCTGTTCGTGATCGGCTACCAGGACGGGCGGCCGGTGGCCTGCGGCGGATGGCGGGCCAAGGAGCGGGACGCGGACGGGCTGCGCGACGGGGACGCCGAACTCAAGCGGATGTACGTCGTCCCGGAGGCCCGCGGCCAGGGCCACGCCCGCGCCGTGCTGCGCCACCTGGAGGACACCGCCGTCGCCGCCGGGCGGACCCGGCTGGTGCTGGAGACCGGCACCCTGCAGCCCGAGGCGATCGCGCTCTACACCTCCGAGGGCTACGCCGAGATCCGCAAGTTCGGCTACTACAAGGACCACGAGCAGAGCGTGTGCATGGGCAAGGAGCTCGTCCCCGCCGCCGCGGCACCGGGCGCCGACCTGCGCCAGCTGTAACTTTCTCGTCCGTCCGGCCGACCGGGGCGGCCGCGGACCCGGGGTGCCGGGACCGCGGCCGCCGTGTCGTTTCGGGATCCCGCCGCAGGTCGGAGCGGTGGGTGTCGAAGGGCAGTCGAACGCGGGTCGAAAATTTCGCACCCCGGTGGGTGGCGGAGGGCGGCCGGGCCTCCGTTGCCGGGGCCGCGCGGGCCGCCGTACGGTCCGTGCACCCCACCCACCCCCGGAAGGACGAACCATGGCTGCACCGTCGCACGCAGCGCACCGGCCCGGGCGCGCCCTCGCGGCGCTCGCCCTCGCGGCCGCCGGTGGACTGCTGGCCGCCGCCACCATCGGCAGCGGCCCGGCCGGCGCCGCGGGCACCACGCTGCGCGACCTCGCCGAGGCCAAAGGCAGCTACTTCGGCACCGCCCTGACCCAGTCCAACCTGAACAGCTCCACCATCACCGCCATCGCGGGCACCCAGTTCGACATGGTCACCCCCGGCAACGAGATGAAGTGGGACACCACCGAACCCTCCGCCGGGAACTTCAACTTCGGCCCCGGCGACCAGATCGTCTCCTTCGCCAAGGCCCACAGCATGCGGGTGCGCGGCCACACCCTGGTCTGGCACAGCCAGCTGCCCAACTGGGTCAGCAGCCTTCCCACCGCCCAGGTGCAGGCCGCGATGGAGAACCACATCACCACCGAGGCCACCCACTACAAGGGCCAGGTCTACTCCTGGGACGTCGTCAACGAGCCGTTCAACGAGGACGGCACGCTGCGCACCGACGCCTTCACCAACGCCATGGGCTCCGGCTACATCGCCGACGCGCTGCGCACCGCGCACGCCGCCGACCCGAACGCCAAGCTGTACCTGAACGACTACAACATCGAGGGCCTGGGCGCCAAGAGCGACGCCATGTACCAGCTGGTGTCCACGCTCAAGCAGCAGGGCGTGCCGATCGACGGCGTCGGCTTCGAGAGCCACTTCATCGTCGGCCAGGTGCCCAGCACCCTGAAGGCCAACATCCAGCGCTTCACCGCGCTCGGCGTCAACGTCGCCATCACCGAGCTGGACGACCGGATGCCCGTCCCGGCCAGCGCCGCCAACCTCGCCCAGCAGGCCACCGACTACGCCAACGTGGTCAACTCCTGCCTCGCGGTGACCGGTTGCGTGGGCGTCTCGCAGTGGGGCGTCGGCGACCCGGACTCCTGGATCCCGGACTTCTTCTCCGGCTACGGCGCGGCCACCATGTACGACGCCAACTACCAGCCGAAGGCCGCGTACAACGCGGTGGTGACGGCGCTCGGCGGCAGCACCTCCTCGCCGTCCCCGTCCTCCTCCGCCTCGGCCTCGCCGTCCCCCTCGGCCTCCTCCTCGCCGTCGGTGCCGCCGACCGGGGCGGCCTGCAAGGTCAGCACCCAGGTCAGCGCCTGGAACACCGGCCTGACCGAGAACGTGACGGTCACCAACACCGGCGGCAGCGCCGTGAACGGCTGGACGCTGGCCTTCACGCTGCCCGGCGGGCAGAGCGTCACCAACGCCTGGAACGCGACCGTCAGCCCGGCCACCGGCCAGGTCGGCGCGAGCAACCTGGCGTACAACGCGGCGATCCCGGCTGGCGGCTCGACCAGCTTCGGCTTCCAGGCCAACCACACCGGCAACGCCGCCGCCGCGACCGGCTTCACCCTCAACGGGGTTGCCTGCGCGGCGGGTTGATCCAGGGGCGGACGGGACCAGGACCGGGTCGAACGGGGGCGGTCCGGGACCGTCCGGCTCCGTGCCGGGCGCCTCGCGGGTGGCGGCCGGTAGCGCGGTGGGGGCGGTGCGGCGCCCCCACCGCGCACTTCCGCGTCCGGCCGCGGACCGGGCGGGCCGCCGGCCGGGCGGGGGCTTCCCCGGGCGGGGGCTTCCCCGGTCGGGGAAAAGCGTTGGCGGGGGGCCGTGCGGTGCGGCATCGTGGCGGGCGATGACTGGACACGACAGCGGTGCGGCGGCGGAACTGGACGCGGACGGACTCCGGCGGATCGCCGGGAGGTTGGCGCGGATCGGCGGGATCGTCGGCGTCTGCCTGGGCGGCAGCCGGGCCCGCGGCGCGCACACCCCCGAGTCCGACTACGACCTCGGCCTGTACTACCGCCCCGGCGAACTCGACACCGGGGCCCTGCGCGAACTGGCCGCCGAGCTGTGCGGCGCCCCGGTCGAGGTCGCCGAGCCCGGCGACTGGGGCCCCTGGGTGGACGGCGGCGCCTGGCTGGACATCGGCCCCGCCCGGGTCGACTGGCTGTACCGGGACGTCCGGCGGGTGCGCCACTACGCCGCCGAGGCCCGCCTCGGCCGGTACGAGAGCGGCCAGCAGCCCGGCCACCCGTACGGCGTGCCCTCCTACTCCTACCTCGGCGAACTCGCACTCGCCCGGGTACTGGCCGACCCGACCGGGGAGTTGACCGCGCTGCGGGACGAAGTCCACTGCTTCCCGGCCGAGTTGACCCGGCGGCTGGAGGCGGACGCCGCCTGGGAGGCGCCGTTCGCGCTGGTCAACGCCCGCAAGGGGGCCAAGCGCGGGGACGCCGCCTACGTCGCCGGGTGCCTGTTCCGGGCCGTCGGCCTGCTGGTGCACGCGCTGCACGCCCGGGCCGGGCAGTGGGTCGTCAACGAGAAGGGCGCGGTCGCCTCGGCC
Source organism: Kitasatospora saccharophila (assembly GCF_039529925.1). Lineage (NCBI taxonomy): Bacteria > Bacillati > Actinomycetota > Actinomycetes > Kitasatosporales > Streptomycetaceae > Kitasatospora > Kitasatospora saccharophila. The sequence goes on along the minus strand of NZ_BAAANS010000010.1, from coordinate 41,448 downwards.
GGCCGACTGCCCTGCGCGCCACCGGAGTTCGAGCGCCGCGCCCAGCAGCTGTTCCGGTTCGCCGGCACCGACCCGGTAAGCCTGGCCGCCGCACTGGACGCGGCGGACGCCCTGACCGCCGAGGTGCTGGCCGGGGCGGCGGGCCACTGACGGGCATCGAGACCGAGCCGTACCCGGAGCGCCCGAACCGCCGGTCCCGACCGCTGCGCGGCCCGTACGGGCACGGCGGCGCGCCGGCCCCGGTGCCGGCCCGACCGGGGCCCGGGGAAGGCCGGTCGGGGCGGATCGACCCGTACCGGGACACCGCGCTGAACGAGCAGGACGCGGGCGCGGCGCTCGCCGAACTGCCCCGGCCGGAGGCGCTGGCCGAATCGCCCGGGCAGCGGGACGCGGTCCGGGACCTGGGCCGGATGCTCGCCGACCGCGCGGCCACGTCCGGCAGTTGGCTGCTGTTCGTCGGGGACTGAATCGTGCGGTTGCGACCGGGGGCGGTGTTCGCGGCGGAGAACGCGCCCTCGCGGGCCGTGGCCCGGCGGCTGGGCGTGGTGCACGACCCGGCGGCGGACTTCCCCGACCCGGGCGTGCCCGCCGGGCCGGGGCGGATCAGCCTTCCTGCGGCAGGAGTTGGCGGTGGGCCCGGCGCAGCAGGGTGGTGAAGCGGTCCGGGTCGGCGAGGCTGAGCAGGTGGCCGCCGGAGGTGTGGAAGAGCCGGGCGGGCGTGCCCGCGGCCCGGGTGGCGGCCAGGAAGCGCCGCTCGTCGCCCCGGAACGGCAGGTCGGCGCGGCCGTTCAGGTAGAGGGTCGGGGTGGTCAGCCGGGCCGCCATGGCGAGGAAGTCGTGCCGGCGCAGTTCGGCCACGCCCCGGGTGAGGGCGGGCAGGTGGAAGCCCCCCGCCAGGACCGCCTCGGCGGACTCCGGCGGGAGCATCCGGCGCATCGCCCGGGCCTGCAGCCGGGCCGCGAGCTCCGGCCCCAGCCGCTCGCCCAGCCGCCCGGCGGCGGCGTACACGGCCGGTAGCGGGCCGGTGGTGCGGGCGGTGCAGCCGTGCAGCAGGACCGCGGCGACGTCCTCGGGGTGGCGGGCGGTGTGCGCCAGCGAGACGTACCCGCCCAGGGACAGGCCGACCAGCAGCGGGCGCCGTCCGGTCGCCGCGCGGGCCTCCCGGACGGCCCGGCGGACGGTGTCGACGGCCGCGTCCAGGGTGAACCGCTGCGCGGCGAGGGCGCCGTGGCAGGGCAGGTCCGGCGTGCTGACCCGGAAGTCCGGGGCGAGGCGGTGGGCGTGCGGGCGCCACATGGTCGCGGACAGCCGGATGCCGTGCACCAGGACCAGCGGGGGAGCGGTGTCCGGGCCGAACACCGTCAGTCCGGGTTCGACCTGACGTGTCGTCACGCGGCGTGCTCCGATCGGGCGGGGGCGGGGGCGGGGGCGGGGGCCGGGGCGGTGTTCGGGGTGGCTACTCCGGGGTGGTGGCGTACTGCGCCGCGGCCGCGAGCATGTGCTCCTGTACCAGGCCCAACACGTCTGCCGCGCGGCCGAGTTGGTCCGGCGGGGTGGCGCCGAAGGTCTCGGCGAGCAGGTCGCAGCGGGCGGCCCGGACCCTAGCCAGCGCCCGGCTGCCCTCCGGGGTGATCGCGATGAGGCCGGAGCGGCCGTCGGCCGGGTCGGTGCGGCGGCTGACCAGCGCGTCGGCGCGCAGTCGGCGCAGCTGCAGGGAGGCCGTCGAGATGTCGATGCGCAGGCACTCGGCGATGTCGGAGACCCGCATCGGGCCCGCCGCCTCGAAGTGCTCCAGCAGTCGCAGCGCGCTGGACGGCATGTCGCATCCGGAGCGGCGGGCCACCTCGGTGCGGATGTGCTTGCTCTCGCTCCACCGGACCAGTGCGGACAACGCCAGTTCCAGCCGGGCCAGTTCGGGGGTGGCGGCGGTCGGTGGGGTGGGGGTCGCGGTCACCCGGCCAGCCTACCGGGCCGGTCCGCCCCCAACTGACGGGTCGGTAACTCGGGCCCTGAGCTCGTCAGTTGCCCTTGCCAGTCGCGAATGGTTTGATGCGCCAAAGCATTCGCGACCGGGGAGGGGAACGAACCATGGCCACCGCAGTGATCACGGGCGGAACGGACGGCATCGGCCGCGCCCTCGCCACCGCCTACCTGGAGCGCGGGCACCACGTCCTGGTGGTCGGCACCAACCCGGCCAAGGGCGAGGCGTTCCGGGCCGACGCCCACCGGCGCGGCGCGGGCGAACGGGCGCACTTCCTCGCCGCCGACCTCGGCCTGGTCGCCGAGAACCGCCGCCTGATCGCCCACGTCGCCGCCCACCACCCGGCGGTGGACGTCCTGGTGCTGGGCGCCCGCTACCACCGCTCCACCCGGGCCGAGACCGCCGACGGCCTGGAGAGCAACTTCGCCCTCTACTACCTCAGCCGCCACCTGCTCTCGCACGGCCTGCTGCCCCAACTGCGGCGCACCGCAAGCCCCGTGGTGCTCAACTTCGGCGGCGCCGGACTGGCCGGCCCCGTCCGCTGGGACGACCTCCAACTGCGCCGCGACTACCCCGGCACCGGCGCGCTCGGCCACGGCGGGGCCCTGTGCGACCTGCTCGCCGCCCACCTCGCCCACCTGCACCCCGACGTCCCCCAGGTGGTCAACCACCCCGGCGTGGTCGCCACCAGCTTCGCCGGCGAGTACGACCGCGCCACCGCCGCCCACGTCGACCGCCTGCGCGTCCAGGGCAGACCCGTCACCGAGGCGGTCGCCCAGATCCTCCCGCACCTCGACGCGCCCGCCGCCCCGCTCACCGCCGTCCTGGAAGGCCGCCGGGTCCGCACCGACACCCCCGCCTTCGACCCCGCCGCCGCCCTCCGCCTGCACACCGCCACCGAACGGCTCCTCGCCGAACTGCCGGCCGCCGCCGGACCGTCCGGCCGTCCGGCGTGACAACCTGACGGGGTGAACGACGCCCTCAGCGCGGCCCTGCACCGCGCCGCCGACCACCAGCGCCGGTTCGAAACCCGCTTCGCGGCCTACTTCGACGCCCTGGCCGACCCGGCGGCCGGCGCCCCGCAACCGCCCCCGCCCGGCAGGTTCCCGGCCCGCGCCCTCGACCTGGTGCGGGAGCTGTCCCTGCGCGGCGGCAAGCGCCTGCGGGTCGTGCTGCTGCACGAGGCCGCCGCCCTGGTCACCGACCGCCCGGTGCCCGGCCTGGACGAGGCCGCGATCAGCATCGAACTGCTGCACACCCACGGCCTGATCCACGACGACGTCATCGACGACGCACCCGTGCGCCGGGGCGGCCCCTCCACCTACTACGCCTACCGGGACGAGTTCCCCGACCGGCCCGACACCGCCCTCGCGCTCGCCGTCCTGGCCGGGGACCTGGCCGCCTTCCTCGCCGTCCGGGTCCTGCTCACCGGCGACCTGCCGCCCGACCGCGCCGTGGCCATGGCCGCCGTCCCGATCGAGGCCGGGGCCGACGCCGTCAACGGCCAACTCCTCGACCTGGAACGGGACTTCCACCCCGAACCCGACACCGCGTTCCTGCACGCCGTCACCGAGTACAAGTCCACCCGCTACTCGGTGCTCGCCCCGCTGCGCCTCGGCCTGCTCGCCGCCGGCGCCGACCCCGCCCCGCACGACGCCGAACTGCGCGCGTACGCCACCGCGGTCGGCATCGCCAACCAGATCCACGACGACTGGCTCGACCTCTTCGGCGACCCGGCCGTCCTCGGCAAACCGCTCGGCACCGACCTCCGCGCGGGCCGCCGCAGCTACCTCGTCCGGGCCCTGCTGGCCGCCACCGCCGCCGACGAGAGCGGACGCCGGACCCTGGAGGCCGCCCTGGGCAACCCCGACCCCGACGCCCTCGCCCCCGTCCGCGACCTCGCCCGCACCCACGGCCTCGACCGCACCCTGCACGCCGAAGCCCTCCGGCACGCCCACCGCGCCGCCGCCCTGGCCGCCACCTGGCACACCCGCTGGCGCCCCGGGGCCGTCGCCTTCTTCACCCACCTCCCGGCCTGGTCCGTCACCCGCGACCACTAGATCTTTCAGGCCGAGCAGGCGCGGAGCGCGTCCTCCCAGGCGCCGGGGTTGTGGTGGTGGTTCCGGTGTCCCGCGGCGAGCACGCGGCGCAGGGCGGGGAGGTGCCGGGTGGTCGCGGGGAGGTCCAGCCGGTCGAGGAGGGCGAGTGCGGCGGCCGGCTCCAGGTCGCCGTGGATGTCGTGGAAGCTCGTCAGGAGGCCGCGGAAGAGGGCCGGGTGCAGGGCGGGGAGCCGGGCGGCGGTGCGGTACGCGGGCTCCTTCACCGGCCAGCGGACCGGGCCCGAGCACTCCAGCACCCGGCGGGCCCGGCGGAGCAGGGCCGGCGGGGGCTCGGCCGGCAGCCGGGCCAGGTCGTTGCCGAGCACCTCGGCGAAGGCCGTCGCGGAAGTGGCGGGGTGCTCGAACCAGTCCACCCACAGCGAGTGGCCGACGGCCTCGGCGTCCCGGTCCGCCTCCAGCCGCCGACGGTAGCCGTCCCACAGCACGTCGGCCGGCAGCGGGCCGTCCGCGCCCTCGTGCGCGAACCGGATCTCGCAGGTGACCCAGTGGGCGTCGAGGAGGTCCAGCAGTCCGAAGGCCAGGCGCAACCGGTCGGCCGGCTCCAGGTCCTCGGCGAACACCTCGCCGGCCCAGGCGTGCGCCACCTGGTCGGCGGTGAGCACCGCGCCCGGCTCCCCGTCGCTCACCCAGCCGTCCCGCACCCGGCTGACGCCCCGGTCGGCCAGCCAACGCCGCGCCGCCTCCGCGGCCGGCTCCGCCCCGCGGGGCCCGGGCGGGACGGTCCGGCTCACAGTTGCCACCGGAACCAGTGGCCCGTCCCCTCCGCGTCGTTCCCGGCGCCGGTGTTGCGCAGCTCGCCCACCAGCAGGCGGGCGTCCTCCGGCTCCCGGCGGTGCTCCGCCAGCAGGGCCGTCAACTCGTCGTACCGGGGGTCCACCCCGTCCGGTCCCGGCCGCGCCCCCCACCGGGCCTGGATCGCCCACTGCTCGCGCTCCCACGCCGCCGCCTCCGCGGCCACCGGCCAGACCCGGTACCCGCCGGCCCCGTCCCCGGTGTACTGCCCGAAGCCGTCGAAGTAGTGCGGCGCGCCCCCGACCCCCACCACCCCGGCCCGCGGCCCGTCGTACCACTCCAGTTCGACCAGCACGCGCTCGAAGCCGTCCGCGACCAGCCGCGCCTCGTCCCAAGTCCCGTTCACGGCCGCAGGTTACCGCTGCCGGCCCCCGCCCGGGAGCGTGCGGGGGCGGCCCGGCGCGGTCGTCGTCCGTCACGGGATCAGCCCGGTGCGGAGGTCGTCCGCGAGGGCGGCCGGGTCCGTGAGTCCGAAGGCCACGCGCTGGAGCAGGAGTCCGTGCAGCAGCCCCATCACCACGCGGGCTGCGCGGTCCGGGTCCGCGGCGGCGGGCACCGCACCCGCGACCCGGCCGCGGCGCAGCGCGTCGGCGATGCCGGCGCGGACCCGCTCGAAGCCCTCCGCGGCCGGGCCGCGCACCTCGTCGTTGCGGAGCACCTCCGACCACGCCTGCACGGCGCAGCGCAGCAACTCGTCCACCGGGACCGGGCGCCCCGCCGCGTCCCGCACCGTCTCACCGCTGATCGTGTCGAGCGCGGCGGCCACCAGTCCCGCGACGGTCGGCGCGTCCGTGCTGTCGGCCAGCCGCTCGACCGGTTCGAAGATCAGCCGGAACGCCTCGCCCGCGAGGGCGAGGACGATCTCGTCCTTGCTCGTGAAGTAGCGGTAGGGGGCGCCGGCCGAGACGGCTGCCTCGGCGGCGATGTCCGACATCGAGGTCTGGTGGAACCCGTCGCGGGAGAAGCAGCGGCGGGCCGCCGCGAGGATCTCGGCGCGCTTGGCCTCGCGACGTTCGGCTGTGAGACGCGGCATGGGGTTCCTTTCACCGTGAATGAGCATTCACCTTGACGGCTCGGCCAGTCCGGGACCACCATAAAAGTGAACGGTCATTTACGGAAGCGGGCTCCCCGCGAGCCATCCGAGGAGGGGGCGCTGATGAGCACGGAGCTGAGCGTCGGTGTGTACGCCTACGAGCACACCCAGGCGCTGTTCGACGGCCGGGTCGGGGTCGACGGGGTCGACGCGGTGTTCGAGACGGCACCCCTCGTGTCGGACGTCTTCCGTCGCGCCACCGAGGGGCACTACGACGTCGCCGAGTTCGGCCTCACCTACTTCCTGCGCACCTTCGACCTCGACGATCCGCCGTTCCTGGCGCTGCCGGTCCTGCCCAACCGCAACTTCCGCCACTCGGCGATCTTCGTGAACACCGCCAGCGGGATCGAGGGGCCGCAGGACCTCGCCGGCCGGACCGTGGGCGAGTTCGCCCTCTACGGCCACGACGCCGGGATCTGGCCGAAGGGCATCCTCGCCGACGAGTACGGCGTGACCCCCGACCAGTGCCGCTGGGTCATCGGCGGCACCAACCACCCCCTGCCCGCCTTCGACTGGGTCCCGCAGCCCGTCCCCGACGGCGTCGACGTGCGTCGCGCGGAGGACGGCCGGACCCTGGGGGCCATGCTCGAATCCGGCGAGATCGACGCGCTGATCTCCGTCGACGTGCCGCAGGCGGTGCTGGACGGCTCCCCGCGGGTCGCCCGGCTGTTCCCCGACTACGAGGCCGTGGAGCGCGACTACTACCGCCGCACCGGGATCTTCCCCCCGATGCACGTCGTCGTGATCCGCCGGGAACTCGTACGCCGCCGGGGCCTCGCGCGCGCCGTCTACGACGCCTTCGGCCGAGCCAAGGAACTCGCCGAGCGGAGGTACCTCGACGGTGCCGTGAAGCAGCACATGGGCCTCATCACGCCCTGGTTCAGCGCGCTGTTCGAAGAGAACCGCCGGCTGCTCGGCGACGACTGGTGGCCCTACGGGGTCGCCGCGAACCGCAGGGCCGTCGACACCTTCCTGCGCTACCACCACGAGCAGGGCCTGTCGAAGCGCCGGCTGACGTGCGAGGACATCTTCGTGCCGGAACTCCTCGACACCTGAGGGCGGGGCGCGGAGCGTGGTCGGACAACGTGCGACGCGGGGCCGGGGAACGCTGCGCCGACGGCCCCCGGCTGCGAAACCGCAGGTGGGGGCCGTCGTGCGTGCCGGGTCAGAGCAGGGTGGACCAGTAGTACCAGAAGCGGTTGAGGATCAGCAGGAGGATCACCAGGTAGGCGGCGGTCGGGACGAGCCACTGGAAGCGGAGGGCGGCCAGGCGGCGCAGGGCGGCCGGGGCGGGGAGGGTGCCGGTGCGGAGGTTGTGGACGGTGGTGTACCAGAAGGCGGTGATGACCACGGCCCAGACGACCATGCAGTAGGGGCAGAGGGCGCCGATCTCGTACAGGGCCTGGTCGATCAGCCAGGCGACGAAGCCGAGGCCGAGCAGGGTGCCCGCCTGGAGGGAGAGCCAGAACCAGCGGCGGTAGGCGGCGCCGGCGACCAGACCGGCACCGATGGCGGCGAGCGCCCCGAACGCGGCCAGGCCGATCAGCGGGTTGGGGAAGCCGAACGCCTCGGCCTGGGCGGTGCGCATGACCGAGCCGCAGCTGATGATCGGGTTGATGTTGCAGCTGGGCTGGTACGCCGGGTTCTCGATCAGCTTGAGCTTGTCGAGGGTGAGGACGGCGGAGGCGGCCAGGCCGATCAGGCCGGTGACCAGGAGCAGCCAGGAGTAGCCGCGGGAGGCCGGGACCGGGGTGCGGGCGGTGGTCACCGGGTCACCCGCCGATGGTCTGCTGGACCAGGGCGGTGAACTGCTCGCCGGTGACCGGCTTGCCGTCCTGGCCGATGACGGCGAGGGTCTTGCCGTCCAACTCGACGGTGGGGGTGCCGGAGACGCCGCTCTTGTTGAAGGCGGTGGAGACCTTCGCCGCCCAGCCCTGGTAGGTGCCCTCGGTGACGGCCTTGGTGAACGCCTCGGTCTTCAGGCCGGGGACCTGGCCGGCCAGGTCGAGCAGGTGGTTGACGTCGCCGAAGCCGTCCTCGGATTCGGACGGCTGGTTGGCGTACAGCACGTCGTGGAACGCCTTGAACTTGTCGGCGCCCTCGTTCAGCGCGGCGCCCGCCGCGGCCAGCGCGGTCTTCGAGCCCTTGCCGCCCAGGTTGTTGTCGAGGAACGTGGCCAGGTGGTACTCGATCTTGTAGTCGCCCTGGTCGGCGAGCTGCTGGACGGCCTGGCCCGCCGAGGTCTCGAACGCCCGGCAGACCGGGCAGCGGAAGTCCTCGTACACCGACAGGGTGTGCGCGGCGTCGGCCTTGCCGTAGACGACCACGGTGTCGTCGCCGCCCGAGGCGTTGGCGGGCGCGACGGCGGCCGTCGCGCTGCCGTCGTCCTTGGCGGCGGTGGAGACGGCGAGGGCGGTGCCGCCGGCGAGCACGGCCACCGCGGCGGCGACCGAGACGGCGACGGTCAGGCCGCGGCGGCGCTTGGCGGCGCGGGCCTCGGCCTGCCGGGCCTGCTTGAGGCGCGCGCGGGCGGTGGTGTTCGGGCTCCGGTCCGGCTTCGGGGTCTGGTGCTTGCCGGTCTTCGGGTGCTGGTTCTTGCTGGTCATGGTGTCCGTCGTCTCCTCGGCACCCGGCGGCGGCCCGCCGCCCGTAGCGAGGCGTACGGGGGAAGGGCGCGGCCCGGGGTGCTGGTCTAAGGAAGGGGAGGGGCGCGCGGTGGGCGCCCGGGACGGAACGCGTCCGGGTGACGGTCCGTCAGCTGGCGAGGGCCAGCTGCGGGGGACCGCGGCGCGGAGCCGGGGAGAGGACGAGCACCTGCGGACGGCGCGGTGCGGGTTCGGTGCCCGGGGGCGGCAGCAGCGCGGCCGGGCAGCCCGGGCGGGCGGCCAGCAGCAGGGCGCGCCACGGCGCGGGCAGCAGGCGGGCCAGGGCGTCCAGCGCCTCGGCGACGCCGCAGAGCGCGGCGTCCGCCAACCGCAGCCAGGCCGCGGCGGCCAGCGCCAGCGCCAGGTGCACGGCCAGCACCAGCAGGCGGGTCAGGCCCGCCGAGTTGTGCGTCCACTGCGCGAACAGCTCCGAGCCGCTCACCGAGTCGCCGCCGCAGACCAGCAGGTCCACGCCCCGGGCGGGGCGCGCACAGGCGTCCTGGCCGAGGTTGAACGCGGTGTTCAGCAGCAGCTCCACCGGCACCAGCACGGAGGACAGCAGCAGGAAACGGCGGCGCGCCCCGTCGAGGACCACCGCCAGCAGGAAGACCGCGACGCTCGCCGCCGCGACCAGGGTGAGCGGCAGGGCGCGCCCGGTGATCGCCACCTGGCCGAACGCGGCCAGCGGCACGGCGAGCGCGGTGAACACCGCGCCCCGCAGGGCCTTGGTCGCGTGAATGCCGGTCATGGTGTTGGAGTATGGCACGCCGAACGTCCCGGCGACGAGGGCCGGACAGCCCCCGCCGCGAACGCCCGATCTGTGAATAAGCCCTGGATAAAGGGGGTGTGGGGCGGACGGGACACGGGCGGCGGAGGGTTCGGGAGCGGGCCGGGGGAGGGGCGGCGGACGGCCCGGGGGTGGGGAGGGTCACCCGACCCGGGTGGCGCTCACCACAGTTCGACGGCGTGCGCCCGGACCCGCCCGGACCCGCCCGGACCCGCCCGGCGAGATCGGCGAGCACCTCGCAGGGTGGACGCGGACCGAGCCGCCGGCCGTCCCGCAGCCGCAGCGACAGGGGGCCGTGGGCGGGGGCGTGCGCACGCGAAAGGCCCGGAACACTCGGCCCCGGGGCTCGTACACGGCAGTCAGCGCGCCGGGACACTCTCCGTCGTCGGCGTCGGCGTCGGCGTCGGCGTCGGCGTCGGCGTCGCGGCACGCTTCGTGCCCGCCATCGCAGCCGCCCCGGCACCCGGCGGCACCCGAATGTCCGGGGCCCGGGGGCGGCCGCCGTGCCACCATGACGCGGTGACCGCCCCCGCCGCCCCGGCAGAACCGCACGCCCCCCTGCTGCGCGGCATCGCCGCCAACCCCAACGCCGGCACCGCCGTCCTCGTCCGGCTGCTCGCTCCCGAGGGCGCCCCCGCCTGGCCCGCCCTGCGCCGCCGCCCGCTTCCCGCCGACTTCGCCGACACCGCGATCGGCCACCCCGTCCGCCGCGTCCGCAGCGCCGTCGCGGCCAACCCCTGGCTCTCCGACGACCACTGCCTGCGGCTGGCCCGCGACCCCGAACTCCTGGTCGCCCTCCAGACGGTCGCGGGCTCCGGTGCCCCACTGCGCCCCACGCCGATGCCCGACGCCGCGGTCGAACTGGTGCTGCTCGGCACCTGGCCGCGCGAGTCGAAGCTGGTCACCCAGGACGAGGTCCGCTCCGAGCTGACCGCGCCCGGGAGGGTCCGCAACGCCTTCCGCCGCCGGATGGCCCGCCACCCCGAACCCGAACTGCGCCGCCAGGCATGCCTGTTCATCGACTGGATGCCCCCGGCGGACCGCGCCGCGCTGCTCGACGACCCCGACCCGGACGTCCGCGCCGAAGCCCGACGGGTGGCCGTGCCGAGGCAGTTGACCCCGGAGGAGCTGGCAGCCGCCGACCTCCCGCGCACGCGCTACCACCTGTACCAGGTCCGCCTCCTGCCGCCCGACCTGCTCGCGGAGGCGCTCACCGCCCGCGAGCACCTCGACGCGCTCGCCGGTAACCGGCACCTGCCGCCGGACGCCGTCCGCACCCTCGCCGCCGACCCCGACCCGGACGTCCGCCGCCGGATGGCCCGCCACCCCGCGCTCACCCCCGAGTCGATGGCCGCCCTCGCCGCCGACCCCGACCCGGTCGTCCGCCACCGCTTGGCCGGGCACCCCGACCTCACCCCCGCCCTGATCGACGCCCTCGCCGCCGACCCGGACCCCGGGGTGGCCGCCCGCGCCGCCGCCGACCCCGCGCCGCGCGAGCGCGCCCGCACCGGGGCCATCGACGGGGCCGACCTCCGGGAGCGGTCCCACCAGTTCAGGTTGATCGACTTCGGGATCGCCGACGAGCTCCTCGACGCGCCCGACCCCGCCTGGTACCGCGCCTGCGCCCGCTCGCCCCTGCTCCTGCTGCGCCGCGCCGCCGCCAGCTGCCCGCACCTCGACGAACCGACGGTCCGCCTGCTCGCCGGGGACGAGGACGAGGAGGTGCGCGACCTGCTCGCCCTGCACCACCCCGGCGCCCCGGCCGCGCTGCTCCTGGACGCCCACCTGCGCCACCCGCACCACCGCGACCGGCTCCGGGCACGCCCCGCCTTCCCGCGCACCGGCCTGCCGTCCGGGCTCGCCCGCCACGACGACCCCGAGGTGCGTGAACTCGCCGCCGCCGACCCGGAGTTCGAAGGCGACCTGGAGGCACTGCTGGCCGACCCGGAACGGCGCGTCCGGCTGGCCGCCGCGGCCAACCCGCGGCTCGGCCCGGACCGGGTCGCCGCGCTGCTCGCCGACTCGGATTTGGGCGAAGGGGCCGCCGCCAACCCGCAGTTGGGCGAGGAGCGGCTGCACGCCCTGCTGGACGGGGTGCTGGGCCGGGCGGCGGCTCACCGTCCGGCGGCGGGCGGGGCGTCCGGGGAGGGGTGAGCGCCCGGGGAGAGCGGGGTACCCGGGGAGGGGTGGGCGTAGCGGTGGGCCAGTGCGGCGACCTCGTCGGCGAGGGCCCGGCGCAGTGCGGGCGGTCCGAGGACCTCCGCCCCCGCGCCGAGGCGGAGCAGGTCGTGCACCGCCACCGGCGTTGACTCCACCGGTAGTTCGACCCGCTGCCAGCCCTCCCCGTCCGGCGGTCCCGCCCGGCGGGCCGCTTCGGCTCCGGCCGCGCCGAACTGCGCGGGCAGCAGGGCCAGCGCGCCCGGGGAGACCCGGAGCACGGCCGTGTCCTGGTGCAGCATGTCCGTCAACTCGCGGGTGACCGTGGCCCAGTGGGCCGCGAGGTCGAAGCCCGGCGGCCGCTCGAAGCCCCGGCCGGTGGGCTCGGCGGCCAGGATCCGGGAGACCCGGTAGGTGCGGGGCGCGGGGGAGGAGGGGGCGGTGTCGGGGCCGGTATCGGGGTCGGGGTCGTCCGGGAGGGCCACCAGGTACCAGAGGGCGCTCTTCAACACGAGCCCCAGCGGTCGCAGTTCGCGGTGCACCTCGCCGCGCCAGCGCCGGTAGTGCATCCGCAGCACCCGCTGCTCCCAGACCGCCGCGGCGACCTCGGCCAGTCGGGGGACGGGCTCGGCGTCCCGGAACCAGGAGGCCGGGTCGAGGTGGAAGCGGTCCTGCAGGGTCCGGGTCCGTTCGGCGAGTTCGGCGGGCAGCGCGGCCCGGACCTTCAGCTGGGCGGTGGCGAGCACCGCGCCGAGGCCCAACTCCCGTGCAGCGTCCGGTACTCCGGCGAGGAACAGGGCCCCGGCCTCGTCCCCGGTCAGTCCGGTCAGCCGGGTGCGGTAGCCGTCCACCAGCCGGTAGCCGCCGGTCCGGCCCCGCTCGGCGAGGACGGGCACGCCCGCCGCGCCCAGCGCCTCCACGTCCCGGTGGACGGTGCGGACCGAGACCTCCAGCGCGGCGGCCAGTTCGGGGGCCGTGCAGCGCCCCCGGTTCTGGAGCAGCAGGAGCAGGGCGAGGAGACGGTCGGCGCGCACCGTCCCATCATCGCGACCGGCCGGAACGTGCCGCAATACCTGACAGGAGGTGTCAAGTATCGCCGCCAGACTCGGTGACGGCACGAAGCGCGTCCGCGGCGGCGGCGCGCGCCCTGGGAGTGCGCGGACCGGCCGCGCACCGGACGGAAGGACGGCGCCATGACCGAGACCATGACCATGACCATGACCGAGACCGAGGCTGCGACCGACAGCACCACGGTCGTCGGCAGCATCGGCTTCGCGAACTGGGAGGAGCAGGAGGTGAGCGGCAGCGAGGCGGGGCCCCGGCTGGCCCGGGCCTCGGTCGTCAACACCTTCACCGGGGGCATCGAGGCCGCCCGCACCGCCTGCGACTACAGCATCGCCTACACCGTCGGCCACCAGGGCGCCTTCACCGGCATGGAGTTGGTCACCGGCAGCGTCGACGGCCGGGCGGGCACCTTCGTCCTGGAGGAGCGCGGCACCTTCGCGGCGGACGGCACCATCCACTGCACCTTCACCGTGGTGCCCGGCAGTGCGACGGGCGAGCTGGCGGGGCTGAGCGGCAGCGGCGAGTACACCTGCCGGGCGGGGACGACGGCCATCCCCTACACCTTCGCGTTCCGTCTCTGACGGAGCGACGGTCCGGCCCGGGCGGCTCCGGCGGCCCGGGGGACCGGTGGCTCCAACGGCTCCGGCGGCCCGGCGGCCCGGGGGGACCGGTGGCCGGAAGTCGCGCGAACCGGGGGAGCGGGGCGGGGGCGGTGGTTAGGGTGGTCGGTGTCCGTACCGCGCAGTTCAGCACGGCAGGAGACCGCCTTGACCACGGCCGCCACCAGTGTCCTTCCCGAACTCGACGCCGAGGCGTTCGCCCGCTGGCGGGCCGGCGGCGGCCGGGTGGTCGATCTGCTCTCCGTGGTACGGGAGTTGGGTCCGGTCGCGGGGTTCCGGCTGGGCGACCGGCGGGTCGTGCTGGTGACCGGCGCGAGCGCGGTGCAGCAGGTGCTGGCGAAGCGGACCGAGGTGTACGTCAAGCGGGGCCACCGGGTGAAGCCGCTGCTCGGGGGCGGGCTGCTGTGTGCGGCGGGTGAGCCGTGGCGGCGCCAACGCAAGCTGCTGCAGCCGCAGTTCACCGGGCAGGGGATCAAGGTGTACGAGCCGCAGATCCGGGCCGCGGTGGCGGACACCGCCGAGCGGTGGCGGGTCGCGGCGGCGGCCGGGGAGGTCCGGGAGGTCGACGCGGACCTGCGGCACTTCTCGCTGGACGTGATCTGGCGCTCGCTCACCGCGCACCCGCTCGACCCGGAGACGCACCGGCGGCTGGTCGCGGCGGGGGAGGGCTTCGCCGCGATCCCGGCGTTCGCGCCCGCGAGCGGAGACACCGAGATCGACTTCCGGGAGGCCAACGAGCACGTCGACCGGGTCGCCGAGCACGCCATCGCGCTCGCCGAGGAGTCGCGCGAGCCGGGGCTGGTGCAGGTGCTGCTCCGAGCGGCGGCCGAACTCCCGGACTACACCGAGCGGTTGGTGCGCGACGAGCTGATGACACTGGTGGTGGCCGGCTACGAGACCACCGCCACCGCGCTGAGCTGGCTGTTCCTGCTGCTGGACGCGCACCCCGAGCAGCGCGAGTGGGCGCTGGCCGCCGGGCCGGCCGGTTCCGCGGAGCGGGCGGCCGCGATCCGGGCGCTGGTGGACGAGACGCTGCGGCTGTACCCCGTCGCGTGGCTGATGCCCCGGCACGCGGCCGAGGACGACGTACTGGACGGCCACCGGATCGAGGCCGGGACGACGGTGCTGCTCGCCCCCTACCTGACCCACCGGGACGCCGAACTGTGGCCGGACCCGGAGGAGTTCCGGCCGCAGCGCTTCCTGGAGGCGGAGCGGCGGCCCGCTCCCGGCACGTACTTCCCGTTCGGCCTGGGGCCGCGGGCCTGCCTGGGGGCGCAGTTCTCGGTCCGCGAGATGGTGCTGCTGCTGGAGGAGCTGCTGCCCGCGTACCGGGTGCAGGTCAGGCAGGCCCCGGCGGAGACCGCGTACAGGCTCACGGTGCACCCGGACGGGCCGATCCGGGCGGTGCTGCACGCCGCGGGGGAGTGAGGGGAGGGCAGGCGAGGGCGGGGAGCGAGGCGTGGCGGCCCGGAAAACGGTTTGTCGAGCGGGCTGACGGGCCGCCAGGATCGGGGCCCGTGATGAACGCAGGCGCGATGAGCGCAGCAGAGGCCCGTTCCGGACGTCCCGTCGCCCTGGTCACCGGCGTGGGCCGGACGATCGGCATCGGTGCCGCGATCGCCGAGCGCCTCGCCGCCTCGGGGTGGGACGTGGCGTACAGCTACTGGACGCCGTACGACGGCCGGATGGCCTGGGGCGTGGAGGAGGGGGCGGCGGAGGCGGTCGGCGCGCTGATCGAGGGGCACGGCGCGCGGCACCTCGCGGTGTCGGCAGACCTGGCCGACCCGGCGTCCCCCGCGCGGCTGTTCGACCGGGTGGAGGCCGGGCTGGGACCGGTCGGCGCACTGGTGATGAGCCACGCGGAGTCCGTCGACTCCGGGCTGCTGGACACCACGGTGGAGAGCTTCGACCGGCACTTCGCGGTCAACGCCCGGGCGAGCTGGCTGCTGATCCGCGAGTTCGGCCTGCGCTTCACCGGTGCGTTCGGCACCGGCCGGATCGTCGCCCTGACCAGCGACCACACCGCCGGGAACCTCCCGTACGGGGCCAGCAAGGGCGCGCTGGACCGGATCACCCGGGCCGCCGCCCGCGAGCTGGCCCACCTCGGGGTGACGGCCAACGTGGTCGACCCCGGCCCGACCGACACCGGCTGGATGAGCGAGCAGCACAAGGCCGACATGGTCGAGCACACCCCGCTGGCCCGGATCGGCACCCCGCAGGACGCCGCCCACCTGATCGACTTCCTCTGCTCGCCGCAGGGCCAGTGGGTCAACGGCCAACTCCTGCAGAGCAGCGGCGGCTTGAAGTAGCGGCGGCTCGCGCCGGAGCCCGCTCCCCGATCCCGTTCCGACCGGGAGCCGCCTTGCGCCGGATGTCGGCGGCTGTGGCTACAGTGGCCGGGCGGGGGCACAGGGCGGGAAGAAGCAGGGCGAGGGCAGAGCATGAGCGCGACCGGAGACGACGAGTACGACGAGTTCGACGCTGTGGTCAGAGTGCCGAAGGGCGCGCGTCCCGTGCGGTCGAAGAAGACCGACGGTGCTTACCGCGGCATCACGCGTGACTCCGAGACCAACGAGCTGGGTCATGCCGAGTTCTTCCTGAAGGAGGAGCGGGAGCCGGAGCCGGATCCGGCGGCGTCCTACCCGCCGGGCGGGTACGACGCCGGCCACCGCGAGTCGGAGGCCCGGGAACGGGAGCGGGAACGGGAACGTCGGGAGAACGCGGAATTCCTCGCCGATGTGCTCTTCGAGATAGGCGTCAGGCTGGCCGAGAAGGCCGCGCCGCACGTCAAGAAGTGGTGGCACGAACAGGCGTCCCCGGCGTTGAGGAGGATGTGGCACGACCGGGCGCTTCCGGCCGTGCGGGCGAAGTGGAGCAGTGTCGGGCGAAGCCGCTCGAAGGGACGGCAGGTAGAAGCCGCGGAGCCGCCGCAGGGTGTCGTCGAGGTCTCGGCGGAGCGGCGGGTCACCATGAGCGGCACGGAGGCGCGGGAGCGGTTCGTCGCGGCCCTGCGGGCCAGGCTCTACAGCGACGGGCAGCTGCGGCTGCTGCGCAACGCCCGGATCGTGGGGGAGGACGGCCAGGTGGAGCCGGTGGCGGTGGGGGATCTCACGCCCCAGCGCATCGGTGAGTGCGTCGCGGCGATGCTGGAGGAGGATCCTTCCCTGCTCGGCGAGGACACCCTCGCCGAGCTCGCCGCGATCGTCACGCAGATCCGAGCGGACGGTGGCCGTGCTCCCGTCCTGGAGAAGAGAGCCGCGCCGGCGACCGGCGGCGGCGCCGGCTGACGGGGCGGGACGGGGGCTGGGGGAAGGCGGGGCCGGTGCTACGCGGACCGCTCGGTCAGGGCGCGCAACTCGCGGGTGCGGTCGACCAGTTGGTCGCGGGTGAGGGTGCCGGCCAGGTCGCTCAGGTTGCCCATGGTGTTGCCGTCCGCCCAGGCGCAGACGTCGTACTCCTCGCCGGGCTCGCCGACGGTCGCGCAGGCGAGCGCGCCCTTCAGCGGGCCCGGCGGGTAGGTCTGCATGTCGTTGACCGGGGTGCCGTCCGCCAGCGAGCTGCCGTCGGGCGAGTAGCCGCCGAGCATCTTGGTCGCGGCCTGGGCGGCGTCCGGCACCGAGCCCTCGGTGTCCATCGCCACGGCCACCAGTTCGCTGTCCCACAGGCCGGTGGCGCCCGGCTGCCCGTACCCCTGCACCTGGGTGTGCCACGGGACGTAGCGCCCGGTGTTCTGCTGCGCGTACCCGGTCCGGAGGGTGGCCAGCTCCTGGTCGTCGGCGACCCGGGTCAGGCCCGCGAAGTCGGTCGGCAGCGCGACCTCGTGCCGGGCGGCCCCGGAGTCCACCGACCGGATCGCCAGGTACCCGGCCAGCAGCACCGCCAGGCAGGCCGAGGCGGCGCCGACCTGCTTGCGCGTCACCTTCCGGTACCAGGGCAGGATCGGCTGCGGTTGGTCGCCGGCCGCCCAGATCGACCGCAGACTGTCCAGCGACTGCGCTCTCGGCCCCGTCGGCTGCGCTTCCTGCTCCTGCTGCTCCTGCGCGGTGTCCGGCACCGGTCTCCCTCGGGTAGTGGAACAAGCTCTTCCGATTGTTGCGTTCGAGCACTGTACTGACGGCCCGGCCGGGGCCGACACCGACCCCGGCGTTCACGAACCGTCCCGGCCCGGGCGGCCGACGGGAGTTCAGTTCCGGGGCAGCACCCAGGCGCGGCCGAGCCCCCCGAGCAGCAGTGCCGCCCCGACCAGCAGCGCCGCCGAACGGAACGGCCCGGTCGCGGACGGCAGCGTCCCGGCGGCCAGCAGCGGGCCGGCGGCGGCGCCCAGGTTCAGCGCGGCCGTCGCGTACCCGCCCGCCATCGTCGGCGCGCCCGAAGCCTCGTACAGCGCCCGGGTGATCAGCGTCGCCCCGACCGCGAAGGACAACGCGCCCAGCAGCGGCACCAGCGGCAGCAGCACCGCCGGACGCCCCGCGCCCGCCGCCAGCGCCGGCCAGCCGAGCAGCAGCAGCGGGCCGCCGACGGCCAGCACCCGCCGGGAGCGGGTGTCGGCCAGCCGCCCCGCCACGCCCACCCCCAGGAAGGTGCCCGCCCCGAACAGCACCAGCACCACCGGCACCCAGCCCCGGCCCAGCCCCGCCGGACCGGTCACCACCGGGGCGAGGAAGGTGAACGCGCCGAACGTCGCCGCGTTCACCAGCGCCGCCGTCAGCAGCGTCAACCACAGCCGTGGGCGGCCGAGTTGCGCCAGTTCGGCGCGCAGCGGCGGCGCACCGGAACCGTCCGCCCCCGCCGGGACGCCCAGCAGCACCCCGGCCGCGGCCGGGACGCAGAGCGCCGCCACCGCCCAGAACGCGGCCCGCCAGTCCAGCAGTTGGCCCAGCAGCGCGCCCGCCGGAACCCCCACGACCGTCGCCGCCGTCGTCCCCGACAGCAGCACGCCCAGCGCCCGGCCCTTCCGGTCCGGCGCCACCAGCGCGGCCGCGGTCGCCACCGCCAGCGCCAGGAACCCGGCGTTCGCCAGTGCCGCCACCACCCGGGTGGCGAACAGCACCGCGAACGAGCCGGTCAGCGCGCCGACCGCGTGCGCCAGCGCGAACACCGCGACGAACCCGAACAGCCCGGCCCGGCGCGGCCACCACCGGGCCCAGACCGCCATCAGCGGCGCGCCCGCCGCCATCCCGAGCGCGAAGGCGGACGCGAGGGTGCCCGCCGTCCCGACGGAGACGCCGAGGTCGGCGGCGAGGTCCGGCAGCAGGCCGGCGGGCATGAACTCCGAAGTGCCCATGGCGAACACGGCCAGGGCGAGCAGGTAGAGGGGAAGGGGCAGCGGAGGGGGGACTGGCATCGGACGCGACTCCGGGGCGAAGTGGGAAACGGGAACGGACTCCGTCTCGGCCACCACGCCAACCCCGCCGGACGCGCGCACCCGGCCACCGCACGGCGGCACGACAGCCGCGCGGTCACACTCCGGGCCTCAGGCGCTCAGGACGTCCAGGGGGCTGACGGCATGACCGAAAGCCCCCACCTCGTCCGACTCGGGACTCACCACGCCCCCACCCTAGCGGCCCGCCGCGCCGGGGGCGGGGAGGTTCCGCTCAGGAGGGCATCTTACGGGTCAAGTCCTGTGCGTGCCGCAGGAGTTCATCCACGCTGCCGAAGTGCGGGGGCGCGAGGGCGGGCCAGGCGGGGACGGGGGTGGGGGCGGTCTCGGCCCAGCGGACGTCGAGGCCCGCCTTCAGGGCGAGGGCCAGGGCGGTGGCGGTGAAGCCCTCGGAGAGGGTACGGATGATGTCGTGCGCGGTCGCCCGGTAGCGGGTCAGCAGGGCGTGCAGGAAGGCGTCGAAGGCGGCCGGGTCGATGTCCGTCTCGTCGTTCTCCATCGGGAGGATCCCGGACGGGAGGCCGAGTACCTCCTCGAACACCTCGACCTGCCGGAGGAAGAGGCCGGACGCCCCCATCGAGGGGTTCCAGACGGTCTTCCCGTTCAGTTCGTAGTACTGGCTCATGCGGTTCCCCCGTGGGCGTTCGGTCAGTGGGCGGTGGCGAGTTCGCCGCTGAGGCGGTCGTGCAGGGTGGCGCTGGGGTGGTTGAGGCCGGTGATCTCGACGGTCTTGCCGCGCTGGGCGTACTTGGCGCGGACGGTGTCGAGGGCGGCGACGGAGGAGGCGTCCCAGATGTGGGCGGCGGTGAGGTCGATGACGACCAGGTCGGGGTCGCCGGCGTAGTCGAAGCGGGTGGTGAGGTCGTTGGCGGAGGCGAAGAAGAGCGCGCCGGTGACGGTGTAGACGGTGCGGGTGCCGTCCGGGGCGGGGGTGGCGGTGACCTCGGCGTGGTGGGCGACGCGCTTGGCGAAGACGGCCATCGCGAGCAGCGAGCCGATCACGACGCCGATCGCCAGGTTGCTGGTGGCGACGACCGCGACCATGGTCACCGCGGTGACGGCGAGTTCGCCGGCCGGGAGGCGGCGCAGGGTGGCGGGGGCGATCGAGTGCCAGTCGAAGGTGCCGAAGGAGACCATCACCATGACGGCGACCAGCACGGCCATCGGGATGTGCGAGACCACCGGGCCGAAGACCAGGCAGAGCAGCAGCAGGAACGCGCCGGCCAGGAAGGTCGACACCCGGGTGCGGGCGCCCGACACCTTCACGTTGATCATCGTCTGGCCGATCATCGCGCAGCCGCCCATCCCGCCGAAGAACCCGGTCACGATGTTGGCGACGCCCTGCCCGACCGCCTCGCGCCGCTTGTCGGAGCGGGTGTCGGTGATCTCGTCCACCAGCTTCGCCGTCATCAGCGACTCCATCAGCCCCACCAGCGCCATCGCCAGCGCGTACGGCGCGACGGTGGTCAGGGTGTCGAGGGTGAACGGCACGTCCGGCAGGCCGGGCACCGGCAGCGAGGACGGCAGCTCGCCCTTGTCGCCGACGGTCGGCACCGCGATGCCCGCGCCGACCGTCAGCAGCGTCAGCGCCACGATCGACACCAGCGGCGCCGGGACCGCCCGGGTCAGCTTCGGGAACCCCACCATCACCGCGAGGGCGCCCGCCAGCAGCGGGTAGACCGCCCACGGGACGTGGGTCAGCTCCGGCAGCTGGGCCAGGAAGATCAGGACGGCGAGGGAGTTGACGAAGCCGACCATCACCGAGCGCGGCACGAACCGCATCAGCTTCGCCACGCCCAGCGCGCCCAGCACGATCTGGAACACCCCGGCCAGGATCACCGCCGCGACCAGGTAGCCGAAGCCGTGCTCCCGGTTCAGCGGGCCGATCACCAGCGCCACCGCGCCGGTCGCCGCCGAGATCATCGCCCGCCGGCCGCCCACCACCGAGATGGTCACGGCCATCGTCACCGACGCGAACAGGCCGATCTTCGGGTCGACCCCGGCGATCACCGAGAACGAGATCGCCTCCGGGATCAGCGCCAGCGCGACCACCAGCCCCGCCAGGACCTCGGTGCGCCACACCTTGGGATCGGAGCACCAAGCGGGCAGCCGGAAGGACCTGGACACGGCGGAGGAGGACAAGAGGCGGCAACCCGTCAGGACGTGGGGATGGGGCAGGGGAGAATGGAGGGAGGACCCGAACTCTACCCTAACGTGAGGGTAGGGTTCGTCCGGGGAGCGGAGGGAAGGCACAGCGTGGACGAGGGCACCGGCGGGCGCGAGGACGGGCACATGCAGATCGGAGAGGTCGCCGCCCGCACCGAACTCTCCCTGCGCACCATCCGCCACTACGAGGAGACCGGCCTGGTCGTCCCCTCCGCCCGCTCCCGGGGCGGCTTCCGCCTCTACACCGAACGCGACGTCGCCCGGCTGATGGTGATCCGCCGGATGAAACCGCTCGGCTTCACCCTCGACCAGATGCGCGAACTCCTCGACGCCACCGACCGGCTCGACGCCGACGGCCCCTACGACCAGGAGGCCGGCGGCCGCCCCGCCCTGCTCGCTCTCGTCCGCACCTACGAACGCGCCGCCGCCGAACAGGTCGACCGGCTGCGCGTCCAGCTCGCCCGCGCCGAGGACTTCGCGCACACCCTGCGCACCCGCCTGGAGGGGGAAGAGGCCGAGGGGCAGGGGCAGGGGCAGGGGCAGGGGCAGGGGCAGGGGCAGGGGTAGGGCTCAGAGGCAGGGCTAGGGCTAGGGCTCGGGCCGGGCGAAGCCGAGCTGGGCCGCGCGGGCCCGGTTGCCGCCGGTGAGCCGGGCGTACGAGGTCGGGTCCTCGGTGGCCAGGCGGTGCAGCGCCGCCGCGGCCTGCTCCTCGGGCGGCCGGCCGTCGTCCGGGAGCGACCAGCGGAACAGCAGCGGGTGCTCCGGCTGCTCCGGGGCGCCGGAGGACTGCCCCGGCACGTACCGGAAGACCACCTCCGCGGTGTCCGGGCGGTCGTCGGCCGGGCCGATCCGGCCGGCCTCGGCGTCCCACCGGGCCAACAGTTCGGGGCGGGAGCGCAGTTCGCGCTCCAGCAGCAGGGCGACGGCCCGGGCCCGGCTCCGGCCCGGGTCGGACGTCTCGGCCCGGGCGACCTCCGCGTCGTAGGCGGCGGCGTCGAAGCGCAGGGCCCCGACCCCGGGCAGTGGTGCGGCGTCCCGCCCCGGTCGGAAGCCGTCCCACACCACCACCGGCCCGTCCGGGCCCGCCGCGCGCCGGACGTCCACCCACAGCGCGCCGCAGCACCCCTCGGTGCAGGACGCCTCGGCCAGCCGCACGGGGTGCGGCTCCGGCCCGGCCCGCAGCAGGCCCCCGTCGAGCAGCGGATCCGGGCCGGGCGCCACCCCGGCCGGGAACAGCCGGAGGGCCAGCGGCAAGCCGTCGACCAGCACCCTGACCTGCGTCCAGGCCCGGGAGCGCGGATCCGGCTCCGCCACCTCGATCCGGAACCGGCCCGCCGGCGCCGGGAGTTCGAACGGACGGCGCCCGGTGCGGCGGATCCAGGCGACCCGCGCGGCCGCGCCCGGTCGGCGGTCGGCCGAGCCGAGCACCGCCGCCCAGGCGGGCGCGGCCAGCACCCCGCCCAGCCCGTCGAGCAGCGCCGCGCGCCACCGCGGCGGCCGGTCGAGCAGCGCGGCGCCGCCACTGCTCAGGTCGAGCGCCAGCGAGAGCAGCAGCGCGTAGTGGTCCGAGCCGGGCGTCAACTGCCCGGCCCGGCCCACCACCCGCTCGTACAGGCCCGGCGCCTCGCGGCAGGCCAGCAGGTCGGCCGGATCGGCGTTCGAGTCCGCCAGTCGGGTCAACAGCCGGCCCGCGACCTCGACCAGGCAGGTGTCGTGCGGGAAGCCGTCCAGCAGTTCGGCGAGCTCGAACGCCTCCACGACGCGGCGGGCGTCGGCGGGGCCCAGCGCGGACAAGTCCCGGGGGAGCGAGACCAGGCCCCGGCGGCGCACCCGCCGGTCGGCGCTGCGCAGCGCCGCCAGCAGCGGCTCCACCAGCGGGCGGCGGCCGTGCACCGACAGCGCGAGGACGGCGGCCGCCCGCCGGTCCAGCCCGTCCAGCGCGGCGACGGCCGGGCCGTGCAGCACGCCGGCCGTGCCGAGCAGCGACAGCAACGGCACGTCCGCCGACGTGCCGAAACGCCCCAGCAGCGCGATGCCCGTCAGGACGGCCGGCACCGACCCGCCCCCGCGCGCCAGCCGCCGGGCCGCCGCCAGGACGCGCACCGGATCGGCGACCGGCAGTTCGGCGACGCCGGACAGGAGCACGCGGTGGCACTCGGCCGGCAGGACGAGCCGCTCCAACTGGCCGACCAGCGCGCCGACATCACCGGACCACGACCCGAGCACCGCGCGGACGGCCCGCTCGGCGCCCGCCACGGACTCCCGGCGCTCCCGGACCGTCTCACCCCGGGGAAGCGGGACCGCGGCAACACCCAACCCCGAGAACCCGGAACGCGGCGGCAGCCGACCGGGCGAGGTGCTCGACAACTCCAGCAGGACCTCGTACAGCGCGGGCCCGCCGCGCCGCGACTCGGCGCTCACCGGAGGAAACAGGACTCGATTCGAGAAGACATGCGCCCAGTCTGACCCGTCGTCACCACACGTGTCGAACCATTTTCCGAACGTGACGGGCCGGTCGGGCCGGGCCGGGCGGAGGCTCGGTCGGGCGGGGCTCAGGAGTGGGCGGGGGCCGGGACGGACGGGGCTCAGGAGCGGGCGTCGCGCCACTCGGCGGCGGCGGTCTCCACGTCCACCGGGGCCAGGCCCAGCGGCGGGCCCTCGATCGGGCGGCGCAGGGCGGCCTCGATCCGGGCGTTGGCCTCGGCGAGGCGGCTGCGCAGCAGCGGTTCGGTCGGGGCCAGCCGCGCGGTGTCCAGCGCCTCGCGGAGCTCGGCCCGCAGGGCGAGCGACGGCGGAAGGTAGGACAGGCCCTCGCGCTCCATCTTCGCCCGGATCCACCACGTCTCGTGGTACGGCTGCCCCTCACCGGCCAGCGGCTCGCCCGCTCCGGGCAGGTCGTCGAAGGCGCCGCGCTCGGCGGCCTCGCGGATCTGCCGGTCGACCCAGCTCTCGAAGGTCACACCGGGGGGCTTGCGTTCCGTCATGCGGTGGGTCCTCCCGTGCAGAAGGGGCGTCCGGCGCAGGGCGCGACAGGGGCTGTCCCCCCGATCCTACGGGAGCCCCCCGCCCTCCCGGCCCCGCCGGACGGGGAGCACCGGAGGTCGAGGGGCGCACCCGCCCGCCCCGAGGGCGCGCGCCGCTCCCCGCACCCGCGCGGCACGGGCCGCGCCCTCCCGGCGGCGGGTCCGGTGTCGGGTCCGGTCGGGCCAGGACGGTCGGGAGCCGGGCGCGGGGTCGGGCGCGGGGTCGGGCGCGGCGGTCCCCTCCCCGGGGGAGGGTGACCCGTGCGGCCCCGGCCCGGGCCGCACGGGTGGTCAGTGGGGCGCCGGTGCGGGAGCGGGAGCGGGGGCGGGCGCGGGGGCGGTGCGGAGGATTCCGGCGGTGGCGGCGGTGGTGGCGCAGAGCAGGGTGAGCAGCAGGAAGGTGTGGTTGAGGGCGGTGAGGTGGGTGAGCCAGCCGATCACGGCGGGCCCGGCGAGCATGCCGAGGTAGCCGAGGCCGGCGACGCGGGAGACGTTGGCGCCCGCGGCGGCGGGGTCGGCGTGTCCGGCGGCGCTGAACAGCTGGGGGACGCAGCCGGACAGGCCGAGGCCGAACAGGGCCCAGCCGAGGAACGCGGCCCACACCCAGGGGGTCAGCGCGGCGACCGTGATGCCGACGGCGGCGGTGGCGGCGCCGTAGCGCAGGACGGCCGTCGAGCCGTGCCGGGCGGAGATCCGGTCGGCGAGCAGGCGCCCGGTGGTCATCGCGGCGGCGTAGGTGCCGTAGGCGAACGCGGCGGTGGACGCGGGCGCGCCGAGGACGTCCTTCAGGTGCAGGGCGCTCCAGTCGTTGGCGGCGCCCTCGCTGAGCATCACCATCAGCGCGAGGACGGCGAGCACCCGGATCCGGCGGCGGGCGCTGCCGCTCCCGGTGGCCGCGGTGCCGCTCCCCCCGTCGGCGCCGTCGCTCCCGCCCGTCCCGTCGGCGGCTCCGTCAGTGGCGCCGCCGGCGGCCGCGGCACCGGGCAGCAGGGCGCGGGCGGTCAGCAGGGCGGTGGCGAGGCCGAGCGCGCCGAGGACGGTGAGGGTGGCGGTCGGGCCGAGGCCGGTGGCGGTGGCCGCGGCGGCGGCGAGCGCGGCGATCACGCCGCCGACCGAGAAGGTGGCGTGGAAGCCGGACATCACGGGCCGCCCGTACGCCTGCTCCACGTGGACGGCGTGGGCGTTCATGCTCACGTCCAGGCAGCCGTTCGCGAAGCCGAACAGCAGCAGCGCCACGGCCAGCGTCCACGGGTTCGGGGCGAGGCCGGGCAGCACCAGGGTGGCCGCGCACAGCGCGCCGGAGGCGGGGACGACGGTGCGGGCGCCGAGGCGGTCGGTGAGCTGCCCGGCCGCCCGCATGCCCGCGAAGGCGCCGAGGCCGAGCAGCACCAGCAGGCCGCCGAGCGCGGCGTGGCCGATGCCGACGCGGGACTCGACGGCGGGGATGTGCACGACCCAGGCGCCCATCAGGGTGCCGCACAGGACGAAGTAGACGTAGGTCGCCACACGGGCGGCCCGGAGCGAACCTTCCATGCCGCCGACCATAACGAACATTTCTGTTGTGCGAAAGACGCCTATCGAACAACTTGATTGTGCGCTGAGCGGTGCGGTTCAATCTCGGTATGAGCACCCGGCAGCGCCACACCCTGATCGCCCAGGCCGTCCGGGACGCGGGCAGCGCCACCGTCCTCGAACTCGCCGCGCTCACCGGGGCCTCCGAGATGACCATCCGGCGCGACCTGGACGCCCTGGCCGCCCAGGGCGTCCTCGAACGCTTCCGGGGCGGGGCCAGCACCCTGCTGCTGCGCGGCGAGGAGCCGCCCTTCGCGCTGCGCGCCCGCGAGGCCGTCGAGGCCAAGCGCCGGATCGCCGCCGCGGTCTGCGCGCTGATCGCCGACGGCGAGAGCGTGCTGCTCGACAGCGGCACCACCTGCCTGGAGGTGGCCCGGCTGCTGCGCGAGCGCCCCGTCACCGTGATGCCGCTGTCGCTGCCCGCCGTCCACGTCCTCGGCGACGCCCCCGGACCGGCCACCCTGCTCGTCCCCGGCGGACAGCCCCGCGCCACCGAGGGCGCGCTCACCGGCCCGCTCGCGCTCGCCTCGATCTCCGCCCTGCGCTTCGACACCGCCGTCCTGGGCTGCTGCGGCCTGAGCGCCGCCGACGGGCTGACCGCCTACGACCTCGACGACGCCACCGTGAAGAAGGCCGCGATCGCCGCCGCCCGCCGCACCGTCGTGGCCACCGACAGCGGCAAGCTCGGCCGCACCGCCTTCGCCCGGGTCGCCCCCGCCACGAGCCTGCACGCCCTGGTCACCGACACCGACGCCCCCGCCGAGGAGCTCGCCGCGTTCGAGGCGGCCGGCACCGCCGTCACGAGCGTCTGACCCGCCCGCCCGTCCGGCCGACCCCGGCCCGGACCGTCCGGCCGACCCCGGCCCGGACCGTCCCGGAACCCGCCGGTGCGGGGCCGGTTAGGGTCCGTGCCATGTCCGCTGCCACCGGTCCCGCGCCCGCGCCCGCCCACGTCCTGCGCCCCGCGACCCGGGCCGACCTGCCCGCGGTGCTCGCCCTGCTCGCCGACGAGGAGGCGGTGGTGGACCCAACGACGGTCGTGGTGACGGAGGCGTACGAGCGGGCCTTCGCGGCGATCGACGCGGACCCGCGCAACGAGGTGCTGGTCCTGCTGGACGGCGCCGGCGCGGTGGTGGGCTGCCTGCAGGCGACGTACATCCCGGGGCTGGGCAAGGGCGGCGCCGAACGGGCCCTGGTCGAGGCGGTGCGGATCCGCGCGGACCGGCGCGGCGCCGGACTCGGCCGGACCCTGATGGCGCACGCCGTCACCCGGGCGCGCTCGCGCGGCTGCGCGCTGGTGCAGCTGACCAGCGACAAGGAGCGTGCGGACGCGCACCGCTTCTACGCCGCCCTGGGCTTCGCGCGCAGCCACGAAGGGTTCAAGCTCGCGCTGTAGGTGCCGTTCCGCATCGCCAACACGCTGGAGGCGGTGGGCTGTTGGGCAGCTGGGAGCCGACCGCGAGGGGGTGGGGTGAGCCCTGCACAAGAAGATCGAGGCGCTCGCCCGGCGCTCCTCCAGGGAGCTCGACGAGTTGGTCTCCGGCCTGGCGCCCGGAACCTCGTTCGCGGCGAGCACCAGCGCCGTTCGTGCGGGTGCGCCCCAGGTGCTCAGCCGGGCGGACCGGAGGAACGCACCCGGCCTCAGCTGAACCCGTGCCAGGCGGCGCGGGCGGTCCCGGCGGCACCGGCGGCGCGGGCGGTCTCAGGGGACGGGGCTCAGGGGACGACGAGGACCTTGCCGCGGAGGCGGCCGGCCTCGCTGCGGCGGTGGACCTCCGCGAGGTCGGACAGCGGGTACGAGGCGCTGATGTCGAGGACGAGGGTGCCCGCGTCGACGAGGCGGACCAGGGCCGCCAGTTGGGCCGGGTCGTTGCGGGCGGTGACGTGCACCGAGCGGATTCCGGTGGTGGCGGGCGGTTCGATCGGGCCGGTGACCGAGACGACCAGTCCGCCCGGCCGCACCGCGGGGGTCAGCGCGGCGGCAGCGGGCGGGGCGAGCGGAACGAGGTTGAACAGGGTGTCCACCGGGTGGTCGAGCGCCGCGGCGACCGGCCCGGCGGTGTGGTCGATCAGGTGGTCCGCGCCCTGCCGCCGCACGGCCCGCGCGCTGCGGGCCGAGGCCGTGGCGAACACCTCGGCCCCGGCGTGCTTGGCGAGCCGGGTGACGAAACCGCCGATCCCGCCGCCCGCGCCGTTGACCAGCACCCGCTGCCCGGCGGCGACCCGCCCGTGCTCGACCACCGCCTGCCAGGCCGTCAGGCCCGCCAGCGGGAGGGCCGCGGCGTGCGCGAGCGGAACCGACCGCGGCGCCGGGACCAGCCGCGCCGCCGGCGCCCGGACGTACTCGGCCGCCGCCCCGGCCTCCTCCAGCCAGCCGACGACCCGGTCGCCGACGGCGAACCCCCGTGCCTCCTGACCGAGTTCCTCGACCGTGCCGGCCACGTCCCAGCCCGGCGAGTACGGCAGCCGCACGGGCAGGAAGGACTGCAGCAGTCCGGCGCGCAGTGCGGCCTCGGTGGGGTTGAACGAGGTCGCCGCGACCCGGAGCAGCACCTCCCCGGCGCCGGGGCGCGGGCGCGGCACCTCGTCGTGGCGGATCACGGAGGCGTCGCCGAACGCGTGCAGGCGGGCGGCTCTCATCGTCGTCGTCTTCGTCATGCCGGGAAAACTACGGCTGCCCGGGGGGACGATTCATGCGCCGCAGCACCCCGTTCATGCGCGGTCGTCCCGCCCGTGGCCTCCTCCCGTAGCCTCCTCCCGTGGACGTGCTCAGCGAGGTGATCACGGTGGCGCGGACCGGCGACCCCCGGTCGGCGCAGCTGCGCCTGCACGCCCCGTGGCGGCAGCAGTTCGCCTCGGTGCCGGGATCGGCGGGCTTCCAGGTGGTCCTGGCGGGCAGTTGCCAGCTGCTGTCCCCTCACGCGGAACCGGTCGAACTGGGCGCGGGCGACGTGCTGTTCCTCCCGCACGGCACCGGGCACACGCTGGCCGACAGCCCCGGGACCGCGCCCGCCGCCCCCGCCTGCGACCCCGACGGCCCCCACCCGCCCCGGCCGCCCGACCCACCGCCGTCCGATCCCTCGACGTCCGACTCCCCGGCCACCGTGCTGCTCTGCGGCGCCTACCGGCTCGACCCGACCCGCGTCCACCCCCTGCTGCGCACCCTGCCCGACCTGATCCACCTGCGGGCGGAGCCGGGCCGCCGCCCCGAACTGCACGCGGCGGTACGGCTCCTGGCGGCCGAGACGGGTGATCGGCGGTCGGGCTCGGGCACGCTCGTCCCCGCGCTCCTCGACGCGCTCCTGGTGTACGTCCTGCGGGTCTGGCTCGCCGAGCAGCCCGCCGACGGCAGCACCCCCGGCTGGGCCGCGGCCCTGAACGACCCGGCGGTCGCCGCCGCCCTGCACGCCCTCCACCGCGACCCGGCCGCCCCCTGGACGGTGGCCGAACTCGCCGCGCGGGCGGGCCTGTCCCGGACCGCGTTCGCCCGGCGCTTCACCGCGACGGTCGGCCGGCCGCCCCTCGGCTACCTGACCTGGTGGCGGATGGCCACGGCGGCCCGCCTGCTGCGGACGACCGAAGCACCCCTGCGGTCCGTCGCCGCCCGGGTCGGCCACGCCTCCGAGTTCGCCTTCGCCCACGCGTTCAAGCGCGCGTACGGGCTACCTCCCGGCGGCTACCGGCGGACCGTCGACTGACGGGTTCCGTACCGGGAATTCGTTGACAAAGAGTTTGAAAACAAGACGTTATGACTGTACGTAAGGTTCCGGTACGATCCCTTCCGCCCGCCGCTGCCGTGTGACCGCTTGACCACGGTGGCGGCTCCCGCGCGTACCACCTTCTCTGGGGGAGTTTTGAGCATTCGCCGGTCGATCGCTGCTGCCGTCTTCGTCGCAGCCGTCTCCGCACCCACCGTCCTCGGCACCGCACAGGCGATGGCCGAGACCGCCCCGACCACCCCGACCGGCCAGTCCGCGCCGGACGCTGCGCCCGCCGAACAGCCCGTTGCCCCCGCCGCGCCCGCCGAGCAGCCCGCCGCGCCCGCCGAGCAGCCCGCCGCGCCGGAGAGCCCCGCCGCGCCGGAGAGCCCCGCCGCGCCGGAGGCCCCCGCCGCGCCGGTGCTGGACGAGGCCGCGCTGCGGGCCCGCCTGGCGGCGGCGCTCGCCGAGTCGGGCCACTACGCCCACTACTACGAGACGGTGAAGAAGGCGCAGGCCGGCACCGCCGAGCAGATCCAGCACTTCCTCGACGTCGAGCTGACCGTGGTCATCCACGACGACAACCTCCGGGCCACCCAGATCATGAGCGAGTCCGGGGACGGCCCGATCCGGAAGGCGGCCCAGGAGGCGCTCAACGACGGCAGCCCGGAGGCGATCGAGCACTTCCTGAACGTCACCGTCCCGGCGCTGACCGCCGACAACAACCGCGTCAAGCTCTCCCAGTTCGCCGAGGACCCGCTCATCAGCGGCGGGCTGCGCACCCTGGCGCTCTCGGTGCTGGACGGCGGCGACGACGAGGCGATCGCCGGGTTCCTGGGCGAGACGCACTGGCGCCTGATGGACGACTTCCGGATCCAGGCCACCCAGGCGATGGCGGTCAACGGCCCCGAGGTCCGCAAGGTCGTGAACCAGCTGCTGACCGACGGCACCCTGGAGGAACTGCGCGCGTTCCTGACCACGGGTCTCAAGGAGGCCCAGGAGCGGGACCGGGCGGCCGCGCAGGAGAACGGCACGGGCGGCGGGACGGACCATGGCAAGGACGGCGGCACGGACGCGGGTACGGGCGGCAACGCCGGGACGGGCCCGGACGGCGGCGACGTCAGCCAGGCCGGTCTGACCACCACGACCACCACCACGTCCGGTACGACGACGAGCACCACCACCGCCACCACCACCGGCACCGAGACCGACACGCAGCTGGCCTTCACCGGCCCCGGCACCCCGCTCGCCGGCGTCACCGCCACCGGCGCGGCGGCCATCGCCCTCGGCGCCGGAGCCCTGGTGGTCACCCGCCGCCGTCGCCAGGAGTCCTGACACCCCGGCACCTCCACCGGACCCCGGAACGGCCGCGCGGCACCCCGCCGCGCGCCCGACCGAGCAGGGGTGTAGAGCGCCCGGTCGAGATCGTCCGGGAGAACGCCGGAGCCAGCCGTGGCACTGCTCGGCCATGAGCCACCGGCAGGCTGCCAGAATGTTCTGGTGCTGAATGAATCCGATGTGCTCGAAGTGCTGGACCTGCTCAAGGGTGCGGGGGCGGCGGCTTGGGTGGACGGCGGCTGGGGTGTGGACGCCCTGGTCGGGGAGACGACCCGGATGCATTCGGATCTCGATCTGGTGGTCCTGTCGGACCAGCTCGACGTGGTGCGGGACGCGCTGGCCGGAGCCGGGTTCACGGAGGTGCTGCGGGACCGGCTTCCCACCGCGCTGGCCGTCGCGGACGGGGCGGGTCGGGAGATCGACCTGCACCCCGTGCTCGGCTCGCTCCGCGAAGGCGGACAGCAGCAACTCCCGGGCGGTGAACGGTTCCACTACCCGGCGCCGGTGACCGGGACCATCGGCGGGCGCCGGGTCCTGTGTGTCGACGCGGCCACGCAGGTGCGGTGCCATCTCGGCTACCAGGCCACGGACAAGGACCGCCGGGACATGGAACGGCTGCGCGCCGGCACGGGAGTCGAGCTTCCCCCGGGCTACCTGCCATCGCCTTGAGGGTCGCCGTTCCGGTCCGGGGCCGGTCGCCTGCTGCGGGGTGTTCCGGGGCGTCGGCCCAGGTCGGGCGGCTGGTCGGCGCTGTTTATGCTCGTGCCCATGGCACTCGAATGGGAACAGATCATGGTCGACTCCGCCGACCCCATCGCGCTCGGGCACTGGTGGGCCGAGGCGCTCGGCTGGGTGGTGGTCGACGAGAACGAGGAGATCATCGAGATCCGGCCCGAGCCGGACCGGCTGCCGGGGCTGCTCTTCGTGGGCGTTCCCGAGGGCAAGACGGTGAAGAACCGGCTCCACCCCGACTTCCGGCCCGACGACCAGGCGGCCGAGGTCGCCCGGCTGCTCGCCCTGGGGGCCCGGCGGGTCGACGGGGTGCAGGACGGGCAGCACTGGGTGACCCTCCTCGACCCGGAGGGCAACGAGTTCTGCGTCCTGAGCGAGCCGAAGGGCTGAGCGGGGCCGCCCGGCCGCCTGCGGTGTCACTGCGGGCGGCTACCCTCCGGCGGGTACGGACGGACCGAGGGGAGCGGACGTGGACGTGGGCGTCGAGGAGTTGCTGGACCGGCTCGGCGCGGTGATCGGGCCGCCGCCGGCGGGCGGCGTGGTGCCGGTTCCGTGGGAGCTCTGCCCCGGGGCGATCGGGTTCCAACTGCCCGCCGACTTCCGGGCGTTCGTCGACCGGTACGGGGCGGTCAGCATCAGCGACGAGCTGCACGTCTTCACCCCGGCCGAACCGCCCGATCTCCGCGCCTCGGTACCGCCCGGCTTCGAGGGCTTCCTGTACGGCACGACGACGCCCTACGGGTACTGCGCCTGGTTGGCCGAGTGCTACCGGGAGGGGGACCACGAGGAGTGCCCGTACCCGCTGTTCCCGGCCGAGGGCGGGCTGCTGTACTGGGGCAACAACTACAACTCCGACCACTTCTTCTGGCTGATGCGCGGCCCGGACCCGGACCGCTGGCCGGTCGTCGCCAAGTACCACTCGATGCGGGAGTGGGACGTGTTCGAGGGCGGCTTCCTGCAGTTCCTGCTGGCGGCGGTGACGCAGCAGTACCCGTACCACGGGGACGTCGTTCCCGGCGGGATCAAGCGGTTCGAGGACGGCCGGGCCTACCTCTTCAAGGGCGACTGGGCGAAGAGCCTCCGGTAGCGGCGCACGGTCGACGCCCCGCCGGCCGGGGCCTCCCGGCCGGGGCCGCGCGGGCCGT
This sequence comes from Kitasatospora saccharophila, assembly GCF_039529925.1. NCBI lineage: Bacteria > Bacillati > Actinomycetota > Actinomycetes > Kitasatosporales > Streptomycetaceae > Kitasatospora > Kitasatospora saccharophila. The sequence continues at coordinate 9,134 of NZ_BAAANS010000010.1, read as the reverse complement.
TCGCTGCGTCACGGCCGTAGCCCCTTCAGCGGGGAGCCGGACAGGAGTAGCCTCCGGGCGTGCCGAAATCGAGGGTGGCGGGGGAACGGGCGGGGCGGGCGTCGGCGCGGGGGCGCGGACGGCCGGGCCGGCTGCTGGGCGGTCGGCGGCGCGGGTGGCCACCGGCCCTGGTGGAGCCGGCGGTCTGTGCCCGGCGCGCGCGGCGGGCGGCCGCGACCGTGGTGGGCCTGTGGGCCGCCGTCGTGGTCGCCGACGGGCTGCTGCTGCGGACCCACCTGCTGGGTGAGTCCTACCTGTTCGTGTCGCTGGTCGTCGGGGTCCTCGCGAGTGCGGTCCTCCTGCCCCTCCACTACGGGTACGGGGTCGGGCCGAGCGGACGGGTCCACCTCGCCACCGGGCCGGAAGGACGGTCGCTGACCAGCCGCACGCTGAGCGGCACGCGCACGCTGGACCTGAACCGGCTGACCAGGGTCCGCCGCCTGGAGGCCAGGGACCGCTGGGGCGGGATCATCGACGAACTGCGCCTGCAGGACGCGTACGGCGTGCGCCTGGTGGTGGGGAAAGCGCAGCAGGAGATCGACCGCGCGGTGCGCCAGGCCGTCGAGAGCGCCCCGTCGCGACCCGACCACCTCGCGGTCGAGGTCACCGAACACGCGCGGACCCGCCTCGGACTGGCCCCCGGCCCGCGGCCGCGCCGACGGATCCTCCACCGCCTCAGCGGGAGCCTGCTCCTCGCTACCGCACTGCCCCTGCTGGGCGTGGCCGGCTTCGTCGTCACCGATGTGCTGGCGCGCGCCGGGGCGTAGCGCCCCGCGGGCAGCTCAGGGGGTATCGAACCGGCCGCTGCTGGTGGCGGTGACGAAGGCGGCCCAGGTGGCGGGGGCGAAGGTGAGGACGGGCCCGCCGGGGTCCTTGGAGTCGTGGACGCGGCCGGGGCAGGCGTCGTCCACCTCGACGCAGTCGCCGCCGTTGCCGTTGCTGTACGAGCTCTTGCGCCAACGGGCGGGGTCGGGTGCGGTCAGGTCGGCCAGGCCGCCGGGGCAGACCAGGCCGATGACCCGCCGGATCGTGGCGGCGCTCGGCGCGACATGTACGCCCGGTGTGCCCACGACGCGCGCCGAGGCGGGCCGGCGACCACCGCGGAGGCGGCGATGCCGCAATACCGTCCAGAACGGGCGACTTGGGAAGGTCGCCCCGTTCAACCGGAGCTTCGATGCATTCGTGACGGCCCGGCCCGAACTCCTCGCACCGCCACGACCAGCGGACTCACATGATCACCGGGACTTTGAGACGCCCCTGCATGTACAGGTGCTCGACAGGAAGCCGCTTTGGGACATGCGCGTTCGTTGGCCTGAATAGCCGGGCAGCCAGACAGGGCCACGGTGCGGCCGGACGGGCCCGAATTTGGCGCCTTCCAGGATGGAGAACATCAAAAGGGTGGCTCGCTGCCGTAGCCCTCGGCCCACGGGTCCGGATGGGTTACCAACGAGGCTTCCTGGCTGGTTGGTTGAGGCGTGAGGCATCTCGTTCAACCGCCCGGGAGCCTCGTTCGTTCTGCCCTCATCTCGACCGCCGGGACGTCACCCAATCGGCGACTGCTCTGAAATGGCTCAGTTATGCGGTGACATGGTGGCAGGCAGCGGCTCGGTCGTGGCCGGCAAGTTCTGGAGCTCCGGTCCTTCGGCTACGGTGACTGGAATGCCATCGGCGAGTGCAGCAAGCGCATCCTTCAGTGCGGTAGACGCAGCTCCGCCCTTGTCGGTGGTGACCTCGATCCCGGATGCTCGGGGCGCCATCTGCGCGGTGTAGACGACGTAGGGAAGGGTCTTGGCCTGGGCGGCGTCGCCGATCTTCTTGATGACAGGGTCGACGTCCTTCCGTGCGTACTTGGACTTGATGATGACGACCTTGGCGGCATCGATTCCGGGATGGGCATCCGCCGCTGCCTTGACCATGCCGCGAGCCCGCACATCGTCGGTGGCGTAGAGCTTGACGACACCACCGTGATCGTCCAGTTCGAGGTCGCCGAAGACGTCCTTGTACGATCCGCGCCCCTGCTCGCCGAGAGCGGATTCGAGGTTCTGAAGGGTGGTGTAGGTGACGGCGTCGACTCGGCCTGTAGCCGTGGTGGCGCTTGCGGCCGTTCCCGCGGCCTTGCCGGTGGACGCGCAGGCGGTCAGTACGCTCAGCACGACGATGCAGGTCGCTGCGGCGAACGCGGTGCGGTAGCGGTTCACGGGTAGCTCCTCCGTGCCCAGGTGGGCGATTGGACGCGGGCGGGCCTCCACCGGTTCCGGCGTGGAGGCCCCGCGGGTATCACTGGTCAGCCGGTGGAGCCGGTTCAGACGTAGGGGGACAGGAACACGCCAACGGCCTGGAGATAGTCCTTCGTCTCGGTCCAACAGACGTGATGGACGTCGCTTCCGGCGGAGACACTGCCGCGGGCCTGGCGGTTGTCGCCCTCGACGGTGAACACGAGTGCCCCGGAGTCGCCGTGGTCTGCTCCGTAGCCGGAGGCGTAGCCGCAGACACCTCGTGAGGTATGGCGGGTGTTGTCCCACCAGAACGGTGCATCGGGCGTCCAGGTGGTGTCGTCATCGGTGACCTGGATTCCACAGGGGACGCCCTGACCGGTGAAGTATGCGGTGACGCCGTCCTGACAGACCCAGTCGCCCTTGTAGGAGTACTGGACACTGGTTACGGGGTAGTACCGCCCCCATGGCTGGTCAGCCTCCAGGGAGACTGCGCCCTGACCGCCGGACTTTTGAGTCCAGAGTGCTTCCATGTCCCACCAGGTGTTCACGTTGGTGACCTGGCCCACGTAGTTCCCTTGGGACCAGTAACGCAGGTCGTGGTTGGGGTCCTGGTCGCTGTTCCCCCAAGCTGCGTCGTTTGGGGGGAAGCAGTGAGATGCGGTGAGGATCCAGTCTCCGGTGCCGTTGTAGACGGCGGCACCGGTGGTGCAGCGGTGGCCGGAGGTGTCGCCGACGTAGTCACCTGCTACGTACGGCGCGGAGTCGTTCCACCGCCATTCGTTGGTGTGCAGGGGGGCACCTTCAACGAGGTTGACGTTGACACTGCCACCAAGAGCCGTCTTCACCTGGTCCGCCGAGGTGGTCTGGGCGTTCGGGGCCAGGGCGGCCGCTCCTGAACCGGAGGCGCTCGACTTGCCCGTAGTGACCTCCAGGCCACTTGCATCCCCGCTGAGCGAGATCGAGTAGATCGGGAAGGTGATCTTCTTCGCGTCGATATCGGTGAGGATCTTGTTGCGGGCCGACTCCAGCTCGGTTCGGGTATGAGCGGCCTTGGCGACCTTGATGAGTCCGGTATTGATTTCGGGGTGCTCCTGCTTTGCATCGGCGATAAGGCTGGATGCCTTGCTGTCGTCCGTAGCGAAGAGCGTCACCGATCCAGCCGGCGCGTCGATCACAAGGCTCCCATAGGTGTCTGCATGCTTGCCGCGCCCCTGGTCGCCGAGGGCGTTAGCGATAGCCCGCAACGGAGTGAGGATTTTCGTTTGCTGCGCGAGCGAAAGCTTGGAAAACTCTTCAACGGTCATGGTTTTGGCAGTTGCGACAGGCGCCCCTGCTGTCATCGCGCTACCGGCCATTGCCAAGAACGTTAACGCCGTTATGGAACGCCTAATTCTCACGCTTCATCCCCCGTTGAATTATTCCCCAGCGCGCCGAGGGTGCACAGAAAGTCGATAATTCAGACCTTACTGTGGACCAGAATGGTCGTCAACGGATATATCGGGTTCGATGTGCAAAGGCTGTTTAAAATTTGCCATCAGTATGTGAGTCCGCTGGTCGTGGCGGTGCGAGGAGTTCGGGCCGGGCCGTCACGAATGCATCGAAGCTCCGGTTGAACGGGGTGATCTTGCCAAGTCGTCCGTTCTGGACGGTATTGCGGGATCGCCGCCTCCGCGGTGGTCGCCGGCCCGCCTCGGCGCGCGTCGTGGGCGCACCTGGCGTACGTGTCGCGCCGAGCGCCGCCACGATCCGGCGGGTCATCGGCCTGGTCTGCGCCGGCGACGGCCGGACCGTCACCCAGCTCAGTGTTTCCGCAAGGACCAGCGAAATCACGTGCTTCGCCCGCGGGAGCGGACGGGAGGCCAGGGCGCGTTGCGGCAATACTCCCTGAGCCGCCATCAGATCGTAGGGTGCGCGGGAGCGTTCGGGGGCGCCTTCTGCCGATGTTGAGCCGGGGCGGGCGGGCCGGGGACGACAGCGGCCCCGGCCCGCCGGTGAGGGCGGGGCGGGGCCGGAGCAGCCTGCGGAAGGTCAGACGGTGCCGAACTCGCCGGTGCTGGTGGCGGCGACGAAGGCGGCCCAGGCGGCCGGGGCGAACGTGAGGACGGGCCCGCTGGGGTCTTTGGAGTCGCGGACGTGGCCCGGGTGGGCGTCGTCCACTTCGACACACCCGCCGCCGTCACCATTGCTGTGGGTGCTCTTCCGCCACGAGCACGGGTCGGTGGAGGTGAGGGAAACCTTGGGCTGCATCGGGGGCTATCCTTCCAGCGTGGATCTGATCGAGAGCTCGGTCTCCTCGTACGACAAAGCCTGAGCCCGCAGCCGATTGTAGAGTGCCTGCCGTTCCGTGACCTCGTGCGTTTCCTCGAAGACGATGCCGGTGCGACTGCTCTCCTCGTAGGCGAGCCGCTCACCGTCCGGCGTCGTCAGCAGCCACAGCGAGGCGTACTCGGAGTGGGCACCAGCGGAGAACGGCAATACCTGGAGTTCCACGTTGGGCAACCGCGCAACGTCCAGCAGCACCTGCAGTTGCTCCGCCATCTCCTCCCGCGTGCCGATCTGACGACGAAGGGCGGACTCGTCCAGGATGAACGAGTACCGGCACTCCTGGCTGCGCAGCCGCAACTGCCGTCCCAGTCGGGCCTTTACGCGTTCCTTGATCTCCTCGTCCGAGAGGTACGGGTGGCCTGCGCGGAGTAGGTGCCAAGCATGCGCGGGGGTCTGGAGCAGGCCGTGAATGATCGGGCTGTAGGACTCATCCAGCACGGCCTGGTCAGCTGTTGCCAGAATCTCCTGATACTTCGCCGGGTGCGCTTCCTGCCTGGCCAGCGGGAGGATCCGGCTGAAGAAGCCGTCCGTCTCGAAGACCTGGTCGAGGAGTTCGGAGAGGCCGTTGGGCACCTTGATGTCGCCGTTCTCCACCCGCGACAACGTGCTGGTGGAGAAGTGGACTTCCTCCGCGAGTTTGGCCAGGGACCACCCTCGCTTCGTCCGCATCAGCTGCGCTTCGGAGCCGTAGTAGTGCCGCATGCTCTTGTGCGGGTTCACCTTGCGTGATGGCCAGCCCATGTCTCCCCTTCCGCCGTGGCGTCTCGTGCCCGGGCGCGGTGCTTGCGCTGACCTGCGGAGAAATTGCCACTCCAGCGGCCAACTCTCTTCCGCTTCCCAAGGGTAGCGCCGAATGGTGAGGATGGAGGCACAGAAAGTGACAGTCGCCCAGGGCGAACAGCAGTGCGGAGAACCAAACATGACGCTTCATCAGAGGATGATTTCCGGACCGGACTCGGAGCGGGTGGACGAGATCGCGGAGCGGCTGGGCCGGCTGACGGGGGACCGGCCCTCGGTGACGTCGGGCAAGTCCGAGGGGGCGGTGCGGGTGTCCGTGCGGGTGCGGGGGCTGCACGACGAGGAGTTGGCGATGGCGGTGCTGGCGGAGCTGGGGCGGGCGGACCGGTACGGGCACCGGCGGTCGCAGCACGGGGAGTACGTGTGGGCCGAGGTCGGCGGCGCGTCGGTGCTGAACGGGGGCCTGCGGTGAGCGAGTTGGTGGAGTACTACCCCCACGGCGTGTACGGCCTGCACTGGGAGGCGACCGTGGTGGACGCGGAGGAGGAGATCCGCGGGATCGTGCTGGCGGAGGCGGAGGACGGCCGGATCGCGCTCGGTCACATCGAGGACCGGGGGCAGGTCGTCTTCCTCACCCGGGACGAACTCGCGGGCCTGCGCGACGCGTTGGCGAGCGGCGACCTCGACCACCTGATGGCCGGCAGCCCGGGGCTGCTGCACCCGCCGCTGGTCCGGCCGCCCCGCGAGGAGCCGTTCCGCGAGGAGCCGTCCGGTGAGTGGCCGGGCCGACCCTTCCCGGACTGGTCCGCCCTGGACGCGCTCTCCTCGGACGGCCCGGACGGTTCGGGCGCGGCGGGCGCGGCGGGCCTGCCGGGCGGCGAGGCGTCCGGGGCGCTCGGTGGGTGACGTGCCCGGGCGTCCGGTCACCTCGTACGTCCTGTGCACCGACCCGGGTTCGCGGCTGCTGCTGGTGCGCGGCCCGGGGGCCGGGGACTGGCAGCTGCCGGGCGGTGCGGCGGGGGCGGGGGAGTCGCCGCTGGACGCCGTCCGGCGCGGGGTCCGGAGGGGGCTGGGGCTGGTGTTCGACCTGCTGCTGGACGACCTGCTCGGGGTGGAGTGGGCGCAGGCCCGCCGCCCGGGGGCGCCGGACGGGCTGGTGTTCCTGTGGAGCGGGCCGATGCTCAGCAGCGCCGAGACCGACCGGATCGTCCTGCGGGCGGGGGAGTGGGCGGAGTGGCGCTGGGCCGCCCCGGAGGAGGCCCGGCGCCTGCTGGACCCGGACGTGGCGGCCCGGGTCCGGGCCCGTCCGCCGTGGTCCGGGGGCGCCGACTACCGGGAGAACCGGTGCGCGGCGGCGCTCGGCGGCGGTGACGGTGACGGTGCGTGGTGGCGGGCGCCGTGACCGGGGCGGTCGGCCCGAGGCGGGGCTGAGCGGTGCTGAGCGGTGCGAGCCCTTCGACGAGGGCGAGCGCGGTGCGGAGGGCGTCGGCGGTGGTGGGTGAGGGGCGTCGGCGGCGTCCGCGCCCGGGTCTGGCACGATTCCCGTCGTCGCCTTCGGTCGGTCGACGTTCCGCCGAGGTGAGGAGCCCACCTTGATCTCCGACCACCAGCAGCGCCTGCGGGAGCGTTTCCGGTCCGTTCCCGTCCTCGCGCCGCCCGCCCCCTGGCAGCCGGTGGTGGACCGGCGCACCCCGATCGGCGGGCTGCTCGGGATCGGCTTCGCGTCCGCTCCCGACGACGGCCGCGACCTCGTCATGGTGGTCTCCGCCGGTGGCCACGGGCTCTTCGACGCCGCCACCGGCGAGAAGATCGCCCGTGACCGCGACCCCGATCCCGACGGCAGCACCCCGGACGCGGAGCCGGACCTCTCCTGCCCGGGGCTCGGCCCGCTCGCCGGGACCCGGGTGCGCATCGCGGGGCTCTTCGGCGGCGGCCTGCACACCAGCACCCGGGACGGCTGGACGCTGGAGGTGGTCAGTCCCGAGTGGCCGAACCACCGCGTCCTGCTGTCCGTGGACGGCGGCCTGCCGCACGACGGGCCGCACGGCGAGCAGTGGTGGCACGTCTTCCACTCCGAGCACTCGGAGCTGCGGGCCGCCGGCTTCTCCCCGTCGGGGCGCACCCTCGCCGTCGCCACCAGCAGCGACCTCACGCTCTGGACCCGCCCGGCGCCCGACCCCGAACGTCCGCCCGGCCCGCCGGAACGCCCGCCCGGTCCGCCGGAACGCCCGCCCGGTCCGCCGGAGCACCCGCCCGGTCCGCCGGAGCACCCGCCCGCCGGCTGAAGCGAACGCGGCCGGGCCGCCTGCCCCCGGCGGACTCCGGCGCGCGGGCGGGAGGGTCCGGCGGGTGTGGGCGGCCCGGGGGTCGGGGCGGGTGTCAGTGGTGGGCGGGGAGGTGGTGGCGGGCCAGGGCGGCGGCGCCGATCAGGCCGGCGTCGGTGCCGAGGCGGGCGGGGTGGAGGGTGAGGTGGCGGGTGAAGGAGAGGGTGGCGTAGTCGGTGAGGTGCCGGGCCAGGGGTTCGAACAGGACGGGTCCGGCCTTGGCGACGCCGCCGCCGATGACGGCCGCGTCGAGTTCGACCAGGGTGGCGGTGGCGGCGATGCCGGCGGCGAGGGCGCGGGCGGCCCGGTCGAAGGCGGTGAGGGCGAGCGGGTCGCCGTCCCGGGCGGCGCGGGCGACGGCGCCGGCGGTGGTGTCGCCGTCGGGGCCGGGGGTCCAGCCGAGTTCGGCGGCGGTGCGGGCGATGGCGGTGCCGGAGGCGAGTCCTTCGAGGCAGCCGCGTGAGCCGCAGGGGCAGGGGCGGCCGTTGTAGTCGACGGTGATGTGGCCGAGGTGGCCGGCGTTGCCGGTGGTGCCGGTGTGCAGGGTGCCGTCGAGGACGAGTCCGGCGCCGACGCCGGTGGAGACGACCAGGCACAGGGCGTTGCGGTAGGGGCGGGCGGCGCCCTGCCAGTGTTCGGCGGCGGTCATCGCGACGGCGTCGCCGCCGAGGGTGATCGGCAGCCGGGCGACGGCGGGGTGCTGGGCGGTCTCGTCGCGGAGCGGGAACTCGCGCCAGCCGGGGATGTTGACCGGGCTGACCGTGCCGCGCGCGGTGTCGACGGGCCCGGCGCTGCCGATGCCGAGGGCGCGGACCTGCTGCCAGCGGGGGTGGCGGGCGAGGTCGTCCAGGACGTGGTCGACGGCGGTCATCAGCTCGTGCCGGTCGCCGTCGGCGGGGGTGGGCACCTGGAGCTGGTGGTGCAGGGTGCCGCCGGGGTCGACCAGTCCGCCGGCGATCTTGGTGCCGCCGATGTCGAGGGCGGCGATCAGCGGGCCGGACCCGGGGGCGCCGTCCGGGGCGGACCCGAGGGGCCCGGATGCGACGGCGGTACCGACCATGTCGTAACTCATTGTGACGTCTCCGCAAGTGTGGCAGGGGAGCGCCACGGTGCTGGGCAGGGCGCTGCCGGGTCGTACCCGGTGATTCTGGCTCGCATTGACAACGTTGTCCAGCGATTCTCGGTCGCGGTCCGATAACGAACCTGATCGCCCATCTCGTTAAGCAAAGTTTTAGTAAATAGAGCCTTGTTCGGCAACAAAACTCATGGATATCAATGTTGACCGCTCTATGGACATGGCCGGGATGTGACGTCTACGTTAAGCAGCCGAGCAGCCTGGAAGGTCGGTCACGTCCTGTCGGCTGTCGCTTCCCCCGTGTCACACGAACGATCAGCGTGAAGGATGAGCGAGATGCGCAGAGGATGGCTGGCCGTCGCGGCCGCTTCCATGGTGGTGCTCACTGCGTGTAGCAGTGGTGGCGGCGGTGGGACG